>JBKQSL010000181.1:0-10924 GCA_052143655.1 Streptosporangiaceae bacterium | reverse complement strand
GGGTACGGCGCGATGTCGCCGCGGATGGTCACCCACCGGGTGTCGGTGAACGCGTCCAGGTTCGCCTGGCCGCCGAACCGCGCTCCGGTGCCTGACGCCCGGATCCCGCCGAACGGGGTGTTGGGTGAGTCGTCGACGGTCTGGTCATTGATGTGCACGATCCCGGTGGGGATGCGCCGCGCCAGCTCCAGCCCGCGCATCACGTCGCGGGTGAGGATGCCGAGCGACAGGCCGTACTCGGAGTCGCCGGCGAGCTTGGCGGCTTCGTCCGCGGTCGAGAACCGGACGACCGGCGCGACCGGCCCGAAGACCTCGCTGGCGTAAGCCGGCATGGCCGGCGCGACATCCGCGAGCACGGTCGGCCGGTAGAACAGGCCCTCGTACGTGCCGCCGGCCGCCAGCCGGGCGCCCGCCTCGACGCTGCCGGAGACCAGCTCGTGGATCTTGTCACGCTGCCGCTCGTCGATCACCGGCCCGAGCGCGACCTGGCCGGTGGCCGGGTCGCCGACCGGCAGGTGGCTGGCCTTCTCGGCCAGCCGGGCGACGTAGTCGTCGTACACAGCCTCGTGCACCAGATGGCGGCCGGCCGTCATGCAGATCTGGCCCTGGTGCAGGAACGAGCCCCAGGCCCCGGCGGACGCTGCCTTGTCCAGGTCCGCGTCGTCCAGCACGATCAGCGCCGAGTTGCCGCCGAGTTCCAGGTGCACTCGCTTGAGCAGCTCGCCGGCCCGCGCGCCCACCCGGCGGCCCGCCGCGGTGGAGCCTGTGAAGGAGATGACCGGCACCTGCGGCTCGCTGATCAGCGCCTCGCCGATGTCCGGGCCGCCCGGCAGCACGTGCAGCAGGCCCTCGGGCAGCCCGGCCGCGGCAAAGACAGCGGCCAGCACCACGCCGCCGCATACGGCGGTGCGCGGGTCGGGCTTCAGCACGACGGAGTTGCCGAGCGCCAGCGCCGGGGCCACGGAGCGGATGGCCAGGATCTGCGGGAAGTTGAACGGGGCGATCACGCCGACCACCCCGACCGGCACCCGCTCGGCGAAGCTAAGGTGCGGCGCCTCGCTGGGCAGCAGGTCGCCATAGGGGCGGCCGGGGAGCGTGGCGGCCTCGAAGATCTCCTCGGTGGCGACATGCGTCTCGAACTGCGCCGCCGGGGGGATCTTGCCGCCCTCGCGGATGCTCCAGTCCTCGATCTCGGCCGCGTGGGCGAGCCAGATCTCGCCCGCCTTGCGCAAGATCGCCGCCCGCTGGGTGTAGGGCATCGCGGCCCAGGCCGGCTGGGCGGCAGCCGCCGCCTGCGCGGCAGCGCTGACGTCGGCCGCGGAGGCCAAGCCCGCCCGGCCGAGCTCGGTGCCGGTAGCGGGCTCGATGACCGCGGCGTCTCCGCCGCCGCCCGGCCGCCAGCCGGATGAGAAAATCGTGCCGCGCCAGGCTGATTCGTCGAGCAGGGCCACGTGCGCTCCTTCGCCCCGGCGCCCGCGGGCCCGGTCACCCGGTTGCCACGGCGACACCGCCGATGTGCGCGTTACGAACATAGGTTCTATTGCCGAACAGGGCGAATCTAGGTGATGCGCTCGCGGGGTGTCAACGTGCCCGGGCGCGGGCGGTCAGGACGCGGGCGCGGCCGACCAGGGCCCGGCGCCCGCCGGGAACACGCTGCGGTCCGCGATGTGGTTGAGCACCCGCCTGGCCTGCCGGAACCGGTCGGCCACCTCGGGCACCACGGCCAGCCGCGCCGTGCGCACCTGGGAGATTTCCCACGCCGTGCGGTACCACTGCGCGCCCAGGTGCTCCACCAGGTCGATCGGCGGCGCGGCCGTGAGCTGCTCGCGCAGCGCTGGCGGGACCCGCGCGGCGCGCAGCAGCCGGGCGGTCCCGGCCGGGCCGGGCGCGTGCGTTATGGCGTAATCGGGGAAAATCCCGGCCAGGAACAGGGCGCAGTCGCCGAGCCGCCGGCAGCGCCCCGGCTGCTCGGCGGCCGGGGCCGCCTCCAGCAGGCCGGCCTGCCGGACCAGGTCCAGCTCGCTGACCCGGCGTGGCCGCGGGCGGCCGCCCGGCCCGCTGCGGTACCAGCCGCCGCCCGCCACCCGGGTGAAGGACGTCAGCAGCTCGGCCAGGAACAGCCTGCGGTCCGCCGAGCTCAGAAAGTCCCGCAGGTAGTGGGCGTCGAAGAGGGGGATCCGCTGCCGCGGGCCGGACCGCTCGGGCACGTGCCGCATCCCGCCGAGCTCAGCTGCGGCCCGGTGCACGGCCACGGCGAAGATCAGGAACGGGGAGGCCATGGACGCCTGCGCAGCCGCCGGGCCGCCGGCGGCGAATACGGCCGTGAACGCGGACGGGCCGGCCAGCAGGTCGGGCAGCCGAGCCGGGTTGCCGCGCAGCTGCGCCCCGCCGCCGGCCCGGCGCGGGCCGGGGACCAGCCCGGCGAGCAGATCCAGGTCGGCGTCGGTGAGCTGACCCGCGTACTCGCGGCCGACAAGCTGGTCGTCCATCCTCCTACGGTAGGCCGGGCGGGACCGCGGCGCACCAGTGCGATGTTGCGGACCGGCCCGCGGCGGGGACGAACAACAGCGTGACCCGCTGGGTGCTGCACGTGGACCTGGACCAGTTCATCGCGGCTGTCGAAATGCTGCGCCGCCCTGAGCTGCGCGGCCGCCCGGTCGTGGTCGGGGGCGACGGGGACCCGGCCAAGCGCGGCGTGGTGGCCACCGCCTCCTACGAGGCCCGTGCGTACGGGGTCGGCTCGGGGACTCCGCTGCGGACCGCGGCCCGGCAGATCCCCGGCGCGGTCTTCCTGCCCGTCGACCGCCCGGCCTACGAGGCTGCCTCCGCGCAGGTCATGGCGGTACTGCGGGACCTGGGGCACGTCGTGGAGGTGCAGGGCTGGGACGAAGCGTTCCTCGCCGCGGACACCGGCGACCCCGAATCGCTGGCCCGCGACATCCAGGCCAGGGTCAGGGCGGCCACCGGGCTCGACTGCTCGGTCGGGATCGGGCGCAACAGGCTGCAAGCAAAGCTGGCCACCGGGTTCGGCAAGCCCGCCGGGGTGTTCCGCCTCACCCCGGAGAACTGGTTCGGCCTGCTCGGCGGCCGGCCGCCGGACGCACTGTGGGGGATCGGTCGCAAGACCGCCGCACGGCTGGCCGGCCTCGGCATCGGCACTGTCGCGGCGCTGGCGGCCGCCGACCCGCACGATCTGGCCGCCCGCTTCGGCCCGGCCACCGGCCCCTGGCTGGTGCAGACCGCCCGCGGCGTGGCCTCCGCGGAGGTCAGCGGCGAGCCGTACCTGGCCCGCGGGCACGGCCGGGAGGTCACCTTCCAGCAGGACATCGCCGACTGGGACGAGGTCCGCGGACAGGTGCGCCGGCTGTCCGGCGAGGTCGCCCGGGACCTGGCGGCCCTGCGGCGGCCTGCCGGCCGGGTGGTCGTCAAGGTCCGTTACGTGCCCTTCCGGACGCTCAGCCGCGGCTGCACGCTAACGGAGAGCACGGCGGATCCCGCGGCGCTGGCGGCCGGGGCGATGGCCGCGCTGGACCGGTTCACCGAGCGGGGGCCGGTCCGGCTGGTAGGCGTGCGCGCCGAGTTCGCCGACGTCCCGCCCGGGTGACCGGCCGGACGGGACGTCGGCAGCTCGCTCCGGCCGCGCCTGTCTCGGCCTGGTGACCGCACCCGGCCGCCGTTCAGCCGCCCTGTTCGAAGTGGTACCCGGCATAGCGGTACCCGCCCGCGTCGTTTCGACGCGCGTGCTGTTGCGGCTGCGGGCTGCTGCCGGCGCGCCCAACTGCTGCCGGCGCGCCCAGCTGCCCGGCACGCAGGCTGCTGTGGTGTGCGCGGCTGGCGGGCGGCGGCGGGTCACCAGAGGCCGAGGACGCCGCCCAGCACGCGGGCGGCCTGGCCGCCCTCCTCCTCGGCGATGGCCAGCGCGCCCGGCACATCCAGGTCGCGGGCCAGGGCGGTGCGCACGGCGGCGACCGCCGTCGGGCCGCCCGCCGCTGCGGCGTCCGGCCGGCCGGTGGCCGACTGGAGCCGCTCCAGCCGGGCCGCCGCCGCGGCGAGCCCGGCGGGGTGGTAGTCCCAGTCCTCCGCCCAGCGGCGGTCCAGGATCAGCAGCCGCACCGCCGCCGCCGGATGGCCGGCCAGCAGCTCGCTGACTAGGACCAGGTTCCCTGCGGACTTGGCCATCTTGGCCCCGTCCACGTGCACGACGCCCGCCTGCAGCCGGGTGCGCGCGAAGGGCGTGACGCCGGACAGCGCCTGGGCCATGCCCGCCTGATAGGCGTGGTGCGGGAACTTCAGGTCAGCGCCACCTGCCTGGACATCGACGGTAGGCCCGAACGCGTCCAGCGCCATCGCCGCGCACTCGGCGTGCCAGCCCGGCCGGCCGGGCCCCCACGGGCTCTCCCAGGCCGGCTCGCCGTGCCGCGACGGCAGCCAGGCCGGCACGTCGAACGGGTCGTCCCGGGCCGGGTCGGCGGGCGCGTCTCCGTACTCGGCGGCCAGGTGCAGGGCCGTCTCCAGGGCCAGCCCGGACGCGGCCGCCACCTCGGCGCCGCGGAAGTACACCCGCCCGTCCCGCTGGTAGGCGGCGCCGCGGGCCAGCAGGCCCGCCGCCAGGGCAATCACCTGCCCGATGTAGGCATGCGCGCGGGGCTGCAGGGCGGGCGCCCGGACGCCCAGGGCGGCCATGTCCCGGTCGAAGTGGAACTGCTGGATGGCCGCGAACCGGTCGTAGGGCTCGCCCGCCCGGCCGGCCGCGGCGAGCAGCACGTCGTCCACGTCGGTGACATTGCGGCACACCGTTACCTCGGTGCCAGCGGACTGCAGCACCCGGCTGAGCGCGTCAGTCCAGACGAACGTCGCCGCGTGCCCCAGGTGCGTCACGTCGTAGGGGGTGATCCCGCAGGCGTACACCCGGGCCCGCCCGACAAGCGGAAGGGGCACGCCGCCCAGCGTCAGCAGCGGCGGCCGGTCAGTGGCGAGCAGATGAGCCATCGGGCATCTCCTGGTCGGGTCGCTGCGCCGACTCTACGCGCCCGGCGCCGGCTCGCGGTGCTGGCCAGGCACCGTCAGCGTGCGCGCGAGCGCGTCGATCTCCGCGCGGCCGGGCATGGACCCGGCGGCCCCCGGCTGCTGCACGCACAGCGCGGCAGCGCTGGTCGCCCAGCGCAGGGCAGCGGCCGCCGGGCGGCCCTCGGCCAGGGCGACCGCCAGCGCGCCGGTGAACGTGTCCCCGGCGGCGGTGGTGTCGACGGCGGCCACCGCGGGAGCGGGCACGCTGATGCGCGTGCCGTCCCGGCGGCCGTACCGGCAGCCCGCCGCGCCGAGCGTGATCACCGCCGCCGGGACGAGCGCCAGCAGCGCCGCCAGCGCGTCCCCGCCGCCGGCCAGCTGCCGGGCCTCATGCTCGTTGGCCACCAGCAGGCCGACGAGGTCCAGCAACTGCCGCGGCAGCGGCCGGGCCGGCGCCGGCGTGAGCACCACGAGCGGGCCGGCCGGGCCGCCCGCCGCGGCGGCGGACGCAGTCACCACGGCGACCGGCAGCTCGAGCTGGAGCAGCAGCACGTCGCTGGCGGCGATCACCGCGCGGTCGGCAGCGGTCAGCTCGGTAACGCTGGCGTTCGCGCCCGGAATGACGACGATCGAGTTGGTGCCCGCCGCGTCGACCGTGATGTGCGCCGAGCCGGTCGGCTCGGGCACCGTGCGCAGCGCGGTCACGTCCGCCCCGGCCCGGTCCAGGCAGGCGCGGACCTGCGCGCCCGCAGCGTCGTCCCCGACCGCGCCGATCATCCGCACCTGCCCGCCCGCCCGGGCCGCGGCGATCGCCTGGTTGGCTCCCTTCCCGCCCGGTGCCGTTAGCAGCGACCGGCCGGTGACCGTCTCGCCGGCCGCGGGCAGCCGGTCGGCGAAGACGGCGAAGTCCATGTTGCAGCTGCCGACGACCGCCACGGCGGCCCGGCGGCCGCCCATCTGCCCGGTCACCGGTCCGCCCGCTCTTACGGCAGCTTCCAGTCCACTGGCGGCGCGCCGGCCTGCTCCAGCAACTGGTTGGCCCGGGTGAACGGCCGGGAGCCGAAGAAACCGCGGTCGGCCGAGTGCGGGCTCGGGTGCGGTGAGGTGATGCACGTGGCGCCGCGCAGCAGCGGGGCGAGGCTGCCGGCGTCCCGGCCCCACAAGATGGCCACCAGCGGGCCGTCACGGCCGGCCAGCGTCCGGATGGCCTGCTCGGTCACCTGCTCCCAGCCGCGGCCGCGGTGTGACCCTGGCTGGCCCGGCTGCACGGTCAGCACCCTGTTGAGCAGCATCACGCCGCGCTCAGTCCAGGGGCTCAGGTCCCCTGTCGCCGGCCGCGGGTAGCCGAGGTCGCTGCCGTACTCGCGGAAGATGTTCGCCAGGCTGGCCGGCAGCCGCCGGACCTGCGGCGCCACGGAGAAGCTCAGGCCGACCGGGTGGCCGGGCGCGGGATAGGGGTCCTGGCCGACGATCAGGACCCGGACTTCCGCCAGCGGCTGCCGGAACGCGCGCAGCACCAGATCGCCGGCCGGCAGGTAGCCGCGGCCCGCGGCGACCTCGGCGCGCAGGAAATCTCCCAGCTCGCGAATCTGCCCGCTGACCGGCTCCAGCGCCTCCGCCCAGCCCGGGTCGATGATCTCGCGCAGCGGCCGGGCTGTCATGACCGGTCACTCTAATCCCTTTCGGCCCCGGGCCCGGCGCCGCCGTGCCAGGATGGCCGCGATGAAACGACCCACGGTTTCCTTCCGCGGGCGGCCCTGGCGCCGCAGTGCCGCGGTGCCTGCCGTGCTCGCGGCGCTGGGCGGGGTGCTGGCCGTCGCGCCCGGCGGTTTCCCCTCAGCCGCGCTCGCTGCCCCGGTCCGTCCCGCCGGGGCGGCACACGCCCTGCTCGGGCGGACAACTGCAGCCGGCCGCCGCGTGGCCGGGACGAAGGCCGCCGGGCCAGCCGGGACGACCGTGCCCGGCGCGCCGCGCTGCCCGATGTTCCCCGCGGACAACGTCTGGAACACCGACATCTCCCGGCTGCCGGTCGACTCCCGCAGCGCCGCCTGGCTGCGGTCGATGGACTCCGCGACGACCTACCTGCACCCGGACTTCGGCCCGGACCAGGGCGGGTATCCGTACGGGATCCCCTACACGATCGTCAGCAGCAAGCACCGGCTCGTCCGCATCCGCTTTACCTACGCCAGCCAGAGCGACCGGGGACTGTACCCGTTCGGCCCCGGCACCCGGATCGAGGGCGGCGCGCAGGCCGGCGGTGACCGGCACGCGCTGATGGTGAACAAGGACACTTGCAAGCTCTACGAGCTCTGGGACGCGCGGTACTCGGCCCGCGGCTCCACGGCGGGCTCGGGGGCGATCTGGAACCTGCGGTCCAACGCGCTGCGCCCGGCCGGCTGGACGTCGGCGGACGCGGCCGGCCTGCCGATCCTGCCGGGCCTGCTGAACTACAGCGAGGTGCAGGCCGCGGTGCGGACCGGCCAGCCGATCCGGCACGCCATCCGGTTCACCGCCGCGCGCACCCGGACCTCCTACCTCTGGCCTGCCCGGCACGAGGCGGGCTCGGGGTCCAGCCTGGACCTGCCGCCGATGGGCGCCAGGTTCCGGCTGCGGGCCAGCTTCCCCGTGGCCAGGTTCTGCAGCAGCCGGACCCCGTACTGCCGCGACGCTAAGGCCGTGCTGGTCGAGATGCAGCACTACGGCCTGATCCTGGCCGACAACGGCAGTAACTGGTTCTTCGGCGGCACTGCCTTCCGGCAGTGGCCGGACGGCCTGGTGTCACTGCTGAAGGGCATTCCGGCCCGGGACTTCCAGGCCGTGAACGAGGCGTGCCTGCGGGTCCGCAAGGATTCGGGTCTGGCCCGGGCGCGGCCTGGCTGCCCGGTGGGCTGACGGCGCGGCCAGCGATGGCGGCGGCACGCACGGCGGGCGGCTCGGTGCTGTTCGGCACCTACAACACGCTCCGGCTGTTCGAGCAGGACTCGGCCGCGGCCAGGGCGCGCTACGCGCAGGTCGTCGAGGTCATCCGGGCCCTGGACACCGACGTGCTGGCGGTCCAGGAGATCCGCGCCGACGACGACGCGGGCGCGCAGCGCGGCCTGGCCCAGCTGGCCGCCGACACCGGCCGCCGCTGTCAGGTGCCGGGCGCTGGCGGCGGACCCGGCCGGGCGGCCGTGGCGACCGGGCCGCGCGGCTTTCACTCGGGCGTGCTGTGGCGCGACGGCATCGAGCCGGTCCCCGGCTCGCTGCGCTGCTACGGCGGCAAGGATTTCTGGCACTCCCTGGCCTGCGTGACGCTGGACGTCGGCGGTTCGCTGGTGCGGCATGCCGCTTACCACGCGACGCCGTTCGGCCGGCGGCTGCGCGCCGACCAGAACGAGCGGCTGGTCGCGGCGCTGACCGACGCACCCGGGCAGCCGCCGGTGCTGGTGGGCGCGGACTGGAACACCGAGTGCGCCGACCGGGTGCCCGATCCCGGCTCCGGGGACTGGGTGCTGTACGAGCCGGGCGACCCGTACGCGGCGGTGCCCTGGTTCGGCGCGATGGTCTATCAGTGCGAGTGGGACTACGACGAGCACGGCCGCCGGCGGCACTGGGCCGACCGCCAGCCGGGCGACGTGCTGTGGGCAGGCGGCCTGCATGACGCCGCCGCGGCGCTGCGCGCCCCGTGGCAGCCGACGACCGGCCACCACCCCGACGATCCTTACGGCACCCGGGGCGTCAGCCGCCGGATCGACGCCATCCGGGTCACCGAGCCCGCGCTCGGCGCGCTGCGCGCGCATCAGGTCGTCGACACCGCCCTGGCCCGGGGCGCGTCCGATCACCTGCCGGTGATCGTCGAGTACCGGCCGGGAGATGTCGGGCCGGCCGGCTGAGGCACGGATTACTGCTAGTTCAGTCCTGCGCAGAGACTGTTGCGGTCGGCAATACTTGCGTTATGGCAGTTGTTCCGCAGGACACGGCCCAGCTCGAACCGGATCCGGCCGGAGCGATGCCCGCATTCGAGGCGGCCACCCGGGTGCTCGCGGGCCTGGCGCTCAAGAGCATGGACGTGCTGGACGGCGCGGTCTCCCTGCCGCAGTTCCGGCTGCTGGCGGTGCTGGCCGACCTCGGCCGCCTGCGGTCCACCCAGGCCGCCCGGGCGCTCGGCCAGGCCCGGTCCACGGTCACCCGGCTGGCCGGCCGGATGGTGGCCGCAGGCTACGTGCTGCGCGGCGCCGACCCGGCGCATCGCAGCGTGGTGACGCTGGAACTGACCGCCAGCGGGCAGGACATCGTCCGCCAGGTCACCGCCTGGCGGCACCAGGAACTGGCGGCAATCCTCGACCGGATGCCGGATGCTGACCGGGCGGCCACCGCTGCCGGGCTCGCCGCGTTCGTCCGCGCCGCCGGTGACGGTTACGGCCTGTTCGCCGCCAGGCCCGTCCCGGTGTGACGGCGCCCTGCCCGGCTGCGGTGCCCCATCGTCGCGGAGCTTTCTCAGCGCATAGACCTGAAAAGTCTCCACGATCATGGAAGGCCCGGGCCGGAGCGGGCAGGGCCGCCCCAGCCCGGGACGGCCCTGCAAGCCGCTAGCTCTTCGGCGCCCCGGGGGACTGGCCCGCGGCGGCCGCTTCCTTCCACGTCTGCGTGCGGGCGGCGACGTAGTGGTCGTAGTCGGCGGGCGTCTGCAGGTGCTCCAGCAGCGGGACCGTCCTCGGGCTGTCCAGCGTCACCGGCAGCTGCGAGGTCAGCTGAGCGTCGATGGCCTGGATGTGCGAGACCTCGGCGGCCGCCGGGTTAGCGCCGGACGATGTCGGCGCGATCACCCCGGCCAGCGGGTCATCGGTGCGCGCGGTGGTCAGGGTGAGCGCGCCGCCCAGGTCCGGGGCGGCCGCGTCCCTGACCGTCAGCGGCGGCAGCGGCCAGCGGACCTCGATGGTCTGCACGCTGCGGCCCGACCGCTGGTCGTAGGCGATCGCGTCGGCGAAGTTCGTGATGAAACCCGCTCATCGTCGGCGTGGGCGCCGGCGAGGGCACCCTGCCGGTGCCGAACAGCTGCGCGTTGGTGTTCCCGTAGCCCTCGCCCGGGTCGGCGCCGGGCATGAAGTAGGCGCCAGCCACCGTGGTGTCGATCTTGTAGACGGTGACCGTGCTGCCGCTGGCGTCGGTGTTAAACTCCGCGCCGGTCAGGCCCTCGAACGGCTGGCCGGCCGGGGAGACATTGCCCGAGCCGGCATACAGGAACCCCGGCATGTGGCCGCTCAGCGGAGCGTTCACCGGGTCCGGCTTCCGCGGACGGCGCGCAGCGCCCGGCGGCCGAGGGTCGGCGAGGACGGCGGCGCGGCCGCGCAGGGCCGGGTGGCGGTCGTGACCAGCACGCGCGGCGGCATGGTCCCGCAACGTAGGGTGGCGGTCGTGGCCAGCACGGACGGCGGGGCGGGCGAAGCGCCGGGCGCGGACGGCGGGGCGGGGAGAGCCCGGGGTGCGGACGGCGGGGCAAGTGAGACTCCCGCAGCGGCGGCCTGGCATATGCCGCCGGCCATTCCGGCATCTGCCGGGGCGATGATCTTCGACCGCCGGTCCCGGCTGCTCATACTCAAGCCGACGTACAAGTCCGGCTGGACTATCCCCGGTGGCGAGATGGAAGCCGACGGCGAGACGCCGTGGCAGGCCTGCCGCCGCGAAGTCCGCGAGGAATGCGGCCTGGACGTGCAGTCCGGGGCACTCGCCTGCGTGGACTTCCGGCCGCCGAAACCGGGACGGCCCGGCGGCCTGCGGTTCCTGTTCGACTGCGGCGTGCTGCCCGATGACGTCCTCGCCGGCGTCACGCTGCAGGCCGAGGAGATCGCCGAGTACCGCCTGGCCCCGCTGCCCGAGGCCCTGAAGCTGCTGTCCGGCCCGGTGCGCCGTCGCGTCCGCCGGGCAGCCGGCGGAC
>JBKQSL010000180.1:0-7292 GCA_052143655.1 Streptosporangiaceae bacterium | reverse complement strand
ACACCACCCGGCTGCCCGCCGGCCTGCACCGCAGCTTCATCGAGGTCTCGATGACGAACGCGCTGGCCACCCCGGGCACCGCCAGCATGCTCGGCACGCCGGTGGACCTGTCCACCGTCACCACCGACACCTACGTGGTGGCCGGAATCGACGACCACATCGCGCCGTGGCCGGCCGCCTACCGCAGCAGCAAGCTGCTCGGCGGCAACATCAAGTTCGTGCTGTCCACCAGCGGCCACGTCGCCGCGATGGTCAACCCGCCGACCAACCCCAAGGCCACCTACCGGATCTCGCCGCACTACCCGGACGACTACAGCCAGTGGATGGCCGAGGCCGAGACCATGCACGGCAGCTGGTGGTCGGACTACACGACCTGGCTGGCTGACCGCAGCGGCGACCTCAAGGCGGCCCCGCGCAACCAGGGCAGCGCCAAGTACCCGGTGCTGGGCGAGGCCCCCGGTACCTACGTGCTGGATCACGAGTAGCAGCGGCGCTCACTGCCCGGCGCGGCCCGCGCCGGGCAGAGGCGTAACACGGGACCTTCGGCCCTTACTGGATGCCCCGGTCCGATCGCAGATTTGAAGCACGGCAGCAGGCAACGACCCTAGGCGGGAGGACGGCGCGGATGAGCGTGACGCCGGATGCCGTTCTGCTGCCCGGATTCGCCACTGCGGGCAGCGCCATCGCCGCCGCGCCCGCGGTCACCGCGCTGCGCAGCGCGGACACCCAGGCCGCCCAATCGGATTACCTGGCTGCTTCAGCCCTGGCGCCACCCGACGGTGCCGGGGCAGCCAACCGCTAGCTGCACATGAGGGGAAGTCATGGACAAGCAGACTGATGTCGTAGTGGTGTCCGCCGTGCGGACTGCCATCGGCAAGTACGGCGGCGGCCTGAAGGACGTCTCGCCGGGCGACCTGGGGGCGGCCGTGGTCCGCGAGGCGGTCAGCCGGTCCGGCCTCGAGCCTGCTGAATTCGACCACGCGGTGTTCGGTCACGTGCTGCACACCGAGGTCAGGGACTTCTACCTGAGCAGGGTCGCGGCCGTCAACGGCGGCCTGCCGGTGACAACGCCTGCCCTGACGGTGAACCGGCTGTGCGGCAGCGGTCTGCAGGCTATCGTGTCAGCGGCACAGAACATCATCCTCGGCGACGCCGAGACCGCGGTGGCCGGCGGCGCGGAATGCATGAGCCGGGTCCCGTACTGGCTGCCCGGCATGCGCTGGGGCCAGCGGATGGGCGACGCCAAGGCGGTCGACGCCGTGGTCGGCGGGCTTTCGGATCCGTTCGACTGCTGCCACATGGGCGTCACAGCCGAGAACGTCGCGCAGGAGTACAGCATCTCCCGCGAGGACCAGGACGCGCTCGCGGTGCAGAGCCACCAGCGGGCCGCCGCCGCCACCGCGGCCGGTCACTTCACCGAGCAGATCGTCCCGATCCAGGTGGCCACCCGCAAGGGCCCGGTCCCGATGACGACCGACGAGCACATCCGCGCGGACGCCTCCCTGGAGGGCATGACCAAGCTGCGCCCGGCCTTCAGCAAGACCGGCACCGTGACCGCCGGCAACGCCTCAGGCATGAACGACGCCGCCGCCGCCGTGACGCTGACCAGTGAGTCCTACGCCAGCCGGCACGGCCTGCAGCCGATGGCCCGGCTGGTCGCCTACAGCTACGCCGGCGTCGAGCCCCGGATCATGGGCATCGGCCCGATCCCGGCCGTCAAGACGATCCTGGACAAGACCGGGCTCAAGCTCGACGACATCGACGTGTTCGAAGTGAACGAGGCGTTCGCCGCCCAGGCTCTCGCGGTCTGCCGCGAGCTGGGCCTGCCCGAGGACCGGACGAACCCGAACGGCAGCGGCATCTCCCTCGGGCACCCGATTGGTGCCACCGGCGCCATCCTGGTGGTCAAGGCCCTGTATGAGCTGAAGCGCATTGGCGGCCGGTACGCGCTGGTCACCATGTGCATCGGCGGTGGCCAGGGCATCGCCGCGATCTTCGAGCGGGTGTGAGCCGCACCCTAACTTCCGCTCGGGCCGCCGGCCTGGCCGGCGGCCCCGCCGGGGCGCCGCTTCCCCGGTCCGCCCGGACTGCGCCGCGATGGCCAGCCGGGCGGGCCGGGGGCGGCGCGCCGCCCGGCGTCCTCCGGCCCGCCCGGCGATGGCGGCCGTGACAACCCAGATACCGATCAGGCCGGAACGACGGTCATCAGGGCCGGAACGACGGTCATCAGGAAGGTGATCCCACGATGAATTTCGAGCTGACCGACGAGCAGGAACTCGTGCGGAACATGGTGCGGGAATTCGCCCAGGCGGAAGTGGCGCCGATCGCGGCGGAGATCGACCGCGAGCACCGATTCCCCGAGGAACTGCTGCCGAAGCTGGCCGGCCAGGGCCTGATGGGCATCCCGTACCCCGAAGAGGTCGGCGGCGGCGGAGCCGATTTCCTCAGCTACATGATCGCGCTGGAGGAGCTGGGCCGGGTCTGCGCCAGCACCGTGGTGATCGTGACCGCGCACACCACGCTCGCCACCTGGCCGATCTGGAAGTTCGGCAGCCCGGCGCAGAAGGACAAGTTCCTGTTCGACATGGCCGCGGGCCGCCGGCTCGGCGCCTTCGCCCTGACCGAGCCCGCCGCCGGCACCGACGCCGCCGCCGGCACCTGCACTGCGGTGCGGGACGGGGATGAGTACGTACTCAACGGATCGAAGATCTTCATCAGCAACGCCCCGTACGCCGAGATCTACATCGTCTTCGCCAAGACCAACCCGGACATCGGCACTAAGGGGATCAGCGCCTTCATCGTCGAGCGTGACACGCCCGGGTTCTCGGTCGGCGAGCGGGAGCACAAGCTGGGCATCCGTGCCTCCAGCACGCCGCCGCTGTACTTCTCCAACGTCCGCGTGCCCGCCGGCCAGCTGCTGGGCAAGGAGGGCGAAGGCTTCAAGATCGCCATGCAGACCCTCGACGGCGGCCGGATCGGGATCGCCGCCCAGGCCGTCGGCATCGCCCAGGGCGCGCTCGACGCCGCCGTCGCGTACGCAAAGGAGCGCGTCCAGTTCGGCAAGCCGATCGGGAACCTGCAGGCCATCCAGTGGATGATCGCGGACATGGCCACTGAGGTCGACGCGGCCCGGCTGCTTGTCTACCGCGCCGCCTGGAACGAGGACCATGGGCTGCCCTACTCGACCGAGGGCGCGATGGCTAAGCTATTCGCCTCGGAGACGGCCTCGCGGGTGGCCGGCAAGGCCATACAGGTGCACGGCGGATACGGCTACACCGAGAGCTACCCGGTGGAGCGGAGCTACCGCGACGCCAAGATCACCGAAATCTACGAGGGCACCTCCGAGGTGCAGCGGATGGTCATCGCCCGCAGCGCCCTGCGATAGGGGCGCTCGCCTGCCGGGATGCCGGACGCGTGCGCCCCGCGCACGCCGGAATGGAGGAACGCGAATTGGCGCTTGAGCTAGCGTACGACGAGATCAAGATTGACGATAATGCCTCGCTGGCGAAAACGATCACCGAGGCTGACATCGTGCACTATGCCGGGATCACCGGTGACTTCAACCCGGTGCACATCGACGCCGTGCACGCCCGGCAGTCGATATTCGGGGAGCGGGTCGCGCACGGGATGCTGGTGGCCGGCCTCATCTCCGCGGTCCTGGGCACGTTCCTGCCCGGGCCGAATGCCATCTACCTGGGCCAGGACCTGAAATTCACGGCTCCGGTCAAGATCGGCGACACTGTCACCGCGACCGTGACGGTGACCGGGAAGCGCGATGACAAGCGGCTCATCTTCCTTAAGACCACGGTGACCAACCAGCGCGGCGAGGTCGTCGTCGACGGCGCCGCGGTGACCAAGAAGCTGGGCCTGTAAGCCAGGCGGCCAGCGCGAGGCCGCCCTGGCGCGATAACAGATCGCGGCCGCCTGCCGGGCGGCCGCCATCAGGAGGATCACGATGAGGATAGTCGTCGCCTATAAATGGGCCTGCGACCCGGAAGAGGCCGCGGTAGGCGCGGACGGCAGCGTGGACTGGAGCCGGGCCAAGCCCGGGATCAGCGTGTACGACCCGACCGCCATCGAGCTAGCGCGCGGCCTCGCCCAGGAAGCCGGCGCCGAGCTGGTCGGCCTGTCGGCGGGCGGCAAGGGGACCGGCGCGGCCATCGCCTGCAAGGCGGCCCTGGCCCGCGGCCTGGACCGCACGGTGGTCGTCGAGGATGACAGTCTGGACGGCGCCGGGACGGCGCAGCTGGCCGCGGTGCTGGCCGGGGCGGTCCGCCACATCGGCGACGTGGACCTGGTCATCACCGGTGACTCGTCAGTGGACGTGGCCGCCAAGATGGTGCCGACCGTGCTGGCCGGCCTGCTCGGCTGGGCGGCCGCGGCGGAGGTCACCGCGGTGTCCGGGCAGCCGGGCGCGCTGCGGGTCGAGCGCGCTGTCCCTGGCGGCGTCGAGGCGGTCGAGATCTCCGGGCCTGCCGTCCTTGCGGCGTCCGCCGATGCCGCGCCCCCCCGGGTGCCAGGCATGAAGGACCTGCTCGCCGCGGGCAAGAAGCCGGTCGAGCACCTGGACCTGGCCGCCCTGGACGTGCCCGCGGTCCGCGCCTCGATGACGGTCAAGGGCACCGCCCGGCCGCAGAGCAAGGAGCGCAAGGGCCAGCTCATCGACACCGCCGACCCGGCCGCCGCGGCCGCCGAGCTCGTCTCCGCGCTGCGCGCGGCCGGCGCGCTGTGACCAATCCGGACTACCGAGGAAGAGGACGCCAGAAATGAGCGTGAATGCCTGGATCGTCGTCGGGGACTCGCCGGCGGTCGGCAACCTGATCACAGCCGCGCGCTCGCTGGGCGGGCAGGTCGCCGCGGTCGTGGCCGGGCCTCGTGCGGTAGCCGAGACCGTGGCGGCCAGCGGCATCGACAAGGTCGTCTGGTGCAGCCGGCCTGACGGGGTGCCGGCCGAGGCATGCGCCCCGGCGGTCGCCGCCGCGGTCGCCGCTGACCCGCCAGGTGTCGTGCTCAGCGGCCGCAGCCCGGGCGAGCGGGTGCTGCTAGGGGCCGCCGCGGCCCGGCTCGGGGCGGGGGTCCTGACGGGCGCGCGCTCGGTCACCGCCGACGGCGACGATGTCGTGGCCGCCAACGCGGTCTTCGGCGGCATCGCCGAGGAGACCGTCGCGGTGTCCGGGCCGGTGGCGCTGATCCTCGACGGCGGCGCGCCGCCGTCACCCGGCGGGGCCGCCGCGCCGATCGAGGAGGTCGCTGCTCAGCCGCTGGGCATGACAGTCATCGAGACCCGGACCTCCGGCTTCGAGCAGGCCAACCTGGCTGCGGCGCCCCGCGTGGTCGGCGTCGGCCGCGGGCTGAAGGCCCAGGAGGACCTGGCGCTGATCGAGGACCTGGCCCAGGCCGCCGGCGCCGAGGTCGCCTGCACCCGGCCGGTGGCCGAGGGCCTGAACTGGCTCGGCAAGGACCGCTACATCGGCAGCTCCGGCCACCGCATCGCCCCGCAGCTGTACTTCGCCATCGGCGTATCCGGCCAGCTTCAGCACATGGTCGGGGTGCGCGGCGCGGAGACGATCGTCGCGGTCAACTCCGACCCGGAGGCGCCGGTGTTCAAGGAGGCCGATTACGGTCTCGTCGGCGACCTGTACCAGATAGTACCGGCGATCACTGGCGCGCTGCGATGACCACGGGCGCGGCGGAAGCGGCCGAGCCGGACTTCGACGTCATCGTGATCGGTGCCGGCATCGCCGGCTGCATCGCCGCCTATCAGCTCGCCCGGCAGGGCCGCGAGGTCCTGATCATCGAGCGGGGTGAGTCGCCCGGCGCGAAGAACCTGTCCGGCGGCGTGCTGTACTCGCGCGGCATCCAGGAGATCTTCCCGGGCTTCCTGGACGAGGCGCCGGTCGAGCGCCGGATCACCCGCAACTACATCAGCTTCCTCAACGCAGGCAGCTCGGTGGCCGTTGACTACCGGGATGAGCGGCTGGCTGACCCGGTCAACGCCGTCACGGTGCTGCGGGCCAAGCTGGACCCGTGGCTGGCCGGCCAGTGCGAGGAGGCCGGGGCCACGATCATGCCGGGCGTGCGGGTGGACCGGGTGCTCACCGAGCCCGGGCCGGGTGGCAGCCGGGTCGTCGGCGTGCAGGCCGGCGAGGATGAGCTGCGCGCCCGGGTGATCGTCGCCGCCGACGGCGTGAACTCCTTCATCGCCCAGGAGGCCGGGCTGCGCAAGAGGGAGCCGCTGCACCACCTGGCGGTCGGGGTAAAGTCGGTGGTCGCGCTGCCTCGGGAGACCATCGAGGCGCGGTTCAACCTGACCGGCGACGAGGGCGCGGCGATGGCGGTCGTCGGTGACTGCACCGAGGGGATCGGCGGCGGCGGGTTCCTGTACACCAATACCGAGTCGCTGTCGGTCGGGATCGTGGTCCGCCTCGACGACCTCACCGCGAAGCGCAAGGTCGTCACCGAGGTCTTCGACCATTTCACCGAGCACCCGTTCATCGCCCCGTACCTGGCCGACGGGGAACTGGTGGAGTACGGCTGCCATCTGGTCGCCGAGGGCGGCATGGAGATGATCGGCCAGATGACCACGGACGGCATGGTGGTCGTCGGCGACGCCGCCGGGCTTACCCTCAACACCGGGCTGACCGTCCGGGGCATGGACCTGGCGGTGGCGTCCGGAGTGGCGGCCGCCGAGGGCGTCGGTGCCGCGCTGGAGGCCGGTGACACCTCCAAGGCCGGCCTGGCCGGGTACCCGGAGAAGTTCTTCGCCTCGTTCGCGGGCCACGACATGAAGACCTACGCGAAGGCGCCGGCCTTCCTGGAGCGCGAGAGCATGTACTCCCGGTACGGCCCGCTGCTCGCGGAGATCCTCTACGGCGCCTTCAACCTGGACACCAGGCCCCGCCGGCATCTGGTGAAGGTCGCGCGCACCGCGCTGCGGCAGTCGCCGGTGAAGATGCGGCACCTGCTCAGCGACGGTATTGCGGGAGCGCGGTCACTGTGAAAAAGCTGTCGATTCCCGAGCGGCTGGCGAAGAACCGCTTCACCCTCGACGACGACGAGTGCCACATCGAGGTCAACCAGGAGATCGCCAGGACCACCGGGACCGGCAAGGCCCTGGTGGCCTGCTGCCCGGCGCACGTGTACAGCGAGGAACCCGACGGGACGATCTCGGTCGAGTACGCCGCGTGCCTGGAGTGCGGCACGTGCCTGGCCGTCGCCGCCCCGGGTGCGCTGAAGTGGCACTACCCCCGCGGCGGCTTCGGCGTCCAGTACCGCGAAGGCTAGCGGGCCGG
>JBKQSL010000179.1:0-17827 GCA_052143655.1 Streptosporangiaceae bacterium | reverse complement strand
GTGCTGGTCGACGGATACTTCCGCGACATCGGCACCGCTGACACTTACCGACGAGCCCGAGAGGAATGGCCCGCAAGGGTCGCGCGATGATCATCACTCAGACGCCCTTGCGCATCGGCCTGCTCGGCGGGGGAACCGACCTTCCCGGCTACTACCGGGAGCACGGCGGCCGGGTCCTCAATTGCGCGCTCGACAAGTACGTGTACGTGATCGTGAAGCAGCGCTTCGACAGGGACATCTACGTCAACTACTCCAAGAAGGAGATCGTCTCGCGCGTCGAGGCCCTCGAGCACGAACTCGTCCGCGAAGCCATGCAGATGACCGGCGTGGCGAGCGGGGTCGAGATCACCACTCTCGCCGACATCCCGTCAGCGGGCTCCGGCCTCGGATCCTCCTCCGCGGTAACCGTCGGGCTGCTGCACGCGCTGTTCGCCTATCAGGGACGGCAGGTCACGGCTGAGGAGCTTGCTGAGCGGGCATGCACGATCGAGATCAACCGATGCAGAAAGCCCATCGGCAAGCAGGATCAGTACATAGCTGCGCTCGGCGGGATCCGTGACATCCGCTTTGGTCCCGGCGATGACGTAGTAGCCGAGGAACTGGTCCTCTCGTCAGCTGAGCGCCGGGCTCTCCAGCAGCAGATCATGCTCTTCTATACCGGCATCACCCGGAGTGCGGATCCGATCCTGGCCGAGCAGAACGCGAATATCGAAGGGACCCGGCCTCAGCTCGACCTCCTGCGCGACCTCGCGGGCTTTGCTGTCGAGCGACTGCGCAGCGGCGACGTGGACGCGATCGGGCCGGCCGTGCGTGAGAGCTGGGAGGCCAAGCGCAAGCTGGCGTCGGGGGTGTCGAACGACCAGGTTGACAGCGCGGTCAGCCTGGCGCTCGACGCGGGCGCGTCGGGCGCCAAGTTGACCGGCGCGGGCGGCGGGGGCTTCTTGCTTGTCATCTGCTCCATGGACCGGCAGCGGGCCGTGCGGGAGAACCTGGGCCACATGCAGGAATTGCCCGTGAAACTGGATCGCCTTGGCTCACGTGTGATGCTCAACGCGCTGCGCGACATCTGGGCCTGATGGACATTAGCGGGAGATTGGTCATGTATCTATTCTTGTTAAGAATTCAGATAGAGGTCTAGCATTGTCTTCAACCAAAGCGCTTACCAGGTTCATCGATCCTGACTACCCCGGATCCTTTACGCACCAGCTTCGACAGCGTCGCAACGAAGAATTCAAGCGTCGCTTTCCGAGCCTTCCGGATATGCGCGTCCTCGACCTGGGCGGGACCGCTGCTTCGTGGCGTGCCCTGGGCTTGCGTGCCGGCCAGATCACGCTTGTCAATCTCGATCCCGCAGACGATCCTGACGAGCCATGGATGGAAGTCGTGCGGGCAGATGCGTGCGCGGGCGGCTTCGGCCACTACGACCTGGTATTCAGCAATAGCCTGATGGAGCACGTGGGCGGTCATGCGCGACGCCAGGAGTTCGCTGACGTAGTCCGGGATTCTGCACCATCCTGGTGGATACAGACCCCGTATCGCTACTTCCCGGTCGAACCACACTGGATCTTTCCCGGATTTCAGTTCATGCCATTCCGGGCACGGCTCATGATATGCCGACACTGGAGTATCGGACATATGCCCGCCTGCAAGGACGTGGCAGAGGCGGCGGAGCTGGTCGCATCGGTAGAATTGCTTTCGGTCACCGAGATGAGCGCGTACTTTCCTGGCAGCGAGATTTGGTTTGAACGAATTGCCGGCATACCGAAATCCCTCGTTGCCATTAACGCTCCGGCATAGCGATGACGCTTTCTGCGTCGGCCGGCCTAGTCGTCGCAACTGCCATCGCCGCTGCGCCGAGGGGAGCGCGGGCGTCTGGCCCGGCGGCGAGGCGGCAAGGTGCGCGTAACGGGCCGAACATCGGCACCTTAAGTAACGGCGTCATCGCACGAGGCAACCAAGGGGTGCTCGAGTGGCTATAGGTCTCCTGTGGATGTATCAGGGCAGCGCCTTTGCGAGTCATGTGAGTTGCGGACGGTGGTCTAGCCGCCCGGTCCAACTGACCTCCGGAGCCTGAGGAGCTAGCGATGAGGGATCTGCTTGCGCGCGATCTTGGCTGCGCCAGGGCGGTTCTCGCCCCGATCCTGCGCGTAGCTGGGCACGAAGTCGGCGGAGAATGAGCGCGGCTCCCCGGCTGACTATCGGCCTGCCAGTCTATAACGGCGAGAACTTCCTGGCCCAGTCGCTCGATGCGCTACTTGGCCAGAGCTACGAGAACTTCGAGCTGATCATCTCGGACAATGCCTCGACGGACGGCACCGCCGATATTTGCCGCCGGTACGAGAAAATGGACTCCCGGATCCGCTACGTCCGCCAGTTGCGCAACATCGGCTGCGCCCCGAACCACAACTTCGTCATTAGGCAAGCCAGGGGGGAGCTTTTCAAGACGGCGTCGCACGATGATCTCTATGCCCGTGATCTGCTCAGGCTCTGTATTGATACGCTAGACGAGCATCCGGACGTGGTACTTGCCCATTCCTGGTCAGCAGTGATCGACGAGTCGGGCGTGGTGACGAATCTGGTCGACTACCCGGTTAACACGGCCGCTCCGCGGGCGCCCGAGCGATTTCGGAGCATGCTCTTCGACGGCTGGGGCGACGACGAAGGCGGTGTGATCAGGATAGACGTGCTGCGCCGGATAGCACTGCACGATAGCTACCACTTCGCCGACCGGACCTTCACTACGGAGATCGCCTTGCACGGGCCGTTCTACATGGTCCCCGACTGGCTGTATTTCCGGCGTCAGCACGCTGGGCAGGGCGGGGCTCGCTCGACCGTGCGTGCCCGGTGCGCCAACCTGGACCCTCGGCGTGCGAACCGGCTAAGGCACCCGGCAGCCCGGCTATACGCCGAATACTTCTGGGCTTATGTTGCGGCGATCCGGCGTGCTCCGCTGTCGCTGGCGGACCGGCAGGAATGCTACCGGCTGCTGGCGCGGTGGGCAGCGAGCCGGACCGTCCCGGTGGCCGGCCGGGTACTGTCGCGGAGTGGGCTGCGGACCGCGGAGCCGGGCTCTGCCGCGCCAGCCGGCGTCTCGGCCGACGCGGTCGTGGCCGGCCCGCCAGGGAAGTCTTCGTGAAGGTGAGCCCACGCAGAGCCAGGAGGGCGCAGACCGCCACGCCGCGGGTTGGCGTCTTCGGCAAGGTGGGCGCCGGCAATATCGGCAATGATGCCTCTATGGAGGCCATACTCGGCTATCTCCGGGCTGAGCATCCTGGCGCCACGGTAGACGCCATGTGCACGGGACCGGATGTGGTGCGGAGCAGGTACGGCATCGACGCCGTCTTCCTTTTCTGGCACCAGAAGTTCAGGCGCCAGGCATCCGGGGTGACGACGGCCTCACTCAAGGTACTGGGAAAAGGCGTCGACGTGATCAGGACGGCGTCCTGGGTCCGCAGTCATGACGTGGTCATCGTGCCCGGTGCTGGCGTCCTCGAGGCGAGCCTGCCGATGATCCCGCGCGGATTTCCGTATTCATTGTTCCTCCTCTGCGCGTCCGGGAGGATGTTCGGAACGAAAGTAGCCATGGTCAGCGTCGGGGCAGGCGCCGTCAACCAGCCGCTGACGAGATGGCTGTTCAATTCCGCGGCCCGGCTTGCCTTCTATCGTTCCTATCGTGACGCGGGGGCTCGTGCGGCCATGCTCAAGCGCGGGCTCGATACCAGCGGGGACAACGTCTATCCCGACCTGGCGTTCGCGCTTCCAGCGCCGCCCTGCGACGCTGGTGACGAGCAGACCGTCGCCGTGGGCGTCATGGCGTATTACGGCACCAACGATGAGCGCAAGCAGGCTGAAGTAATCTACTCGCGCTATGTCGACGGTATGAAGCTCTTTGTGCGGTGGCTCGTTGACAGCGGGCGCAAGGTCATTCTGATCGTGGGGGATACGAACGGCTCTGATGACGCCGTGGTGCAGCAGATTCTGACCGACCTGCGGGCATACCGGCCAGATCTCGACCCGTCAGTTGTCGTCGCTGCGGCCGTTTCATCTTATGCCGATGTCATGCGGGTGCTGCAGCCGGCTGGCAGCGTAGTCGCGATCCGTTATCACAACATCCTGTGCGCGCTCAAGCTCTCCAAGCCCACGATATCAATCGGCTACTCTCCGAAACATGATGTCCTCATGACGGAGATGGGACTCTCCGAGTTCTGTCAGTCCGTCAGCACGCTGGACATCAGCGAGCTGACGAAGTTGTTCACGGAACTGGAGCACCGGTCCGGGCAGCTGCGGCAAGAGATTATGGAGCGCAATGCAGCGAAGGCGCGGCTCATCGACGACCTGTTCGAAGAGTTGTCCGCAACGCTGTTCCCGCCAGCCGAGCCTGCGTATGCGCGGAGCGGCACTAGCCCGGCTCAATGAAGCTTGCGCAAGGAGCGATGGTGTGAACGACCAGTCCAGTGGTAAAGGCGGAATTCCCGAAGCTGGCGTCAGCGATGTAGCGCAATATTACAAGAGAGATTTCTGGGGCAAGGAAAATCTCAAATTCGGTCGGCCGTGGTATCGTGTCGAGAAATCAGCGCAAGTAATAAACAAGCTCACCCAGGGCAGGGAGTGCGTTCTCCTCGATGTCGGCTGCGGGCCGGCGGCTTTGAGCAAGATCCTTCCGTCCAACATAGAGTATTACGGAATCGATATTGCCATCCGGGACCGAGCTGCCAATCTCATTGAAGCTGACTTGCTTGAATCACGGATCGAGTTCAATGATAAGAAATTTGACCTCGTCATCGCGCAAGGATTTTTCGAGTACATGGGCGAAGTCCAGTCTCAGAAATTCCGTGAAATAGCGCAGCTGCTTAAAGAGGATGGCAAGTTTATCGTTACTTATACCAATTTCAGTCATCGCAAGAAGCACATTTATGCCGCCTTCAGCAACGTTCAGTCTTTCGATGACTTCCGGCAAGACCTGGCGCGACACTTCACGGTGGAGAGATTCTTTCCGGCTTCGCACAACTGGAAGCACAGTCAGCCGGACAAGAGGCTGGTTAAGGCTGCCAATATGTATATAAATGCTAATATTCCGCTGATCAGCCGCATGCTGGCTGTCGACTACTTCTTCATCTGCTCAGCCCGTGAACCAGGCGGTTCAGGCGCCTGGGCTTAGCTGCACGGGCGATGGGGGCAGCCTGCGGGCCGACGGCCTGAACTGCTCAAGCCGACCACCGGCGAGGTTAAAGCGCCCTCCTGCGACGCTGTCAGCAGCATCCCGTCAGCGGCCAGCGGAGCACGTCGCCCGTTTCTCTTTTTTCACGGGAAGAACACCAGGAACGCACTGGAGTTGACGGCCGGGGGCGGCGAAGTGGGCGTCGGGCTCGGACTAGGACTAGGACTAGGACTAGGACTAGGACTTGAGGTGACAATTCCAGGGGTGACCTCGACATCTACCCAGAAGTTCTCCCCGTTGCCGCCGGTCCCGTAGCCCAGTGGGTAGGCCCAGGAGCCTGCGTAGGTGCCCTGGCCGGGGCTCGTGGCGGCGGCCGTTCCGGGCGCGGTGACCGGGCCGGTGGTGATGCCGTTGGCGGCGGGGCCGCCGCTACCCCAGTACCCGGTTGTAGCCGAGAACCACTTGGACCCGCCCCCGTAGTACACCGCTACCTTGTAGTCTCCGGCGGGCAGCGTTACGCCGTTGTAGGCACAGGCCACCCACCCGCTGCCCGCACCCCCCGACCAGGACGGCGAGGTGTTATCTGTGCCCGTGACCACCGTCTGCGTGGCCACATTCCAGATTCCGCACTGGGCCGGCAGCGCGGCTGCGCCGGCCGCAGAGTAGAACCAGATGTTGTCCAGGGTGCAGGTCTCCGACAGGAGGAACTCCGTCGCCAGCGTGTAGCCCAGGGTCTCCCCTGTAGCGGCACCCGGCAGGGTAGGGTAACTCGGCCACAGCCGGTAGGAAGTCCCGGCGGGCGCGGTTATGCCCAGCTGAACATCCATCCAGAAGTTTCCCGATTCGGACCCAACGGACGGCATGTTCACGGCGGGATCGGTCCCGGCGACACTGAACGCCCCCTGCGGCATGTAATACGGTGCGGGCAGGGAGCCGGTCTGGTCGGAGAACGCGGTCAGCGGCCCGTTGACGATCCCGGCGCTGAATGGGTCACCGGCGCCGAACTGGTTATCCGTGCCGGGGAAGCTGCCCGAGAATCCCGTGCAGGCGTTATAGCAGGCGCCGACCGCCAGCGGCACGGGTGCGGGCAGCGGTATGTAGTTCCACTGTCCCGCGGTCAGCGTGCCCGAGGTCACCGTGGCGGCCGGGATCAGCGCGCCGAGGGTAGAACTGTAGACGGACCACAGCGCGAATTTCTGCGCCGCGGTGGACTGACCGGAGGAGCACACCCACCACCAGTAGCCCTCGAACCACGTGCCGCCGGTGGTGACCTCGAACACGACGCCGGCCAGGAACGGCCCGGAATAGGACACCGGGCTCGTCGGCCCGCTCGATGACGGGTACAGCCGGTAGGTGCCCATCAACTGAATCCGTTCACGAATGCGGCAAGCAGCCAGGTGCCCTTCGCCGCGTTGTAGATAAAGCCGAGCAGGTCAGTGTGGCCTGCCGCGGTGCTGAGGGTGGGCTGCGGCAGCCCGGCGGAAAACTCGTAGGCGCTGCCCCAGGTGATCGTGGACGACCCGCTAGTGCCCTGCGTGACCTGAAAGATGATCTGCTGTCCGTCCGTCGGACTGGTTGGGTTGCCCATGGTGCGGTTCGCGGCGATGGTCACCCGGAAGTCGTTGCCGAGGGAGGCGTTGACGGTAATCGTCGCCGCGTCGGTGAGGACCACCACTGCCGGGGCCACTGCTCCCGGTTCCACGGTCGTGGAACTCAAAGCCGGGGTGGCGAAGACCTCGGTTAGCACGGCGCCCCCTGCGGCGCCGGCGGCAGCCACTCCGACGGCCTTCCCGAGGATCTTCCTCCGGCTTAGTGCCCGCTCAGGATCCTTCACGTCGGTCCCGCGGGCATCAGCACCTGCACCACGTGAGAACGCTCGCCGACCATGGGGGGATTGCCTGCCCAATGGTGCCTCGCCTCCCCTCGCAGGGGCGCGAACTCAACCCCCGCGGATATAAGACGCTTATGAAGGACATCCGGTTCACACGTCATCCGCATAATGCGGAGCCGCAGGTCTGGCACAGCGAGCTCTGGTTCATTAAAAGCCTTTCCAGCTGCCGCAGAAACCAGCTGCTTTCGCGGCGGCGACGTCGGCGGCGACGGACCCATGATCATAAATGCTCACGTCATCGGGGGTGTAGAGCCAGTGGCCATCAACGTCGTTGAACACGTACTCGGCAGTGGCGTGCCCCGGCACCGCTCCCGCGCTGGTCTCGGTGACGATGGCCGCATCACCAAATACAGTTACGGACTTGATGACCCCGGCCTGGCCGGCGCCGGCGGATGGGCAGCCCTCATGCACTCCCATCCAGGTGGCCCATGGAACCTGGTGCTTCGCGGCTGGCGAGAGCAGATCCCAGGACGCCGCGAACTTCCTCGCCGAGTACAAGCCGGAGAACTGCATGGCAGCCACGCGAGCGCTGGCCTGCAAGGCGCGATCGGCCGGGGTGACCGGCGCTGCCGCAGGCGCCGTTGTGGCCTGAGCGGGCGCTGATGGGCTGGGGGAAAGCGACCCGGAGGCAGGGCCGCTGCAGCCGACGAGGCCAGCGGCAGCAAGGCCGAACAGCAGGCCCTTCGAGAGACGCATCGTGATGGTAGTCCTTTCGCTGAACCGGCGGACGTTCGCACCGATGTCGCCAGGCACGCCGGCGCCGAGCACCGGACGGCGCCCCAGGCTGGCTCAGGTCGGCGTGACCTCGACATCGATCCAGCGGTTCTCGCCGTCGTCATCGGAGTCAAACGTGTCCGGATAGGCGAAAGGCCCGTTCTGATACGTGGAGTTGCCAGTGACGGTCTGGCCTGTATCCGGTCCCGAGCCTGAGATGCAGCTCGCCGCGTTAGCAACGTTGGGCGAACTCAGCGGTCCGGCCGTGATCCCGTTCGCTCCTGGGCCGCTGCTGAAGTACTTCACGTCCTCCTGATAGAAAGTCTTGCCGCCACCGTAGTAGACGCTCGTCTTATAGTTGCCGGCCGGGAGCGTGACGCCGCTGTAGGAGCAGGAAACCCAGCCGCTGCCCGCAGCTCCCGACCAGGACGGCGAGGTATTATTCGTGCCTGCGACCACGGTCTGCGTGGCCACATTCCAGATCGCGCACTGGGACGGCAGGACGCTCACGCCTGACGGGCTGTAGAACCAGATCTTGTCCAGGGTGCAGGACTCTGACAGCAGGAACTGGGTGCCCGAAGTCTGCTGTCCGGTGTCGTTCGAGACCGACCCTGGAGGAGTGACGGGGTAGCTCGGCCACAGGCGGAAGGACGTGCCCGCCGGGGCCTGCGAGCTCACCTGAACATCGATCCAGAAGTTCGCCGAGTCGGACCCCACAGACGGCATGTACACCGTGGGATCGGTCCCGGCGACACTGAACGCCCCCTGCGGCATGCTGAAAGGCGCGGGCAGGGACCCGGACTGGTCAGAGAACGCGGTCAGCGGCCCGCTGACGATCCCGGCGCTGTACGGGTCACCGGCGCCGAACTGGTTGTTAGTGTCGGGGAAGCTGCCGGTGAAGCCCGTGCAGGCGTTATAGCAGGCGCCGATGGCCAGCGGCACCGGAGCGGGCAGCGGCACGTAGTTCCACTGCCCGGCGGTCAGCGTGCCCGAGGTCACCGTGGCGACCGGGATCAGCGCGCCGACTCCTGGGCTGTAGACGGACCACAGCGCGAATTTCTGCGCCGCGGTGGACTGACCGGAGGGGCACACCCACCACCAGTAGCCCTCGAACCACGTGCCGCCGGTGGTGACCTCGAACACGACACCGGCCAGGAACGGCCCGGAATAGGACACCGGGCTCGACGGCCCGCTCGCCGACGGGTACAGCCGGTAAGTGCCCGCCGGCTCAGTGGAGGTCGGAGTGGGGGTGGGCGTCGGAGTCGGAGTCGGAGTCGGAGTCGGGCTGGTGGTCATGGTCGGCGTGCTGAACCCCTGCACGAACGCGACGAGCAGCCAGCTGCTCTTGGCCGCGTTGTAGATGAAGCCGAGCAGGTCAGTCTGGCCCGCCGCGGTGCTAAGGGTGGGCTGCGGCAGCCCGGCAGAGAACTCGTAGGCACTGCCCCAGGTGATCGTGGACGACCCGCCGGTGCCCTGCGTCACCTGGAATGTGATCTTCTGCCCGTCCGTCGGGTTGGTCGGGTTGCCCATGGTGCGGCTAGCCGCGATGGTCACCCGGAAGTCGTTGCCCAGTGAGGCGTCGACGGCGATCGTCGCGGCGTCGGTGAGCGCGACCACAGCGGGTGCCACGGCCGCCGACTCGACGGTGGTTCCGCCGGCGGCCGACGCCGGGGCGGCGAAGACCTCAGTCAGCACGGCGCCCCCTGCGGCGCCGGCAGCAGCCACTCCGACGGCCTTCCCGAAGATCTTCCTGCGGCTCAGTGTCCGCTCGGGATCCTTCGCGCCCGTCCCGCCGGGATCAGAGCCCGTGTCGCCTGAACTCAACGCTCGCCGACGAGGCGGGAATTGCCTGTCCAATGGTGTCTCCCCTATCAGCGGAGCGCTCGGAAGATGATGCTGCTGGAAGCAGAGGCGGCCCGGCTAGTCCTCCTGGACAATAAGACGCCCATGCCACGAACCCGGTTTACACGCCGTTGTACGCACTGCCGGCGTCTTGCCCAAACGGGCCGGTGCAGAAGCCGCTCTGGCGCTCGCCGACAGAGCGGCACTCGTCGCCGTGCGATTTCTTTCCCGTCCAGTCGGCCCAGCTGACGGGGTTGTCCCCGTTGCCCTGGTTCCATGCGTAGAAGCGTGATGGGCCGTTGTAGGTGTTATGTGACCAGATGTCGTTCTGGAAGAACATCAGTTGGGTAGGAGTGACCCAACCAGGGGTCTTGCCGTGAGGCGAGCCGTATTCACTGAATATGCCGCCCGCCCCGCAGTCTGGCCAATAAGCTTCGCTGCAGTCGGTGATATGGGCGGGGTTGAAGTCAACAGTGTTGTCGGTGATAGTCACGTTCTCGGTTTTCCACTGGCAGCCGTCCCACCAGTCCCGGGCGGGAGCGCCGGTCTTGTTGCCGGTATAGGTGGTGGTGCTGACGGATGCTGACGGAAGGTGGGCAGCGCACGATGAGAGCGTGAAGGGCCCGGCGGGACCGCCGACGAGGGTGCAGGCTCCGTCTGATCCGTCTGAGCAGTAGCGGTTAGAGTTCTGCCACAAGAAAATGCTCCCGCCATTGTCGATCAGGGTGTTGCCGCTGATCAGGGACTGGGTGGGGTAGGAGGCCTGGGCGACGCAGGCGGCTTCCGCACAGGCCGGAACGCCGCCGAAAGTGGTGTCGCTGCCACTTTCGCTGATGTAGATGGCCGGCTGGGGGAATCCGGGGTTGCCCAGCCCGTCGGTCAAGTCGTTGACGGCCAGGTAATTGCCGCTAATGGAGAAATTGTAGGAGATCTCCTCGACGATCGCCGGGCCCTCGTTGCCGGTGATGATGTTGGCTGTCCACGTCGTGTTGGCGTTGTCGGTGTCGGCCCAGCCGCCGGGGCCCCAGTTTCCGTGGATGTAGTTGCCGGTTATGGTCACCCCGTTGGTCTGCCAGAGCTTGAACCCGCCCTGGTCGCCGTCGGGCTGGACCGTGCCGCAGTGCCGGTTGCGATCCGTGGCGGGTACCGGGTCGTGGCCAGACCAGCCGATGGCCGGGTTGCTGAGCAGGCCCGAGTAGTCACAGGTGTCGTTGTCGCTGATCTCGTTGCCCGCGACGGTCACGTCGTAGGGGCCGCGAGTCAGTGAGTCCTTTCCCCACGAATTGGTGTCCTCGGACTGGAACCCGTACTGCCCGTTCAAGGTCAGGCAATTGTCCCGCAGCACGTTCCCGGCCCCGGCGATCACCCCGGCACCGGGTACGTTGCGGGTAACAGTGTCGTACTTGAGAGTCCACCCGGTATTGGAATCCTGATTCACCGCACCTGCGCTGGTGCCCGGCGTGTATTCCTCGATCGTCAGGTACTCGATCGTCACTCCCGGCTGGTTCCCGTTCGTCGAGTTCGAGTCGATCGCCCATGGCCTTGATAGAGAATAATCACCGGAAAGCACGGCAGACCTGCCGCGGGCAAGCCCGCCGACAAAGGCGTCGTTCACGTCTGCCATGAAACTGCCGACGTGCGTCCCGGGCATCAGGTAGTAGACCGTGTCCGGGTTGAGCTGGTATGAGGCATAGTCCTTGGTGCCCGCCGCCAGGACGACCCCAGCAGTATCAGCGGGGAAATCCGAGGCTGGCGTGCCATAGGTCGGCAGCCCGGCAGTGCCGCTCGAGTAAGGCCCAGCGGCGGCGTCGTAGCTAAAAGGCGAGTTGAGCATAGGCTGGCCGCACACTCGTGTTCCCGTCCTGGGGTCACCGCTGGCATGAGGGCCATGGAGCAGCAGATGAATGCCAGTCAGCGCAGTGACTGGCACGACACAGGCAGCAGCCACCAAGGCCAGCCAGCGCCGGCTCCGGCGTGAAGTAGTGCTGAGCACAGGATTCGGAGATCGCATCAATGAGCCGTCCAGCGAGCTTCTGCGCCCAGCGGCTGTCTCATGGCAACGCTCATGTACCTTCGCTTTCGGCTGGCGGCAGCGCCTGAGATGGCTGCGAGTGGCCGGGATGCCGACGGTGTCGCGGGTTCCACCGTCGTGGGCGTGCCTGCACCGCTGTCCTCCCGCGATGGCGGCCGCCTTGGGCGCCTGGCGGAGACCGGTGACCCTCAGCCACATGGTCGGGTGGGAGGTCGGCACCGCGCAGCGCACCGCGCAGCTCCCACCAGTAGAGCAGCGCGCCTGCCCACGCCGCGACGGCGACTCCGATCACGGTCCCGACCGCTCCGTCGGCAGCAGCGCCGGCCAGCCCGCAGCCAAGATAGGCGCCAGACGTACACAGCATCGCGCGCAGGCTGCGCCTTGCGGCACCTAGAGCGTGCAGGCCCGCGGCGGCGCCAGCGATGACGCAGGAGCCGACAACGGAAACCGTGAGCGGCACTATCAGGGGGTAGGCCGGCCGCCATATCGCGCCTAGCAGCCAGTACCCGAGTCCTCTTGGCAGGGCCACTAGCAGCACGACTCCCCAGGCGAGCCCCAGCAGCGAAAGGCCGCCGGCCACCAGCATGCAGAACAGCGGCAGGCGACGCGGCGAGCCGCGCAGGACCCGGGCCGCCTCCGGAACCGTGACCAGGGACATCCCGAAGAAGATGACCAGGAACGGACCCATCAGGGTGCCAGCGGCCTGTACGTAGCCAACGGCGGCCAGGCCCAGAATGATGCCGATGCCGTAGGTGCGCAGCTGGACCGCGGCGCTGTTGGAGGTGTTTTCCGCTAGATAGCGGGGCCCTAGATCACGATGCCGCGACACCCACCCTCTGGTGCCTGTCAGCCTGGGGATCACCCGAGCCTGCAGCGGCCCGACGGCTGCTGCGACGGCCGCCGCCGCGCCCCACGCGAAGACGAACCAGAATACGTCTGCGTGGCCAGTCCGCCGCAGGATCAGCAGCGCCGGGACCAGGACCGACGCCCAGATCAGGTCGTTGAGAAATGCCAGGCGGCCGCGTCCGAGCGCGAAGAACGAATATCGCCAGCTGTCCTGCAGCAGGAGCCCCGGCAGGGTCAGCCCGAGGGCAACGAAGGCAACCTTGGTCGTGCCGCTCAGCAGCGCAGCCGCCGCGAGCACGCAGGCGCCGGTCACCAGGCCCACGGTCGCGGCGGTTCCGGTGCAGCTCGCGACGGCGCGGCGCCAGGTCGGCAGGTCAGTGCCGCTGAACCTGACCATCAGGGGGTCGGTGGCCAGCCCGCGAGACGCGTTAAGCGCGAATGAGTAGGTAACGTAAGCGAGGCTGAAGGCGCCAAACTGCACGGCCCCGAGCGTGCGGGCCACGTAGATGCTCACCGCGGCGTTGGTCAGACTCGACACCGCCTGGTCCGCGACGCCCCAGCTGAGGCGCCGGACCCGCTGGCCCCGCACGCGCTGGAGGGCCGCTAGCAGTGATCTCCCTATCCCCGTCCCTACCTCGGCGCCTGCTTCAGCAGCCATGCGAGCCACCGAGATCGTCGATGATCACGCGAAGCACGCAGCCGACCGGGGCATTAGCGGCCCGCGTGTACGGCGAGACCGCCGGCTGCGGGAAATCTGGCTCCGGCCTGTGGGGGCAGCATGTCATCAGACTCGTGCCTGGCCGCGCGCACGAACGGCACCGGAACGGCTCCGATATCGCCACGATCACCCGCGTCCCGCACCCTCATGACTACCCCAGACCTTGAAGACGGGTCAGACCGGGCGGCCAGACCAGCCATCACCCATAGGATCAGTTTCGGCCCAGTCCTGATACAACCGGGGCGGATGTCTTGCTGACGATCGCGCTGTCGGCCATTGTCCAGCGGTTGCTGTTCAGCTGGACACTCATGGCGGCTCCCTGTCCGTGACAGCGGGCACGAGCAGCGACGCTGCCACAGTGAGATCAAGCATGTACGGCGAGACGTCGGTAAACCCTACCTCGGTGAAGGATGCCACTAGGCAGTACGTCACCAGGAAAAGAGCGAGCGCTCGCCGCACGCCGCGTGGCTGGAAGTAGGCGGTCACGAGCAGGAACAGCAGGATCGTCGCGCATACGGCAACACCAAACAGCCCCTGGTCCTGATAGGAGGCGTACCAGTTGCTGTCGATGGAGAGGCCGTTGAACGAAGCGTTTGACAAGCCGAAACCGAAGATCTCCTGGAACTTGTCGCGTGGAAAGCTGAGCAGCTCACCCCAGACTAGGGTCCGGCCGGTGAGGTCGGTCAGCTCGTGCGTGCCCTCGCCCCGTGCCAGCCATGTCGTCAGCACGCCGGATAGCGTCGAAATCACGATGACCGCCAGGGCGGCTCCGGCGATGAACAGCTTGCGCACCCGTGCCTTCGCCACGAGCAGGCTCAGACCGGCCACCAGGATGGCCGCCACCATGGCCGCTAGCGCAGTCCTCGTGTGCGTGAGGACCAGTGTCGGAAACGCCACGGCGATGACGACGAGGGTGACCCGGCCGCGCAGGTGACCGCAGAACCAGAGCACGATGACTAGCCCGATGGTAATCGCGGTGTAGTGCGCCACTTCGGTCGAGGGGATTGGCCAGATGGCGCCCGAGAGCCTGCCCTCGAACAGGGCGTGCCCAGGGGACACCAGCAGGCCTAGGAGCACCGAGCTGAGCAGCGCCAGGAGCGTGGCCAGGTGGCAGCGGACGAGCAGCATGTCGCGGCGGCCCCACCACGGCGTCAGCAGCCAGAGCGTGGTTACAAAGCCCGCGAGCCGGAAGGTCCGGTACACGGTTCCGAAATGCTGCGCTTGCGGAAGCGTGAAGAACGCCTCGATGGCGAGGATGCTCACCAGGCAGAGGAACACGTTCGGGCGCAGGATAATGTGGCGGTTGACGGTCAGCGCCACAAAGAACGCCGCGACGAGTGCGGACTGCGTGATGCCTTTTCCGACTGCCGACGGAATATGTACGAACGAAAGGCCGGGGTAGAAAGTCAGAGCATTCAGGAATAGCAGGGCCCAGGCTATTCCGACCTTGCGCCGGGCCCAGCGCTCCCGGTCCTGGACGGTATCCGGAGGCCGCCGGACGCGCCGCTGGCGGAAAGCAGTGACCGACAGGCTCATCGGCACTATGAGCTCAGGCCAAGCCCGGCTGAATCCGCCGGACTGGACGGATCTGGCACGCCGAGGCTTTCGTCGGTCTTATCTGCCCCCACAAGGACGGCGGAGATCAGCGGGATCCGGGCGAGACGGATCATCTCGCCGACTGCCTGGATCCGCGTCTCCGTCGACTCACCTGCGGTCACCATTGCAACGGCGCCGGTCGCCCAGGTCGCGAGATGGTCCCCGCCGAGCGAGGGGTCAAGCGGGGCCAGCGTGAGCAGCAGGTCGGCAGTCGCGTAGGCCGCCATCAGTGGCCCGGGTGCCTCCCCGAGCAGAAGCGGGCGAAGCGGGCCTACGGGCACCACGTCGTCGTGCTCAGGAATAGCTACGACCAGTTCCGCGTCGTTCACAGTCACCGAATGGACCCCGGGATCGGTGACTCCCAGGAGGTGTGCGGCCGGGCTACCGCTATAGAGGTCCGCTACGACGACCTGCAAGCCGCCCTGCTGCGCACACGAGACGGCCAGTGACACCAGTGACAGCGCGGCGACCTGAGGGTTGTCTGTCGGAACGAGGGCCAGGGCGGCTGAACCGCGGAAGTTTCCTGCCACGATGTTGCCCAGGTGCACGACGATCCGGCGAATCGTCGTGCTGTCAGCGGCTGCAAGCCCGCGCGGACCGGGCAGCCAGCGGCTCAGCCGGACCTTGCCGACGCTGAGCTTGACCGGGGCGCCGAGCGTGCGCGCGATGTCGTCACGGCGACGCAGCCGATCCGACACGAGCGCCCGGATCACGGCGATGGACAGGCCGAGCGCCAGGCCCGCGATAAGCCCGGAGGCGACGTAGATCAGCAGCAGCTTCCGGCGCGAGTGCGTGATCGGCGCAGCTGGATCGAGTACCTGGCTGCCTTGCACGACGGTCGCCGTGTTCACCCGCGTGGTCGCTTCGTTGGCAGTATTCGCCTGCTCGAGCGCGGTCAGCGCGCTGCTCTCGCGAGTACGCTCGGTTATCAGAGCGCCGAGCGTGCCTTGCGCGGCCGAGGCGCGATGCGCGGACAGCTGGCTGATCTGATAGTTGATGGTGCTGAGCTGCTGCTGCGCCGCGGTGATCTGCTGCTGGAGTGAGGCGTTGACGAGCCGCTCCTGAGACTCCAGCTGCTGTGCCTGGAAGGCGAGGAAAGCTGCGGCCAGGGCTCTGGCCTGCTTGACCGCCGCCTCGCTGGACGTGGCCTTGACGGTGAAATTAAGCACCCGATTGGTCACGATGGTAACGATGTAGTGCCCGACGAAGCTGACCGCGCTCTCGTGTAGCCCTAGTTTGCTCAGCGCGTCACCGGCCACCGTCCGGCTCTGCGCGATGGCCTGGTCATCCAGCGCCGCATCGCTAGGAATTTCGAAAGGATTGTTCGAGAGCAGGACCGACGTAGAAGCCTCGTAGGCGGGGGGAAGCTCTCTGAAGATCCCGAAGCCCGCCAGCGCCCCGACCACGGCGAGTGCACACCAGAGCCATGCAGAGCGCCGCAGCGCCGCCCGGATGTATCCTGCGCTGGCAAGACCGCTGGCGAGTGCGGCCGCTGAGCGATCTTCTTCGGTGGCGTACTCACCGAAGTCCCAGAAGTGTACGGGCAGGTCATCGCCGCTGCGGAAAAGCGCTACAGTCCGGTCTTCGTCGTTCACGGCCTGGTCTCCGTCGTCCGTTTCTCCCTCGGCAAGCCGTTGAGCCGGGTCGGCGTGCTGGTGAGGCGAGCCGGCCCTCGCCGGTGAGTCGGGCGCGTCAGCTGCGGCACACGGCCGGTTGTGCGGTCGGTCGATTCGGGATCCGCGACGAGGATTCCTTCGATCTGGCGGCCCTCGGCGGCCGCGCTGACGGCAACGCCGGCCAGCTGCGCCGCGGTCGCCGCGCCGGCCGAGACCCCAAGGACCGTTACGTCCGCGCCCATCGTGTCAGCGACGCGGGGATCCCGGCCGTCGACGACCGCGAGGATGACGGTCAGCTTGACGCCTGGCAAGCGCTGGCCCACGTCCTCATCGGCGACGGCGAGCCGCAGCAGGCCGGCAGGTTCGTGCGACGGCGGCGCCTCGCACGCGGTGCGCAATGCGGCCGTAGCACTCATGTCCTGCTGCGGGCCGATGACCAGTACCGTGGGAACCCCTATGGAGGCTGCGAAGACTGCTAGCTGCGGACCCAGCGCGAGTGCCCCTCGATCAGCGGAAAGCGACAGGATGGCAACAGAGAGGCTCTCGCCGTTAAGGCTGTCTCCGTTGCGGCTGTCTCCGTTGCGGCTGTCTCCGTTGCGGCTCTCGCCGTGGCCCGCGCGTGGCGGCGAGAGGTCGTGACCCAGGTAATGCAGAGCATTGCGCAGTTGCCACGCATGGACGACGCTGGGCTCGTAGTCCCCCAGCAGCCTTGCCCAGTGGCCGGCATCGGCAGGGTGACGGACGGAAATTGATGCCAGGACGGGCACGCCGATGGCGGCTGCTATCTCATCCCGCTCCCGCAGCTGGCGGTCCCTGCGGCTGAACGCAAGCGCCCCGATGGCTCCGATCAGCACGCCGGCTATGGCTCCGATGCCGCCATTAATGAGCAGGTCAACAGGCAGCGACCGGCCGGTGGCAGTCAGCGCCGGCTCGAGCAGCCGGGCCTGCACTTTTCCCGCGGCGTTGCTCCCATTATTGGCGTAGGCAACAAAGCTCTCCGCGACCGCGTTTGCATTGCCCTCTGCCTGACCGGCTGTTTTGGCCAGGGCTGTGATCGTTATGATATTGGAAGTCAGGCTTTTTACCTGGATCTTATTTCTAAGGGCCTGCAGCGAGATGGCAGGCCTGACCCGCGGCAGAGCGCCAGACAGCACGGGGTCGCTGTCGGCGATCACGACCTCAGTCGGCACGTCCCGGGTAGCGGGCGGCACGATAACGAGCGCGCTACTAGCCAGCATCGGCGGCTTGAGCACGGTATTAGCCACGCCCGCGAGAAGGCCAAGCATCGCGACGATGACGACGGCGATCCAGCGCCGCCGGACGATCCGCACGGACCTCCTGAGATCCAGTGCCTGCTCGGTCATCCGGCCTCCGCCTGAGTCTCCGGCGCCCCTGTTGTCAGGGAATCGGATAC
>JBKQSL010000178.1:0-21577 GCA_052143655.1 Streptosporangiaceae bacterium | reverse complement strand
CCTTGCCGCGCTGGCCCCGGCTGCTGCCCAGCTGTCAATTCCCCCAGATGCGCCTGATCAGCTCCCGGCGGGCCGTGCTGCGCTGGCATGCCAGCCTGGTCCGTCGGCGCTAGGCCTGCCCGCGCCGAGGTCCGATGCGGCCCGGAATCTCGTCGGCCGCACGGGCGCTAGCTCGACTTTCGCGTCTTAGGTGATCATGCTGCTGCGGTCTCCCAGCCGGATGGCGTGGATTTCTGCGGGTGTCGGCTGGTCGGGGCGAGATGGGCAATATCTGGCGGCGATGAGAACGCGCCTGAGCTTGGCGATCATGCCGGTGGTCGAGGGCTGGGTCTTGCTGGTGTACCAGGGCTGCTGCTCGCGGCGGGCAGTGATGTCGGCGTCGTGGCGGCCGGCGGTGGCGCACACACGGTGGTGAGGGTCTGGCAGGCCAGGGTGAAGGGAACGGTGCGGCGGACCGCGCCGGCCTTGCGGTTGCGGGCCTCGCCGACGCCGAAGATCTGCCTGGCATCTTCGTTCGCGACTTCAATGGACCATCGGGCGGCATAGCGTTCGATGACCTGGCCTGCGGTGGCGTCCAGATCGGTGGCGTCCAGATCGGTGGTGACCAGTGCAAGGTCGTAAAGCGGCGCGGGCGGCCAGGATCTTCAGGGCGGGGAGCCGGCCGCCTTTCAGCTTCGGCCGGCCGCGCTTGCCGGTGGGCGGCGGTGCCAGGCCGGATAGGGCGGCGTCCTTCCGGAGCCGGGTGGTCCAGGTGATGCTGTCATCCAGGCCGGCCAGGTCCTTGCCGGAGTAGGCGGCGTCCCCGACCCCGTGAATGACCCGGCCGGGCAGCGCGCCCGCGAGCATGCCGATCATGCGGCGGGCCAGGTAGAGGCGAGAAGCTGACGTGGTGTCCTTGACAGCCAGGCGGGCCAGCACCGGCAGGCACACCGGCCGGGAGCAGAACGGCAGGGTAACCACGATACCCAGAATCACCCAGTTGTTTCCGTACCCGACCGGGTGGGCGCCCCTGGCCGGCCCGTCATGAAACCAGGAGGCAGCCCGCACCTTTATCTCAAGCTGTAGGTGCCGAAAACCTGCGCTACCTGGGCAGATGCTCTGCAGATCACGGTCGGCTCGGTCCGCATCCGGCGCCTGGGGGGGAGGTCTTGATCTGACTGGAGGTGGGATGATCTCCGGCTTGCGGGCTTGAGGCTGATCTTCCTCATCGTCTCCCGTGCCGTGTCGCTGCTGGGCTTGTCGCGTCGCGAGTCGTGGTGGAAGGAGGCCGGGATCATGATGCTGCGGCACCAGCTCGCTGTCGCACAGCGCGAGCGGCCGAAAGCTCACCCCCGGCTGACGTGGCCGGACCGGGCGTGGCCGGCCCTGCTTGCCGGGACGCTGCCGGGTGACCGCCTGGCGGCGATCCGGCTGATCGTCACTCCGGGCACGATCTTGCGATGGCACCGCGGCATCGTCCGCCGACGGTGGTCGCGCCGGTCGCGCCGGGGCCGCTGTGGCCGCCCTCCGGTGCGCCGTAATGTCCGGTCGGTGGTGATGCGGCCGGCCCGGGAGAACGAGTCCTGGGGCTATCGCCGCATCCACGGCGAACTGGCCGGGCTCGGCGTGACCGTGGCGCCGTCCACGGTCTGGCAGATCCTCAAGAGCGCCGGGGCCGATCCGGCGCCGCGCCGGGACGGCCCGGGCTGGGCCGAGTTTCCGCGCGCCCAGGCCCAGGGGATTCCTGGCGCTGGACTTCTTCACCGTCGGCCTGCTCAACGGCGCCACGGTCTATGTCCTGGCCGCGATCGGGCACGGCACCCGCCGGATACGGGTCCTGGGCGCGACGGAGCGCCCGGTCCAGTCGTGGATAGTTCAGCAGGCCAGGAACCTGCTCATGGACCTGGAATACGCCGGGACTCCGATGAAGTTCATGCTCCATGACCGCGATGCCAGCTTCACCGCCGCGTTTGACGCGGTGTTCCAGGCGGGGGGCGTCAGGGTGATCCGCTCCGCGGTCCAGGCGCCGCGGATGAATTCGATCACGGAACGGCGGGTCGGCAGCTGCCGCCGTGAACTGCTGGACCGGACCTTGGTGTGGAATCAGCGGCACCTGATGAGCGTGCCGTGCCAATACGAGGACTTTTACAACACCCGCCGGGCCGCACCGCTCCTTGAAGCAGGCCGCGCCGCTCCGGCCGCTGCCGGATGGCATCACAGGCCTGGATCAATTCCGGGTCCGGCGGCGCGATCGCGCCGGAGGCGTGATCGCGAGTATCGCCTGGTGGCATAGGTTTTCGGCACCCACAGTCGCCGGCATAGCGGTAGGTGGTCGGGTGCATGTGTCGTGGCCCTGCGCGGGAAGACCCGGGCCTCCCTCACCCTCGCTGTCGACGGCATACGACGACGCGGATGCGCCGCCGCTGGAGTCCGCCTGACGGGCCCGGGAATGGCGGCTATCTGTGGGCTGAGCCTCTATGGGGAATGGCGGCTGCTGACCGTCTTCGAGGCTGCCGGGCGCTGCATCTTGACAGCACCAAACTGCAAGCTCTTAACGACCGGGGATCGCTAACCACCAAGAATCGTCAGCCCGGCTAATGTCGAGATCGTGAAGTACCTCTGCCTTGGAGTCGGGCGCGCGCCTTGCCGCTGTCCGGCGGAGACTGTCGAGGACGGCTGCCACGGTAGGGGAGTCCTGCGAGCCAGCGCGTACCGCTGCGTATATCGTGCGGCCGGTCGATGGCATCAGCGGCCGGAGGGTGACCCCGGGAGCCGACGCTGGAACGGCCAGGCGGGGCACGAGCGCGATGCCCGTTCCGGTGGCGACGAGGGCCAGCGCGGCCGCCCAGTCGTTCACCCTGTGCCGGATATCAGGGGTGAACCCGGCCATGGCGCAGGCGGCGAAGCTGATCTCCGCGCACGGGCCTCGGTCCGCGCCGGTAACCCAGGTCGTGCAGCTCAGTTCTCTGAGGTCAGCGATCTCGCGTTCGGCGACCGGATGGCTGTCGGGTACCGCCACTACCAGCGGGTCAAAGTGCAGGTCCACGCGGTGGTAGCGGGCGTCGGTGCTTGCGGGGCCGCCCCTGTAGTCCACCGTGATCGCGACGTCGAGTGCGCCGGAATCCAGCTGGGTGAAACAGCCTGGTGCCTCAGACTCGTGCACGGTCACGCAGATTCGAGGTCTCTGCTCTGCGAGTGCGGTGAGCATAGGCGCGACCAGGGCGGTGATGGCAGAGGCAAACGCGCCGAGAGCGAGCGTGCCCGCTTCCCCAGCGCGATGCGCGGCCAGGTCGGCGCGGGCCCGCTCCATCTGGCGCCCGATCAGCACGGCGTGGGCCAACAGTAGATGGGCCTGCTCGGTCAGTCTCACCCGCCTGCCCTGACGCGTCAGCAGGGGGGCACGTATCTCCCGGGAGAGCTTGGCGATCTGCTGCGAGACAGCCGAGGGCGTTAGGTGGAGCGCTTCGGCGGTTGCCGCGATGGTGCCCCGGTCGCGTAGTTCCTGAAGGACCCGGAGCCGGCGTACGTCAATTATGTAGTCCCTGCTTACGGGTTCCATGAAGAAAGTATAGATGGACTGCTTATTGATGTCGCCCGATACTTGTGACCATGGTCGCCCAACGCCAGATGTTCTCATCGGGATCGCCGTATGAGACGGCGGTCGGGTATTCGCGCGCCGTTCGTGTCGGCCCGTTCGTGTGCATATCAGGGACGACGGCCTCCGGCGCCGACGGCCCGGTGGGCGGCGACGATCCTGGGAGGCAGGCGGCAGAGGTACTCCGGCGCATCTCGGCTGCACTACGGCAGGCAGGCGCAGATATAGGCGATGTCGTCCGGTCGCGCGTCTACCTCACGGACATTGCTAGTTTCGCCGAGGTCGGCAAGGTGCATGCCGAGGTCTTCGGGCACATCCGACCCGCGACAACTGTGGTGGAGGTGGCCGCGCTTGTCCACCCGGCGCTGCTAGTCGAAATCGAGGCCGACGCAATCGTGTCCGCTGACGTGCCCAGCGTGTAGCTGACCACCGGGAGATGATGTCCGGAACGGATAAAGCTCAAGACTATCGTGGCCAGTTCAGTTTCGCCAGGATGGCGTTCGCCCTCGGTGCCCTGATTATCGGCACGAACTTGCCCAGCCCGCTCTATTCAGTATATGAGCGACGGTTCGGGTTCTCCCCGCTGGCCATCACGATGATTGTGGCGATCTACGTTGCATTCCTGATTCCCGCGTTGCTGCTTTCCGGGTCGCTCGTCGAGCGGGCGGGGCTGCGCCGTGTACTGGTGCCGTCGGTCCTACTTGCCGCATGCGGCACGGCATTGTTCGCCATAGCAGGCAGCACCGCGTGGCTGTTTGCCGCCCGGGCGGTTCAGGGAGCCGCAATCGGCACCGCATCCGGCCCGCTGACCGTGGCGCTGGTCCGCAGCGAGCCCCGCGGTGACCGTGCCAGGGCGTCGTTGGTGGGATCGCTCATGACGACCGGAGCGGCCGGATTCGGTCCGGTGCTGGCCGGGGCTCTAGCCCAGTACGCGCCATGGCCACTGCGGCTGTGTTACCTGATAGAGCTGGTCCTCCTCGCTGCCGCAGTCGTCGCAGTGACCGCCGCGCCGGGGGCTCCCAGCCCGGGCGGTCGCGTGCGGATCCGTTGGCCGCAGGTGCCACCGGACATACGTCGGCAATTCGTCTTGGCCAGCGCGGCCAGCTTCCTCGCCTGGGCGGTCGCCTACATCGTCCTCGCCCTGGTCCCTTCCTACGTCACTGCGGCGCTGCACAGCCACAACCTCCTGCTCGGTGGCATCGCCGCCGGCCTCCTGCTGCTGTGCGCGGCAGCCGCCCAGGTCATCCTCGCGCGGATGCCCTACAACCGCATGCTGCGCAGCGGATTGCTCCTGCTCGCCGTCGGGCTGAGCGGGCTCATCGCGGCTGGGGACCTGCTTTCTGTGCCGCTGCTGCTCGCCACCATCGCGGCCGCCGGCGTCGGCCAGGGACTCGCGTTCCTGGGCGCGCTCCGCTGCATCAACGACATCACCCCAGACCGCAGCCACGTCGGCGTAGTCTCGGCCTTCTACGTAGTCACTTACCTCGGCGGCGGCGGCCCCGTGATCTTCGTCGGCCTCGCGGCCACCCTGACCGGGCTTGTCCCGGCCGTCCAAGCCGCCGCAGCGCTGTGCGGCCTGGGCTGCCTGCTCACCCTTGCCCTCCTGCCGCGCGCAATACCAGCCAGGACGGAGCCTCGGTCGAGTGGGTGAGAGTCGTTCAGCGGCCGGGAGTGCCACGTTCCGGGCCTCTGCCGGACGCCGTAACCAGTCAGGCCCCGTGGTGATCTGGGCCTGGCCGCCGCCGCGGGCCGGGTCGCGTCCCGCCTGCAGGTCCTCGATATCCCGCCGGCCGCGCTGACGGTGACCGAGTACCAGATGATGCGCCGGGAGTGCGGGTGCGGGCAGGTCACGACCGCTGCGCCGCCGCCGGGCGTGACCGGCGGCCCGGTGTGCTACGGCCCGAACGTGGTGGCTGCGGCGACACTGCTGGCCAGCACGGACGTGATCGGGGTCGAGCGGGCCGCGGACCTGATGGGCGCCCTGCTGAAAGCGCCGGTGTCGACCGGGTTCGTGTCGCGGTGCCTGGTCCGCCTGGACGCGGCGTTAACCGCCGCCGGGTTCGAGGACGCGCTGAAAGACGCCCTGACAGCGGCGGGCGTGCTCGGCACCGACGAGACCCCGGCGCCGCTCACCACAGCGGCGGCCAGCGCGGAAGGGTGCGGGAATCCGCACGTGTACACGGTGCGGACCATACGCGCGTACACCGGCGGCGGGGCGGACCTCATCTGGTACGGCGCCGCCGGCAACCGCACGAAGCTCTCCATCACCGGCTTCGGGATCCTGGACGGCTTCGCCGGGATCCTGGTCCGCGACGACTACGGCGGCTACCTCAGCTACGACGCCGGGGTCCAGCAGTGCCTGGCCCACCTGTACCGCTACCTCGACAACGCTTACGCGACCGACCCGGTATCCCAGGTCTGGACCCGGCAGGCCGGCGACGCCCTCCGCGAGGCCGCCGCCGCGGTCAGGGCCGCCCGCGGCGCCCGCCGCGCCAGCCTGGACCCCGTCCTGCTCGCCCGCCTGCGCCACAGCTACGACCAGGCCGTCGCCTTCGGGATCTCGGTGAACCTGTCCCGCCGCTGGCACAAGGGCAGCCACCCCGGGCTGGTCCTGGCCAGGCGGCTGAAACGCAAGGCCACCCAGGTCTGGCTATTCGCCACCCGCTTCGACGTCCCCCCGACGAACAACGGATCCGAGAACGCCATCCGAGGCTACAAGCTCGCCGCGAAAATCAGCGACTGCTGGCGGACCCTCGCAACCTTGCAGCGCCACTGCCGCATCCGGTCGTACCTCACCACCGCCCGCAGCCACGGCCACCACCCCCTCGCCGCCATCCGCGACGCCCTCAACGACAACACCTGGATGCCACCACAACCAGCATGATCAACTAATCGGGCACCCGTGACTGGCTACCGGACGCCACCACGGGCAGCCAGGGCGGACGGTCTTCTTCGTACGCAGCGATGGCGTCCACCTGCCGTAGCGTGAGCTCGATCTCGTTGGCACCGGTGATCAGTTGCGATCGGCTGTAGTCATCTATGTCAAAGTCCTCGGTCAGCAGACCTGCGCGGAGCTGGCGTGATATCAGGTCCACAGTCACGGCAGTCTGCGGGGACGCTTCGATAAGGTCCCAGAGCCGGTGAACTGCCTGCTCATCGGTGCGCGCCGTGATCAGCCGGTTCTTGGTGGCGTTGGCGCGGAAGATGTCGCCAAATGACGGCGCGATGACAGCCCAGAAGCCGGAGTCCCGCAGCGCCCATACCGCGTGCTCGCGGGAGGACCCGATGCCAAACTCTGGACCCGCGACCAGTATGCTCGCACGAGCGTACTCGGGTTTACTCAGAGGATAGCCCGGATCGTCGCGCCAGCGGAAGAATAGCGTGTCGGCGTAGCCGGATCGACTGAGCCGCTTGCAGAACTCTGCCGGGATGATCTGGTCGGTATCGACTCTTCCGCGGCGCAATGGAGCGGCCAGGCCGGTGTGAGCCTCCAACAGCGCCTGCATCATCCTTCCCGCGTAGCACGCAGTAGACGGCGGACAGCGGAGTGCAGGCAGCGCGCAAGTGCTTCTTCCTCGGAACGCGCGATCCCGGCCCCCCAGCGAACTCGCTCGTCCGTCCGCACCTCGGCGTAAGCTACCCAGTTGGCTGACAGTTCGGGCGTAGGGCGTTGCCAGTGCAAGTCCTGTATTACGCCTGCCAGCTCATGAGGGCGAAGTAGCCCGGTCAGGGCACGCTGAGCATCAGCCACAGGCACCGCCGGGAAGGATAGCCGGTTGTCAGCATCGCCCAGATACTCGGTTGAGAAAGTCTCCCAGATCTCGTCGGGGGCGATCTCGCCTCCCTGCTCGGCCCTTTCCTGCACGAGGGCGGCAAACTCGATCTGCATGCGGCGGGGCAGGTCGAGGCCATGGTCAGCGCGGATGATGTGGGCGACCCCGCCTTTGCCTGACTGCCGGTTGATTCGGATCAAGGCTTGATAGTCGCGCCCGACATCGCGCGGGTCAATCGGGAGATAGGGGACGTCCCAGACCTGCGAATTCGACGCGGCGTAGGCGCTCAGCCCCTTGCTGATGGCATCCTGGTGAGAACCCGCGAACGAGGTGTAGACGAAGTCCCCTACCCACGGGTGCCGAACTGACACCGGAAGCTGGTTGCAGGACTCCACGACCCGACGGGTTTCGTCGAGATTGCTGAGATCAAGCTTCGGGTCGATGCCCTGAGAAAACAAGTTCATCGCTAGCGTGATGAGGCAGACGTTCCCCGCCCGCTCCCCGTTACCAAGCAACGTGCCTTCTACTCGTTCAGCGCCGGCCAGCAGCGCCAATTCGGTGGCGGCCACACCGGTGCCCCGGTCGTTGTGCGGATGCAGGGTAAGGGTGATCGCATCCCGGTAAAGCAGATTCCGGCTCATCCACTCAATCCGGTCGGCGAATTCATGGGGCGGGAAACACTCCACAGTCGTCGGGAAGACGACGCGTACCTGGTCTTCCGGGGAAGGATCCCACTGCTCCAGCACGGCGTTGCACACTTCCAAGGCGAATTCCGGCTCGGTTTGAGTGAATGACTCCGTCGCGTACTGAAGATAGATCTCGGTGCCAGGCAGAGAGTCGCGTAGCTTAAGGGCTGTATCGGCACCGTGAAGGGCGAGGTTTCTGACCTCCGCGCGGCTCATGCGCAGGACGACGCGACGCTGCGTGGTCGATGTCGGATGGTAGATCTGGAGGATCGCCCGAGTGGCGCCGCGTAGTGCCTTTACTGTGTCCTCGATCATCCCCTCGCGAACCGGGGTCATGACTTGGATCGTCACGTCGTCGGGCACGAGGTCATTCTCGATGACGTGACGGGTGAAATCCCAGTCGGCTTGGCATGAAAGCGGAAACCCGACCTCGATCTCTTTGAATCCAATTTCAACGAGATGGTCGTACATTCGTCGCTTACGGTCGACTCCCATAGGGTCGATAAGGGCCTGGCTTCCGTCACGCAAGTCTACGCTGGTCCAGATGGGCGCGCGGCTCGGCACTTTCTCCGGCCACGTCCGGTCGTGAAATGAGATCGGCTCGTAGCGCCGGTACTTGTGCAGAGGCATCCCGCTTGGCTGTTGCTTATCGATCGAAGTGTGCATACAGGCAAATCCTCCCTCATGAATGGCAGGCAGGACCGCGTCGAGCGGCTAAATTAAGTGTCTGCGATTGGCCCTTCGAGTGGCATCCCCAAGAAGTTGAATGCCTGCTACGACGTTCGTCGACCGTGATCCTTCCAGCGCTTCACGCCGTAGCATTGTGGGAAACGTTACTCAAGTCGGTCGAGGACGGCCTGGGTCACCTCCGTTGTCGTTGCGATACCCCCAATGTCTGGCGTATGGACGCCTGCAGCGACCGAGCTTGAGACGGCAGCCTCGACTGCCGCGGCCTCTGTGGGCAGGCCGACGCCATAACGGAGCAGCAGGGCGGTCGACAGGAACGTTCCGTAGGGATTGGCTACGTTCTGGCCGGCGATATCTGGGGCGGAGCCGTGTACGGGCTCGAAAAGCCCTCCAAGCGGCCGGGCTTCGGGCTCCGTGGGCGAATCCGCCAGGGAGGCACTGGGCAGCATGCCAAGCGACCCGCTGATCGGGGCGGCGGCATCGCTGAGAATATCGCCGAACATGTTCTCTGTGAGCATGACGTCAAACCGCCGAGGGGTACTGACTAGCGCCATCACAGCCGAGTCAACCAGCAGGTGTTGAACGTCCACGTCGGAGAATTCCGTTTCTGCTAGCGCCGCCACTACTTCGCGCCACAGCCTTGAGGTAGCCAGGACGTTCGCCTTGTCGATGGATGCGATCCGGCCCGGACAGCCGTGCACGCAGCCGCGGAGGCGGGCCAAGTCAAACGCCACCCGGGCAACTCGCTCGATCTCACCTGCTGTGTAGGTGCAGGTGTCGAAGGCACGTCGATCACGGCCTGTGCCTGTCGTACCACGTCTGCCTGCGTACAAGCCACCAGTCAGTTCCCGGACGATTACGAGGTCGACGTTCCTGACAGTCTCTGCGCGAAATGGCCCTACGCCCGCCAGCGTCGGCCACGCGCGCACTGGCCGGATATTGGCGTACAGCCCGAGGTCGGCCCGGAGTTCAAGCAACCCATCGCCGGGGCGCGGCGTGTCTGGGTCTGTGGATTGGCGATGCGTGCCGACTGCACCGGCGAGAATGGCATCGGCAGCCCGGCACGCGTCGCGGGCCTCGTCGGTGAGCGGTCGTCCAGCCATTTTGATCGACGCAGCACCGAAGGGGAATGTGCTGAACTCAAAAGACCCGACAGCCCGCAATAGCTTGACGGCGGCGCCGACGATCTCTGGTCCTATCCCATCACCAGGCAGGGCTACGATGTGGAACGACATTGCCGCTGCGTCAGAGGAAGTCGGCGAGATCGCTCGGGGCGGCGAGTCGTCCTGCAATCGCTGTGGCAGCGGCGACGGAAGGCGAGACTAGGTGGGTGCGCGCCCCAGCGCCTTGACGACCCTCGAAATTGCGGTTGGTAGTTGAGGCGCTTCGTTCTCCGGCAATCATCCGGTCGGGGTTAACTCCAATGCACATTGAGCATCCTGCTGAGCGCCATTCGGCACCCGCGGCCACGAAGACCTGGTCGAGTCCCTCCTTCTCAGCCTGGCGTTTCACCTGCATCGACCCTGGAACCACCAGCATGCGCACACCCTTGGCGACCTTTCGGTCATGCAGTACCGCGGCGGCAGCACGGAGGTCCTCGATGCGCCCGTTGGTGCAGGAACCAAGAAAGACAGCGTTGATCTGGACGTCGCGCATTTTCGTGCCTGGAGACAAGCCCATGTACTCCAGTGCCCGGCTCATGGCATCCCGCGCAGCCGGATCCGTCACGGAGTCGAGGTCCGGGACCACTCCATCTATCGTCGTCGCCTGGCCCGGATTAGTGCCCCAGGTGACGAAGGGGCGCAGAGTGACGGCGTCCACGAAGAATTCCTCGTCGAACGTTGCGTCATGGTCTGTCCGGAGCTTCTCCCAATAGGCACAGGCATCGGCCCATTGCTCGTCGGATGGGGCATACGGTCGGCCCTTTAAATATTCTAAAGTGATCGTGTCGGGCGCAATCATCCCGGCCCGAGCGCCTGCCTCTATGGACATGTTGCAGATCGTCATCCTGGCTTCCATGGAGAGAGCCTGAATTGTGCTGCCACGATACTCGATGACAGAGCCCTGGGCACCGTTAGTTCCCAGCTGGGCGATAACAGCGAGGATGACGTCCTTGGCAGTGACTCCTGGGCTCAGCGCCCCCTCGACTGTCACTGCCATGTTCTTGAATGGTCGCAATGGTAGCACTTGCGTGGCTAGAACGTGCTCGACTTCGCTGGTGCCGATTCCGAACGCGAGCGCGCCCAAGGCGCCATGCGTGCTAGTATGGCTGTCGCCGCAGACAATTGTCATACCAGGTAGCGTGAGGCCGATCTGCGGTCCGATGACATGTAGTATTCCTTGGTCAGCGTGGCCCATTGGGAAAAGAAGTATGCCGAACTCATGACAATTATTGCGGAGTGCCGCCAGTTGTCGGCGCGAGACAGGATCCGCGATTTTCCCGACTGCCCCCCAGTCGCTCGCGTCAGCGTCGCCAGTAGTCGGGACATTGTGATCCTCGGTCGCTACGGTTAGCTCGGGGCGCCGCACTCGCCGACCCGCTGACCGCAGTCCATCAAAAGCCTGTGGACTCGTCATCTCGTGCATCAGGTGCAGATCTATATAGACAATGTCCGGCTGACCTTGCTCCCTGTGCACCAGGTGCGCTTCCCACACCTTGTCCGCCATAGTGCGGCCCATCGCTACTCCTCGCGTCGACTGTCAGCGCTTGGCCAGCCGCAACGCACGCCAGCTTCCGTCAATATGCCATCCGCCATCGACCGAAAGAGCGACACCGTTGATGAATCCGCTCCTGGCATCGTCAGCCAGGAAGGAAACCGCTTCCGCAATGTCGATTGGCTGGCCGAATCGCGCCAACGCTACCCGGTCAATGATATCTTCGTCCATATAGGCGCCCTGGGTCTGATCGGTGACGTCCATCTCGGTTTTGACCCAGGACGGGCAAACTGCGTTGACGCGGATGCCGCGGCCACCCCACTCAACAGCCAGCGTGCGGGTCAGCCCGATCAGGCCGTGCTTACTAGCGTTGTAGGCTATCCGGTCTGCTATGCCGCTGATTCCACAGATGGAGGCAATATTGACGATGCTTCCACGCCGTTGACGGAGAAATTCTGCCGAAAATGCCTTGCACAATAGGAACGGTCCCGTAAGGTTAACCTCCAGGACTCTTCGCCACTGCTCGGCGGTAGTGTTTTCCGCGGCAGCAATAAGACCCATGCCAGCATTGTTTACCAGTACGTCCACCCGGCCGAATCGGTCCAATACTTCAGCCGCTGCGGAATCGATATCTTCTTGACAGGACACATCGCCAGTAATTCCTAGGGCCTCACCTCCCGACGCTTCGACGGAGGCGACACTCTCCTTCGGGAATACCTGATCGATCACGGCGACTGAATATCCACGAGCGGCGAGCATCTCGGCGATCCGGCGGCCGATTCCCTGGCGAGCACCGGTGATAACCGCGACTCGAGGATCAGACCGGTTCATTCAGTATCCTCCGCCCGTCTCGACTTCAGCCCATGTCCCGTCGTCACCTTCGACCTCTGCGAAGCCCTCCGCCAACGCGGTTACGCGATTGCCCATAGCCGAAGTCTGGCTCGACTATCGATGGCTGTGCATCTGCCGGAGGTGGCAGGTCATTTACGCTAAACGTGACTCTGAGGTACGCCTTTCGATACGCGGACCCGCCGTGAGGTGCCATAGACATTAGTGTGTTCGGCTTACTATGGGGGTTGAATTGTCAGGATGCTCACAGTTGGTGCCTGCCCGGTGTGTCGTGGTGACGGTGACTGCTGGTAGGGCTACTGCGGTGTTAGGTGGCCTGTCCGCCGCCGGGCGGGGTCAGGCGTGAGGAAGTGCGGTTGCAGGCCGCGGAGTGGTTCGCGGAGGGGGTTACGCCGCCCCAGGTGGCGCGGCGGCTGCGGGTCTCGTCGAATTCGGCGAAGTACTCCTCGGCCACGGTCCGGTCTCGGCGGCATAGGCGGTCCAGTCTCCGGCGGAGGCGCGCTGCCAGGCGACGGCGGCCGCGATGTGGATGCCGAGCATCCGGGCGAGCACCGCGGCGGGCAGTTCGGTGGCGAGCTGGAACAGTGCGGCGGAGCGGGCCTGACCGGAGAGGATGCCGAGCTGGCGGAGACGTTCGGCCACGCGGAAGGCGCTGATGGGCCGGCCGGGCTGGCCGCCGGGGAACAGCCAGGGCGAGGTCCCGGAGTCGCCGATGGCGGCGTGGCCTTGCCTGACGGCGGCGACCTGCCTTGCCAGCGTGTCGAGCGGCTCGGGCAGGATGACGGGTTCGCGGCCCAGGCGCAGCCGTACCTGGTGGCCGTTGTCCTGGACGTGGCCGAGGGTGAGGCGGCTGATGGCCGACGCCCGCTGGGCGTAGAGAAGGACGAGCAGCCCGGCGAGCCGGTCTTCGGGGTTGAGGGTGTCGTCGCCGATCAGGCGGCGGGCCTGTTCCCAGCGGCCTCGGTGTCGATCACGCCGGACGGGCCGCCCCAGCGGACGGCGGCGAAGTCCAGCTGGGTGAGCTTGTGCCGCCTGGCCCAGCGGACGAAGTTGCCCGCGTCGGTGCGGTGGGTGGCCTGCGCGCTGGCCAGCCATGCTTCTAGGTCACCTTGCCGGGCGCCGTCCAGGGTGAGGTCGCGTGTGGTGAGCCAGCCGAGCACGGCGACGGCGGCCCTGATGTCGCGCTGGGCGGCCACGACCTGGTCACGGGTGGCGTGAGCGCCGCCAAGCCGGCCGCGCAGCCGGCGCACGACGTGCCAGACGGCGTAGCGGTGCAGCATGTTGCGCGTTTTCTAGGGTTCCTTTAGGTGTTGCGTGATGTTGTGTTGGGGGCGACACGCGGCTAGTTCTGCAGCACATCTCCCATCGTGTTGTTCTTGTTACTGATAGTAGTTATTGCTGTCTGGAGCGAGAATGGGGGCTGGGGTGCGGGCATTCACGGTGACGATGCCGTCCGGGGAGCGGTACTGGACGGTGCTCGACGACGAATTGCGTGTCGTTCCGGAGGCGGATGCCTTCTTGCGCCACGTCCGGTTCGGGCGGGACGGCTCGGAGCTGACCACGAAGGCGTATGCGGGCGGGATCGCGCTGTTCTTGCGGTGGTGCGCCCAGACGGGCCGGTCCTGGCACGCGGGCGTGGAGCATCTGGGCCTGTTCATGACGTGGCTGCGGCATGCCGGGCCGGACGGGGGCCCGGGCCAGGTGCTCGCGGGGCCGGGAGCGCCTGCGGTTCGCGGTGCCCGGCGGGTGAACGCGGTGCTGACGGCAGTGCGGGGCATGACGTCGCATGCGGTGTCGGCCGGGCAGGCGCCCGGGCACCTGGTGCCGCTGCTGTATGAGGTCGCTGATGACCGGGATCTTCCCGCCGAGGCCCGCGGGGAGGAGAGCCGGATGTCGTTCCGGCTGCGTGCCCGGCACCGGCTGCGGGAGGACGAGCGCCCGGTGGACCGGGCCAGCGATGCTGAGATCACCGCGCTGCTGCGGGCGTGCCTGTCGGCGCGGGACCGGCTGATCGTGCTGCTGATGGCCCGTGCCGGGCTGCGCCGCGGCGAGATGTGCGGCCTGCGCCGCTGTGATGTGCACCTGATGCCCGACTCGCGGGCGCTGGGCTGCGAGGTTCCCGGCCCGCACCTGCACGTGGTCCGGCGGGCGAACCCGAACGGGGCGTGGGCCAAGTCGCGGCGGCAGCGGGCGGTTCCGCTGGATTTCGTCACGGTGCAGGCGTTCGACGCGTACGAACTGGAACGGCTCGCCGTTCCAGGGGCGGCCTCGTCCGATTTCGTGCTGGTCAGGCTGTTCCGCGAGCCGGCCGGGATCCCGATGCCGCCGGGAGCGGTCAACGACCTGATCACGGCCGCCGTGCAGCGGGCCGGCCTGGCCCGGCAGGTCACCCCGCATCAGATGCGGCACGCGTTCGGGAGCAACGTGGCCGACGCGGGCGGTGCCGCCGATGAGATCGCCGATCTGATGGGTCATCGTTCGCTCAGTTCCACGAAGGTATACCTGCACCCGGATCCGGCCCGGCTGCGGGACGCGGTCACGCGGGTGCCCAGCCCGCGCCTGGCTGGAAGGGAAGCCCGATGACCGCGGTTCCCCGGCGGGTGCCGGGACGGGATGACGGGGCTGTCGCCGCCCGGCTGGCGGCGCTGACGGATCAGGCGTTCCTGGCCGGGGCCGGCTGGGATCCCGCTGCCCGGGTGCTGTCGCTGCCGCCGGCGCATCCGCTGCTGGGCTGGCGGGCGTGCCCGTCGCCGGGCTGCGGGAACGCGCTTTACGGACGTGACCGCCAGTGCGGGTCGTGCCGCCGCAGCGGGGCCGCCGCAGACTCCGCCCCGCCCGGGGACACGGACGGGCCGCGGCTGGTCCCCGTCACCCCGGCCGCCGGGCTGTGCCAGGTGGCGGCGTGCGGGCGCGAACGGGGAAGCCGGCGGTACTGCCGCGCTCACTGCGAGCGCGTCCGCGAGCTCCGGGCCGGGCCGTCCTTCGACGAGGCGGCATGGCAGGCGTCCGAGCCGGCGCTGGAAGGACCCGGGCAGGTCAGCCTGCACGGGCTGAGCCCGCGGGCTGCCGCCGAGATACTGTACGGACTTCAGCAGCGCACCCGCAGCGGAACTGCGACCAGCCCGGGACGGCTGCGGCAGATCGCCTGGGAGCTGCGCCGCACGCCAGCCGCGGGCATCGGCGAGCTCGCCGGCGGGGACCGCACGCAGCACCGGCTCGCCCGCAGCCTGGCCAGGCACGCGGCCCGGGCGTTCCTGGCCCCGGAGACCGAGACGCGCAAGGACGTGTGGGACCTGGCCGCATTCGGGCTCCCGGGACGGCTCGACTTCGCCCCTGTCCGGCAGCCGTGGCTGCGGGAGACCGCCCGGCGCTGGGCCGCTGACGACCTGCCGCGCCGCCGCGGCAAGATCGCCGCCGGGCCGGTCCGCCACTACCTGACCAGCCTGGCCATGCTGTCTGACAGCCTGCACGCCGCCCGCGCCGGCCACGGCGGGGACCCCGCCATGCTCGGCCGCTCCGACATCGAGTCGTTCACGCACCGGCTGGCGTTCCTCACGGCCCGCGAGCGGGTCTCCGCCGACGCCCGGACCCGTACCTGCCGGGAGGTCCGCCACCTGCTCCGCCAGTTCCGGGCGCTCGGGCTGACCCGGGCCGGCGGCCCGGCCGGCGGGCTGCCCGACGATTTCGCCGTCCGCGACAGCGACATCCCGGTCAAGCCGGACGAGCCCGAGGCCGGCCGGGACCTGCCGCCGGAGATCATGCGGCAGCTGTGCGACCAGCTGCCCGGGCTGGAAGAGGTGTCATGCCGGGAGACCCGGACAGCGGCCGAGCTGGTGATCGACACCGGCCGGCGCCCGGACGAGATCTGCGCGCTGCCGTGGGACTGCCTGGAATACGACGAGCCCGGCCACGAGCCGGTACTGGTCTACTTCAACCACAAGTCCGCCCGCGAGGGACGGCGGCTCCCGGTCGCCCGGGCCACCGCCAGCCTCATCGTGGCGCAGAAGGCCCGGGTCCGCGGCATGTTCCCGGACACGCCGCTGGGCGAGCTGAAGCTGCTGCCCGCCGCATACGCCAACCCGCACGGCCGCCGGGCGATCGCCGAGGGCCACTTCGGCGCCAGGCACCGTGAATGGGTCGACGGCCTGCCGCCGCTGCTGCGCGCCGACGGCACCGAGTTCGACAAGACCCGCGTCGTGCCTTACGCCTACCGGCACACCTACGCGCAGCGGCACGCCGACGCCGGCGTCCCGGTCGACGTGCTCTCCACCTTGATGGACCACCGCAGCCTCGACACCACCCGCGGCTATTACACCAACTCTCAGGAATTGCATCAGACGGGTGAGAAACCGCAGGTCGCCTGATGAGCGGCCCCTCGGAGTAGGTCATGCGTCCGGGCGGTTCATGTCGTTTGACCTGAATCGCTTGCACAGTGGTCCCATCGGATGCATGATTCATCCTTTAAGAGGGTTGCATCAGATGGGCTGGAGGGGCCTGTGGGGCGTGGGAATCTTGCGGGGGCCGCGGGGCTTGAGCTGGTCCAGGGCGTGGCGCAGCTGCATCCGGAGGACGCGATGTTCGAGGCGATGCTGCGTGGCTGGCGGGCGCAGCAGGCTGCCCGCGGGCTGCGGGAAGACACGACCGGGAAGCGGGAGCGGCTGGTCCGCCGGTTCATGGCGTGCACCGGGGAGTACCCGTGGGGGTGGTCGGCGGGGCACATGGACGAGTGGTCGCTGTGCCTGACGTCGGAGGAGCACCTGGCTCCGTCGACGATCCGGGGGTATCAGGGCTGTCTCCGGCAGTTCACCGAGTTCCTGACCGATGCCCGGTATGGCTGGGTGACGGCGTGCGAGCGGGAGTTCGGCCCGGGGAACCATCCGGTGGCGATCTGCCATGAGTGGAACACGATCGCCCACCTCAACGACTACGAGGGCGATCCCGAGGCGAGGCCGTTCACCCGCGAGGAGATGCAGCGGTTCCTGGATTATGCCGATGACCAGGTGGAGCGGGCCGCGAGGTCGGGACGGAAGGGGGCTCTGGCCGCCTACCGCGACGCGACTTTGTTCAAGGTGATGTATGGATGGGGGCTGCGCCGGACGGAGACCTCGAAGCTGGACCTGGCCGACTGGGGGCGGAACCCGTCGGCACCGGAGTTCGGCCGGTTCGGGATGCTGCACGTCAGGTTCGGGAAGGCCAAGCGGGGCCAGCCGCCGCGGCGGCGGAACGTTGCCTCGGTGATGGCCTGGGCGGTGGAGGCGGTGGGCGATTACGTGGAGAACGTGAGGCCGAGGTTCGGCTGCGAGGGGCACCCGGCGCTGTGGGTGACTGAGAGGGGCGGGCGGGTGCGGCCGGCGGAGATCAACGCCCGGTTCGTCGCCTACCGTGACGCGCTCGGCCTGCCGCAGGCCCTGGTCCCGCATTCGATCAGGCATTCGTATGTCAGCCATCTTACTGAGGACGGGGTTGACCGCCGGTTCATCCAGGTCAATGTCGGCCACGAGACCGACAGTTCCACCGCGATCTACACCCATGTCAGCGACGACTTCATGAACGCGGCACTGCGGCGGGCGCTGGCCCCGGCGCTGGACGCCGGCCCCGGGCGGAGGGAAAGCCGGTGACTGCCAGGCTGGACTACCGGTGGCACCTGCGGCAGGTGATGGCCAGCAGGGGCATGTTCGCGACGACGGACCTGATCGGGCCGCTGGCCGACCGGGAAATCAGGCTGTCGTCCAGCCAGGTCTACCGGCTGGTGACCGAGCGGCCCGAACGGCTGAGCCTGAAGATCTTGATGGCGCTGCTGGACATCCTGGACTGCACCATAGCGGACCTGATCGAGCCGGTGCCTGCCGCCGGGCAGGGCAGGGAAAAGAGGGCCAAGGCGGCCGGCGCCGAGGCCGGCGTCGGCGGCCTGCGGCCGAGGCGCGCCCGGATCACCAGGCCCGATGACTGACCCGGCCGGCCCCGCCGGCGCTGCCGGCGCCGTCGCGGACCCGGTCGGCGTCACGGTCGTCCTGATCGCCGGCATCGAGCCCGGCCTGGGACGCGACGCGATCTGCGCGGTGGTGGCCGCGGTCGCCGGAGGACGGGCCAAGCGGCGCAGGCTCGCCCAGGCCCTGGCCGGACGGCCCGAGGTTCTGTCCGATGGCCGGTCGCCCGCGCCCCGGGTAGTCGGAGACCTGCTCATCGCGCTGGTCAAGGCGGGCGCGACGGTGATCTCGCCGCCGGTATGCGCCGGGTGCGGCAAGGCGCTGCGCACCCAGCAGCGCCGCGGAGAGGACTGGTACTGCGGCGTCTGCGGCCCGGTCCGGGAACCGTGCACGGCATGCGGCCACCTGCGGCCCGTCAACAGCCGCGACCGGGACGGAAAGCCGCGCTGCCACCTGTGCCCGGCCGGCGACGGCCGTGATCCCGTCGTCCTGATCACGGAGGTCGTCGCCGGCGTCGACCCGTCGCTGACGGCAGGGGCGGTGGCAGCCGCGGTGATGTCGGCGGTGCCCAGGCCCGGGCAGCGGCTGCCGCTCGCCTGGGCGCTGCTGGACCGTCCCGGCCTGCTCACCGGGGACGGGGCGGAAGCGCCCGTCCCGGCGGTCCTGCGGCTGATCGACCGGCTCTGCGACGCCGGCGCCCAGGCGGTCGTCCATCCCGCCTGCCCCGGCTGCGGCCGGGTCATGCACCTGCACCGGCCGATCGGCGGGCAGTGGCTGTGCCGGAACTGCGTGGCCAGGTCCCGGGCGCGGCCCTGCTCGCGGTGCGGCCGGGCCCGGGAACCCGCGGCGCGTGACGCCAGCGGGACGCCGCTGTGCGCGAACTGCCTGGTCAACGACCCGGTCAACCTCGAAGTCTGCGTGAGCTGCGGCCGCCGCCGGGTGGTGAGCACCCGCAGCCCGGACGGGCCGCTCTGCCCCGGCTGCCCGCCGCTGCCGGTGCTGGAGTGCTCAGTCTGCGGCCGGCACCGGCCATGCGGGATCTCCCGGCTGACCGGGCTGCCCTGGTGCCCGCCCTGCCAGGACCTGCTGGCACGGTGCGTCGGCTGCGGGCAGGTCAGGCCGGTCGGCTCGGGCACGCTGGCGGAACCGCGCTGCCGGGACTGCACCGTCCCGGCGTTCCCCGACTGCCCGGCCTGCGCTGACAGCCCGCGCCCTGCCCAGTGCGCCAGCTGCCTGCTGGAACTGCGGCTCCGCGAACTGCTGGCCGGCCCCGGCGGCGGCGTCTGCCCCTCGCTCCGGCCGCTGAAGGAAGCGCTGGCGGCCACCGACCCGCCGGGGACCGCGCTGCGCTGGCTCGCCAAGCCGCCCGTCGCGGCGGCCTTGTCCCAGATCGCGGCCGGCGGACGTGACCTCAGCCACGGCGAGCTGGACCGCCTGGAGCAGACCCCGGTCCTCGCGCACCTGCGCAGCGTGCTGGCCGCCACCGGGACGCTGCCGCCCCGCGACGAGCAGATGGCCCGGCTGGAACGCTTCACCGGCGATGTCCTCGACGGCCGCCCTGACCCGGAGCAGCGGCAGGTCCTGCGCCGCTACGCCGCCTGGCACCTGCTGCGCCGGCTCCGCGGCCGGAACAACGGCCGGCCTGTCACCCGCGAGCAGCAGGATGTCGTGCAGCAGCAGGTCCGCGCCGCTGTCGCCCTGCTCGACTGGCTGGGCTCCCGGGACCTGGCCCTGGGCACGTGCGGCCAGGCCGATCTCGATGAGTGGCTGTCGTCCGCCGGGGCCTCTCACCGCCACCATGCGGGGCACTTCGTCCGCTGGGCTGCCCGGCAGCGGCTGACCGCGGTGTCGTTCCCCGCCGTCAGGTGGCGGGGCCCGGTCCGGGCGCTGGACGATGACGCCCGCTGGGACGCCGCCCGCCGCCTGCTGCACGACGAGGCGGTGAACGCCCGGGACCGGCTCGCCGGGCTGCTCGTCCTGCTCTACGCCCAGCCCGTTGCCCGGGTCGCCCGCCTGACCACCGCTCATGTCACTGTCAGCGGCACCGCAGTGCAGATCCGCCTCGGCACGGCGCCCATCACCCTGCCCGAACCCGTCGCCGGCCTGGCCAGGCAACTGCTGGAGGGCAAGCGCGGGCACGCCACCACCGGTGCCGGGGATCCCTCGCCCTGGCTGTTCCCCGGCGGGCAGCCCGGCCTCCCGGTCAGCTCGGGCCACCTCGGGCAGCGGCTGAAAGACCTCGGCATCCAGCCCGGCCAGGCACGCTCGGCGGCGCTGTTCCAGCTGGCCTCCGAGCTTCCCGCCGCGCTGCTCGCCCGGATGCTCGGCATCCACATCGACGTCGCCGTCACCTGGCAGCGCATCTCGGCAGGCGACTGGATGGCCTACGCCGCCGGGGTCAGCCGCCGGGGCCAGTGACCAGGGCGCCCGTCATGCGCCCGGACACCGCTGACACGACCGCCGCGCCGCCGGCAGCAGGCGCGTCCACCGATCGCGGACACCAGCCGGGCAGGGAACCCGCCCGGCTGCTCACCGCCGCGGAAACGGCACTGGCCGGCATCAGCGGCATCGCCCGCCGCGGCGGGCTGGACGCCACGGCCGCCCTCGCCGCGATCACGGCAGCACGGAAGCTGGCCGCCGAGCTCGAGCACGGCGAACTGGCATTCATCGAGGCGGCCCGCAGCGGCGGGGCAACCTGGTCGCAGATCGCCGCCGCGATGGGAGCAGGCAACCGCCAGACCGCCCAGAAACGCCATGCCGACCTTGCGCGACGCTGCCCGTGTCCACCACCCGTGGACATGCCGGCCCCACAGGAGTCCCGCCGGCAGGAGGCCGGGCACGACGACCGCCCCGCGAGCACGAGGGGCCCCGGCGCCGGGAACTCCCCGGCACCAGCCCGGGCAGGCAAGCCCGCACCGGACCGGGGGAAGGACCGGCCCCCGTCCGTTCCGGCCCCCGCAGCAGCCGCTCCGCCGGCTCCGCCCGCCCGCAGCCCGCGGAAACAGCACTCGCCGGAGATCACCAGCGCGATCATCGCCGAGAGCCGGTACGAACTCGTCCGGGCACCCGGCCACCACGAGACCCGTGCCTGGCACGTCCTGGTCGGCGGCACCCGCGTCGGCCTGGTCCGTCCCACCTGGCGGGGAGAACGAAGCCGGCCCGGATGGGAACCCGTCGACGACACCGGCCCCGCGTTGCCCGCCACCGGAATCGGCAGGGTCACTCCCGCAGGCAACGCCCGCACCCGCGACGCCGCAGCGGTCAGCCTGCTCCGCGCACTCCAGCGCCAGCAGGAGAACGAGCGCAGGCGCAAGCCGTCACGATGAAAACGTCCACCAATCGTGGACATCACCGCACCGCCTGGCCCTCATCCCGATCGCCGAGACTGACCTATTCCGACAGTTCCAATACCTGACTGTGCCGTTA
>JBKQSL010000177.1:0-2602 GCA_052143655.1 Streptosporangiaceae bacterium | reverse complement strand
CGTTCTTCACCGATGAGCACGCCGCCGTGCTGGCGATGATGCTGCAGGTCATCGACCACTACACCGCCCAGATCAGCCAGCTCACCGCCACGATCGAGGAGCTGGCCGAGCCTTACCTGCCCCAGATTGAGCAGCTCGACGCTGTGCCCGGCATCGGGATGATCTGCGCTCAGGACATCATCGCCGAGATCGGGACCGACATGGCGGTGTTCCCCACCGCCGCGCACCTGGTGTCCTGGGCGAAGTGGTCACCTCAGGTCCGGCAGTCCGCCGGGAAACGCAAAGGCAGCAACGCAACCGGCCGCGGCAACCCCTACCTCGGCGCCGCACTCGGCGAGGCAGGAATCAGCGCCGGCAACACCCAGTCGTTCCTCGGCGCCCGGTACCGGAAGCTGACCCGCCGGATGCCCAGGAAGAAAGCCCTGGTCGCCACCGGCAACTCCATGCTCACCATCGTCCACGCACTGCTGTCCGACCCTGCCGCCGTCTACACCGATCTCGGCGCCGACTACTACGAGCAGCGCATGCACGCCCGCCGACAGGCACGCAACCACGTCAAGAGCCTGGAACGCCTCGGCTACAACGTCACCATCGAAGCCATCGACCAGGCAACCGGCGAGCTCACCGCGGCCAGCTGACCACGGCGCCAAGAACCCGGAGACGCTGACGCGCCACCGGGGTGCTGCCGCGCGCCCAGCCGAGGTCTATTTTCGGACCAGTCGTGGTATCCCTGCGGGGGACGCCGTACCGGCGTGAAAATGGGGTGCGGTACCGCCCGTGACGTCGTTGTTTCCTTGGTGCGGTTGAGGCCGCGGACCAGTCTGACGCCGGGAGCCGGTCACCCAAAGGGGCCGTTCATTGTTGCCACGAGCACGCGGGTCAGCTTCTTCCGCTCGCCCCCGGCTCCCCGGGCGGTACCACTCCGCAGGCTAGCAGCCGGGCAGGGAGAGGTGAGGACGCGTGGACGAGGTGACCGACGAGCCGCTGTACCGGGACCGGGTGTGCGGCATCGACATCGGCAAGGCGGGCATGGTGGCGACGATCCGGGTGCCGTCGGAGAAGAACCCGGCGCGGCGGGCGGCCGAGACCCGCAGCTTCGGCACCACCAGGCGGGAGGTGCTGGCGCTGGCGGACTGGCTGCGGTCCTGGCAGGTGCCCGCGGTAGTGATGGAGGCAACCGGGGACTACTGGAAGGGGCCGTTCTGCCGGCTGGAGGCCGAGGGATTCGACTGCGTGCTCGCCGACGCCCGGCAGGTCAGGCACCTGCCCGGCCGGCCCAAGCACGACCCCGGCGATTCGCGGTGGCTGGCGGCGTGCTTCGAGCGCGGCGCGGTCACCCCGTGTTTCGTGGCCACGCCGGAGTTCCGGGTGATCCGGCTGCACACCCGCTACCGGCGGGACCTGACCGAGGAGCGGACCCGGGAGAAGCAGCGGGCCGAGAAGCTGCTGGAATCGGCGGCGGTCAAGCTGTCCTCGGTGGTCACCGACCTGCACGGGGTCACCGGCCGGGACATCATGGACCACCTGATCGCCGGGGAGCGCAGCCCGAAGGTCCTGGCCCAGCTCGCCCGGGCCCGGGCCCGCCGCAAGATCGCCGAGCTCGAAGCAGCGCTGGAAGGAGCCGAGTTCTTCACCGATGACCATGCCGCGCTGCTGGCCGCCATGCTGGAGCGCATCGACCGGGTGAACGCCGAGATCGCCCGGCTGACCGAGGTGACCGACCGGCTGCTGGCCCCCCACGAGGAACAGCTGCAGCAGGCGGAGTCGATGCCCGGCTGGGGACGGCGCGCCGCCCAGGACGCCCTCGCCGAGACCGGCACGGACATGAGCAGGTTCCCCAGCGGCGCGCACCTGGCCTCCTGGGCCGGCCGCACCCCGCTGGACAACTCCTCCGGCAAGCGCAAGGGGAAGGCCAAGTCCAAGAAGGGCAACCGGTACCTCGGCGGCCTGCTCGGCGAGACCGCCGTCGCCGCCGGCAAGACCCAGACCCGCGAGGGCGCCCGCTACCGGCGGATCGCCCGGCGCCGCGGCAAGGCCAAAGCATGTGTCGCGGTCGGCAACACGCAGCTGAAGGTCTACCACAAGCTGCTGTCCACCCCCGGCACCCGCTACACCGACCTCGGCCCGGACTACTACGACGCTCAGGCCAGCACCCGCCGGCAGATCGCCCACCACGTCGGCAAGCTCGGCGCCCTCGGCTTCGAAGTCACCCTCTGCCGCCTCCCCGAACCAGACCCCGACCCCCGCCCGGCAGCCAGCACCCAGGCCGCCTGACCACTCACCCACAACACCGGCGAGCCCAAGAGCCGGCTCCGCCGGCGCTGCCGCGCGCCCGGCTGAGGTTCCTTTTTCGGGTCAGCGGAAGGTCGGCGGTTCGACCCCGCCCCTGACCACCAGTCTCCCTCGCATCTTCCAGTCCTCTCACCTGCGCGAATCGCAGGAAGAGAGGGTATCGCCATGGCGCGTACCGCGCTCTCGCGTCCCGAGTTCCCCACAGGAAACCCACAACTCACCCTCGTGAGGGCCGGGGCAGCTGCCCCGGCCAGTGCCCGGGCGCGCCGCGCTGCGCCTGGTGCCGGCCGCGTGAACGGGGACCTTCGTG
>JBKQSL010000176.1:0-5202 GCA_052143655.1 Streptosporangiaceae bacterium | reverse complement strand
GTGAATATACTCGCCGAGGAAACGAGTCCTGGCTTCGAAAGACTGATACGTGTACGTCTCGCGCGGCTTGCCGTGGCGATCGAGAAACATACCGAAACACTTTTCCGGTTGAACCGCTGCCCAGTGACCCATGTAGTCGAGGATCGTGTCCAACTGCCACCCCTTTTGCGCGACGGATTGCTCTCTTCCGCTCAGTACCACGATGCCGGATGCTTGCCAGTATGGTAGCGTAAGGGCAAATAGCCTTGATCTGCGGCGCGTCAGCGGAGTCCGGGACAGTTCCGTTTACCACAGCGAACATCAGCCTGCTCGCAAGAAGATGTGCCCGTCCACGATGGCCTGCAGCGGCCAGCAGCGGCGGCTGCCGAGCGACGAGCTGCCCGGACGACCCCGAAGGAACCAATCTCGCGCTAGTTCGCATCGAGGGGATCACGTTCGTCTCTCCACGCGTTGGACTGGGATCATGCAGGGACCACGCCGCATGCGCACCGAGCCGCCGATCGGCGCGGCTGGCGGTCCTCAGCGATCATCAGTCCCAGGCCGGCAGATCCGGATGTTCGGTGCAGCTGCCATCGATGTGCCGGGTGACCGCTCAGCCGGCCGGGTCAGCGGCCGCCGAGCCTGGTTCGCCCGTCGAGCAGTTCGCGTGCGATCTCCAGGTAGCCCGAAGCTCATCGTTGCCGTGCCTGAGTCGAACTTGGCCCGTTGAGCTTAGAACCCGTCAACGGCCCGGCTGATGCGCCGGTTCCCGGCCCTGGAGAGCCGGTGACGCTGCTGCCCGCCGGGGGAGGCATCGACGGGCGCGGTGCCATTCCAGGGGGCGAAGTGGCCGCGGTCAGCGGAACGGGCGATGTCACCGACGTCGCCGGGCAGCCGGGGCAGCGCCCGGGGGACCGATGCCGCTGAGGCGCTGCAGGCTGCTGCCGGTCCCGGCGGCCAGGCCGCTCAGCCGGGCGCTGGCGGCCCTGATTTTCCTGCCGATGGCGGCGAGGTCGCCGATCAGCTCGCAGGCCAGCTGGCGGCGGGTGCACCCGGCAATGTCAGCCGGCCGCCCGGTTGCCGCCAGGGCCCGGGCCGGCTGGGCGGACAGGAACTTCTCCGCCCCGCCGGGCCCTAATTCCAGCAGCAGCCGGCGCCTTGCGCCAGGATCTTCTCCTGGCCGCCGGTCACCTCGATCGCCGCCGGCCGCTTATGCGGGCCCATCCCGATGATCACAAGTCCCCGTGACCTGCCCTCTCCGCACTCGGCGGGCAGCTGCCGGCGAGGAGGGCAGCGCCACCTCGAGCAGGGCACGCCCCTCCTGAGCCTCCCCGCGCCACGACGGCCGGCGGGATGCACGCCAACGCCAGAGCCGCACCTGCTCACGGTGGGCAGCCGAACGAGACAGCGTCCCGCCGGTCACCTCAGCCGAGCCTCGCCAGGCACCGGCTGCAGCACAAGTCAACAAGTAGCCGATGAGCGCGAGTGCTGGGCAGCGAGCAGGATTTGATGTAGTACCACTTTGGTACCATGTCGTCATGGCCATGAATCTGCGGCTTGACGACGAAGACAGCGCACTGCTGAAGGCTCTGGCAGAGGCGGAGCACGTTTCCCTCCACGAGGCCGCACTGCGAGCGATCCGGCGCAGCGCCCGCGAGCTCGCGCACACCGATCGCGTGCGCGAGGCTACTGCCGAAATGCTCGACCGATGGGGCGAGGTTCTGGACAGGCTAGGCCGCGCGTGACTGATCCGGCTCCGGGCACCGAATACCTCAGCCTGGAGGATCTGCTGGACCTGGTGAACGCGCTGGGGGTCGGCCCTGTCCGGGATCTCGGCCTGCTCGATTCAGCCTGTCACCGCCCGCGGGCCAGCTTCTTCGGTCAGCAGGCGTATCCGATGCTGACCGGGAAGGCGGCCGCGCTCATGCACTCGCTGGCTTGCAACCACGCGCTCGTCGACGGCAACAAGCGGCTCGCCTTGCTGGCCACCGTGGTGTTCTTGCGAATGAACGGCTACGTACTGGACCTGACCGACGACGAGGCGTTCGCTCTGACCATGTCCGTGGCCGCAGGCCAGCTAGACGCCGACGGGATCCAGAAGCAGCTTCGACTCGCGCAAGCATCCCCGTGACCCATCAAATCCCGGCATTCTTGCTCCCGTGAGGCTCACGCTTCTGCCGCGAAGAGCGCGCATGGCGCTGCACAAGGTCACTCCGGCACAGGTGGCATCATGGAGACGATGAGCAATTCAGGTTCCCGCCGCTTCCCGGTGACCGTGACCCGTCTCCCGGTCACCCGCTGCCAGATCTGCCACCGCACCGTCGCCTACCGGCCCGGCAGCATCAGCGAGGTACTCACCGAGCACTACCGCCGGGCGCACCCTGAAGCGCTCAAGGTGCCATCCCGGTAGCCGGGCAGGCAGACCGCCACCGCCACGTGCCCACGTGCCCACGTGTCCAGAGCAGAGCCAGTCAAGGATCTAGCCGGCAACGCGGAGTGATCGAACTGTGCTCCAAGACTGCGCGCCCTACCCGTTCTGGGCGGCCATTCGTTGCCCAGGCGCCATCAACCGACGCATGCAGATCGGGTCGATCTGCATCTTGCAGGGTCTGCCGGCGCGCATGAAGGCCAGGGTCATCCGCGCGACAGCCGCGCACTTTGGGTCGTAGGCTCCGCCGCATGGAGGGAGCCAGGCACTCGGTCACCGGCGCCGACGGTGTCCGTATCGGCCTGCTGACTGCCGGGTCGGGGCCTGGGCTCCTGCTGGTGCACGGTGGCATGGGCACTATCGAGAGCTGGCAGCGTGTCTGGGGTGCGCTGACCAGGCAGCGGCGCGTGACCGCCATGGACCGGCGCGGCCGTGGCTCAAGTGGCGACGCCGACAATTATGATCTGAGCAGCGAATATGGCGATGTCGCGGCCGTTGCTGCTGCGCTGGCCGGCGAGCAAGGCGGCCCGGTGGACGTCGTCGGCCACAGCATCGGCGCCACCTGCGTGCTGGGGGCAGCTGCGCTCGGCGCCCCGTTCCGGCGCATCGCGCTCTACGAGCCGCCCGGACCCCAGGCAACGCAGGACAACTGGCCCGGGCGAGTCGCCGCCATGGTGGCCGGCGGTCACGCTGGCCGTGCGGCCTTCACCTTCCTCACCGAGATCATCGGCCTGACCCGCAGTGAGGTGGAGGCGCTGCGCGATGCGCCAGGCGGGCGGGATGTGCTCCCCATCGTCGCTGCGACGCTGCCGCGCGAAGCTCGCGCGCTCGCCGCCGCGGACCTGGCCGGCGCCGCCCGCCAGGTCCGCCAGCCCGTGCTGCTGCTCCTTGGCACGGCCAGCCCGCCCTGGGCTGGCCAGATCACGCGGGAGCTTGCCGCCGTGCTCCCGGCGGCAACCGTGACGGAACTTCCCGGTGCCGGGCATGAGGCTCTCGACACAGCGCCGGACCTGCTGGTGGCGGAGGTATTGCGCTTCATCGGCGACGAGGCACTACCCAGCTAGACCAGCCGGCAGGGCTCGTGTGGCCGCCCCGCTCAGCGGACGTCACGCTCCGTGCCTGGATACCAAACTGGTACCCCCAGGGTCTTTGCATAGTCTGATTAATGGACGTTACTTGTGGCCTTTGACCAGGCGGTATGGGCGGGCTGGTGGGTCGCGCGCGTTGCGGCGGAGCGCGGTGGCGATGCTGGGGTGACCGGCCAGGCGGAGGATGCTGATCGCGAGGTTCCTGAGAGCCGCCATGACATGGGTCCGGTGCCGGTCCGGTCGTAAATGTGGAAGCGAAGGTTGCGATCACGCCAGTACAGCGACCAGCGCCCGGTTCCCTTCGTGTAGCGGAGCCGGGCGACCGGGAACTGTGTCCACTCCGTTCCCACGTCCTTATGCCAGGGCGGCCTGCACTCCACGATCGTCAGCTGCCGGGACCCGACGTCGCACTCCACCCGGATCTGGTTGCGGGCATGTTCGGGGACCCACTGCTCGCACCAGCGCCGTGCCCGCGCCACATCCAGTTCCGGCAGACCTGTCTCCGACACCCGGAAAGTCTCACAAGAGACGCCCCTTGAATGACCGCTTCTGCCGCTGCGGGCGCATGCCAAGCCGGTGCCAGACGAGGTCGGCGAGAAGCGTCCGGGCCAGTCCCATCTGCTGGCGGCTGATCAGCTGGGCTGGCGACCGAGCCCGTCGAGATCGCCAGGGACCTAGGCGCTGAGCAAGCAGCGGTCTAGCGACGATTTGCGGCGCCGAGTCGAGATTGCCATGATGTGATTACCTCAGGAACGGAGAAGCGGGTGGCGACGAACGAGGACAATTTAATGCGGAAATCTCTTGGAGCCGCTGCTGGGGCTACGTTCTTTCTGCTCCTTGGACTGGGCGTGGTGTGGTTTGCGAGGAAAGTCGCAGGCGTCAACGATGGGGTCGTGCTGTCGGTGCTCGTGATCATCCCAGCATTGCTATATGTCGTTCTTCGCGGCGACCTTGCAGAGTTCCGAGGGCCGGGCGGATGGGCGGCAACTTTTCGGGTAACAATAGCCACTGTGAGTTTCGCGGCACAGAACCTCGATATTCTTGACGATCCCCAGCTGCTGGCGAAGGGCAGCGTCTCTGACCTAGGTCGTCGAGTCCAAGCGCTGGATCGGGACCAGCCGGTCCTGATGACTATTACCCTCGGTGAGCATTACAGCGTCACGGCTGTGGAGACTTATCTGGAAAATCTGACGCATTTGCCCCGGTTCCGGCTAGTAGCCTTTCTGGACAGGTCCGGGCGCTTCATCGGCTGCGCAAGCCCTTCAGGCCTTCTCTCGCTCATGCAAGACCCAAACCTCGCGAACAGCTTCCTTGCGCACACCGTTCCCGGAAGCCCCGCGAAGAGATCGACCGTCACGCGTTCACGCTAACCCCGCAACCGCCGGGCCCGCACGCGGAGAGGAACGGGCATCTCCGCTCGGCGCCTGCGAGCAAGACGTCGATGGCCCTCCCGGCACCCAGCCGCAGTCGCCCGCAACCTCGCGCCTTGCAAGCCGCCGCGCTGATCCCGCGGGCGACGCGTCGAGATGCCCGCTGCTGCCGCGGAGCGGGCGTGTCGCGAGAGCGCCGCGGTCCTCGGCTGCTGGCCCCATCTCGCCTGGCCTAGCGGGCTGGTTCTGGTGGCGGCCAGTCGCCGGGCAGCCCGCTCAGCCGCCGGGCGTAGGCGGCCGGGTCGGGCCGGCGGTGTTCCTGCAGGGCCCGGCAGAC
>JBKQSL010000175.1:0-27474 GCA_052143655.1 Streptosporangiaceae bacterium | reverse complement strand
CGCTCGCCCGGCTCGCCGAGACGGCCAGCCATGCCGCCCTCAGCACCCTCATCGTCACCGGCCGGCAGCGGCATTCCAGCCGCCGGCAGAAGAGCAGGCCGAGATTCCCGCACACCGGTGTGACGACACCGACCGTCACCGGCCCCGTCACGATCACCCGATTCCACCCCGAATGGGTCGCCCCGCAGGCCGCCGACACCTCATGACAGCTGCGGCCTGCCCGGACAACCTGGAAATGGAGGTCAGCGCACCACCGCGGCCAGTGGAACCGCGCCCACCCGCAGCGAGATGCGGGCTTCTGTCATGCCCGCAGTGCCCAGGGACCATTCTCAAACCGCCCAGCAAGATCCAAACTACGCGGCAAGTCGATCACACCCCAGTCAGCACGAAATACCTAAAGTCCGTGGTGTTGCGCCCGGAACCGGGTCTGACGTGCGCTACCGCCCGGCCCGCGGTGGCGAGCAGCGGGGAACGACGTCCGTGGCGCTGCCGTCAGGCAAGTACCAGCTCAGGTCGGCCCATCAGATGCCCGGGGAGACATCGCCGACGGCCTTCCCCGGGACGTGCTGCCGGCATCGTCCTTGAACGGCGTCTCTGCCGACGCAGAGCGCAGCGACATAGCGATCGCGGAACCGTAACGCGGCGGTCACGCTCCCGTGACACCTGGGTCACGGCCCCATTCGTACGGTTAACCAGCGCACCGATCCGGTCGAGGAGATTAGGCATGCCCATAACGCCGACGTACCCAGGTGTGTATATCCAGGAAGTCCAAAGCTCCGTCCACACCATTGTCGGGGTGCCAACGTCGGTCGCCGCATTTGTCGGGTACGCCGCCCGTGGGCCAGTCGCCGATACGCCCGTACAAGTCAATAGCTGGGCGGACTTCGTGCGCGCCTTCGGCGGGTTTGACCCCAGCAGCCAGGTGAAAGATGCCGCGTTCCCGATGAATTATGCCGTGTTCCTGTTCTTCATGAACGGCGGTAACAGCGCCCAGATCGTGCGCGCCGCTATGCCCGGGGAAGGCGGGAGCGGGGCAGCGGCCCGCATCGCCCTTCCTCCGGAATCCGGACCTGCGGAGATCGGTCTCGTTGCAACGTCGCCAGGCACGTGGGGGAACAACTTGCAGGTGGTAGTGGACACCAAGAACCTGAAAAACCCGGCGACGCAGTTCAACCTCACGATCACGGAGACCGGTATCGGTGGTGTCAGCGTTGCGAGCGAGAGCTACACGGGTCTCAGCGTCGGTGCCGGTGGTCTCGGAGCGTCAACCGGCGGTATAGGGATCACCACGGCGCTTGCATCATCGGCGTTGATGAACGTGGATACGGCGAACAGCAACCTCACTACCGGAACAAAGCCCCCTGCCGTCGGGACCTATTTCCCCGAGCCGCCCCCCAAGGCCAAGCCGGCCGCCGAAGGCGAATCGGCCGGTGAAGGCCAGTCGGACGCCGGAGCCAAACCGGCCCCGCCTGCGAGCAGCCTCGGTGTGGATGTGCCCGTCCCGACCGCCGCCAGTCCTCTCGATGTGGTGCCCGTTGACGGCACGACAGGCATTTACGCACTGGTCAAGGCGGATATTTTCAACATGCTCTGTCTGCCGACCACCTGGAAACAGACATACCCCCCAGCCACACTCGGCGACGTGGCGACCTTCTGCGCCCAGAAGCGGGCCATGCTCATCGTCGATCCGCCGACCGCGTGGTCGCAGGCCACCCCCCCGCTCACCTTCGAGACCGTGAACGGCACGGCCGCCCTCGGGGGACCTGACACCGCGAACGCCGCCACTTACTACCCCAACCTGCTGGTTTCCGACCCGGTCACCGGCGCGACGGTGCAGCTGGGCCCGTGCGGTGCCGTCGCCGGGGTGTGGGCGAGCACCGACGATGCCCGCGGGGTCTGGAAAGCGCCGGCGGGCACGGCGGCAGCGATCGCTGGGATCAGCGACCTGGCGGTCCACATCGACGACGGCGAAAGCGGCGTGCTCAACCCCATCGCCGTCAACTGCCTGCGCACGCTTCCCCTGGCCGGCCCGGTGTCGTGGGGTGCCCGGACCGCAGCCGGAGCCGACGAGGATGCGTCGCAGTGGAAGTACATCTCGGTGCGGCGGACAGCGCTGTTCGTGGAGGAGTCAATTCGCCGGGGCACCCAGTGGGCAGTGTTCGAACCGAACGACGAACCGTTGTGGTCCTCCATCCGCCTCAACATCGGCGCATTCATGAATTCGCTCTTCACGCAGGGAGCCTTTCAGGGGAGCACGCCGGGCGAGGCCTACCTGGTCCAGTGCGATGCTGACAACAACCCGCAGAACAGCATCGATCTAGGCATCTTGAACATCCTCGTGGGGTTCCAGCCGCTGATGCCTGCCGAGTTCGTGATCATCCAGATCGAGCAGCTGGTCGGCCAGCTGCAAGGCTAAGGAGAGTCAGATGCCCCCCTTCAAGAGCGCCCGGATCGACCCGTACAAGAACTACAGGTTCAAGGTGCAGCTGGCGGGCAGCACTACATACGTTGCCGGCGTGAGCAAGGTGAGCGCGCTCAAGCGCGTCACCAAGGTGGTCACGTTCCGCGACGGCGCCGATATGAGCTCGAGCCGCAAATCACCGGGGCCGACCGAATACGACCCCATCACCCTCGAGCGGGGGGTGACCTACGACACCGACTTTGAGCAGTGGGCCAACAAGGTGTGGGATTACAACAACGCTCAGGCCAGCAACGCCACTCAGGAGGTCTCGCTTCTCGACTTCCGCAAGAACCTCACGATTGTTCTTTGCAACGAAGCCGGGCAGATAGTCATCTCCTACCACGTCTTCCGGGCCTGGGTGTCGGAGTATCAGGCCATGCCCGAGCTGGACGGCAACGCCAACGCTGTGGCCATCCAGCACATCAAGCTGGAGAACGAGGGCTGGATCCGCGACCAGACCGTAACCGAGCCGACGGAGCCGAGCTTCAACGATCCGAGCAGCTGACCGGCATGCAGGTCCTGAGCACCCTAGCGCTGGTGGACGCCTGGGAGGACGGGATGGGCGAGCCGCTACCGGACCGCGCACCAGCCCTGCTCCGATCACTCGGGCTGGTTGAACCTGCCTGCGATCCGGCGGTTATGACCGTGGGCGCGTGCGATCTGCTGCTGTTCGACCTGCGGCGCTGGCTGTTCGGTCCCGACCTCGACATGGTGGCGACCTGCCCGGACTGCGGCGAAGAGGTCGAGCTCGCGATCCCCATCGCGGAGGTGGTGCCGGCTCATCCTGGCGACCCGGTGAGCACGGTGACCTTCGAGGAATACGGCCTGCGCATCCGGTGCCGCGTGCCGACCAACGGCGACTTGAGCGAGGTGGCCGGCCTGGGCCCGAAGGCGACGATCGCTGACCTGCTCGAGCGGTGCGTCGAGGCCATGGAGGGGCCAGGCGCCCCTGCAGTCGCGGCCGCGCTGCCCCCCGCAGTGGCAGAGCGGGTAGCCGGTGGCCTGGCGGGCAGCGATCCGGGCGCCGAGGTCACCGCCGACATCGAATGCCCCTGCGGAGCCGTGTGGCCCGAGACCGTCGATATCCGCTCGATCCTGTGGACGGAGCTGACCCGGTGGGTGCAGGGCCGCCTGGATGAGGTCCACCAGCTGGCGCTGGCGTACGGGTGGGCCGAGCGGGACATCCTTGAGATGAGCCTGTATCGGCGCCGGTTCTACCTCGAATCGTGTGCCCGATGACGGCTTATATAGACCGGGTGCGGCGGCTCGCGGCCGACCGGCCGTCGTTGCGGGTGCGCCCCCGCTCCCGTTTCGAGCCGACGCCGCCTGATGCTGAACTGGGGCCGGAACGAGCACTGCGCGACAAAACATGGTCACCGTTCGAGATCGGCAACGAGGCCGCAGCGCCCCCCGCCAGGCCACCGGGCGACGTCCCGCCGACCGCCGGCAGGCCCCCCGCACCCGCCCCGGCGGTTCCCGGCGACCACCCGGACGCGGAAACGGCGCGTCCATGGCCTGGCCTGAGGCCCCAGAACTCACCCCGCTCATCCCACGCCCCCTCGGCCCCTGCGGTCCCGGAGGACGTCTCCGGGTCGGTGGCCGGTCGCCGTCGGCGCGCATCCGGCGGCCCTCCGGCGCGGCCCGGCGGGCCGCCGACGGTGATCAGTTCGCCATCTGCCGCCCGGCCGGTCTCAGCGGATCATGCTGTGGCGGCGTCCAGCCGGGAGCGCCCCGGCCGCCCTGCTGTACCCGGCGACGTGAGCGATCGCAACGAGCGCCGCCCACTACCGCCGCGGGGCCCGCGTCCGCCATCCGGCCCGGCACACCGGGCGTCCGGGCCGACGGGCTACGCCCCGGCGCCGACAGGCTCCCGCCCAGCGTCGACGGGCTCGATGCCTGGTGATCTCTCCGCCGCCGGACTCGCGGTCCCGGCCACCCCTGGCAGCCGATTCGAGGCAAGCCCGGAACCGAACGGGCGCATTGACCCGAACGAGCCGGCTCTCGCGATGGACCGGGTGCCAGCGCCTGCTCCCCGGCCCCAGCCTGATCCGGCCGAGGCGGCCGCGCCCAGGCGCTTCCCGCTGCGCGCGGACCGGACCGGGCTGGCTGAGCTGGCAGCCGATGACCGGGCCAGGGCATCCCGGCCAGCACGCCCCGGCGTCGACCGGCGAACGGCCGCCGCAGCCCAGCCCGACGAGGTGACGGTAACCATCGGACGCGTCGAGGTCCGCGTCGGTCCTCCGCCGCCTCCCCCGGGCGCAGCCGCCGGGGCCGGCGACGGCCGTCCCGTCCGGCCCCAGCCCAGCCGGCTGGAGGACTACCTGCGCGCGCGGGCGGCTGGGAGGGTCGGTTGAGCAACGACCGGGCCATCGCGGCGGTGACCTCGACGCTTCGGAACATGCTGTTCCAGGCGGTGTCCGGCGACGCCGACCTCGCGGGAACGACGGTGACCACCCGCCCGCCTGACCGGGCGCGCCAGGACGGCAGCGCCGGCAACCAGATCAACCTCTTCTTGTACCAGACCTCCATCGACGCTGCCTGGCGCAACCAGGACCCGCCCGGAATCCGTCCCGGTGAGTCCGGCCAGCCTCCCCTGCCGCTCGTGCTGTCCTACCTGATGACCGCCTACGGCGAAGACGACGACGAGGTCCTGGCCCACCGGCTCCTGGGCGTCGGAATGCAGCTGCTCAACGACCAGCCCGTGCTGTCTCCCGATGCCATCGCCGCGGCACTGAGCGGGAGCGGCCTGGAGGACCAGCCCGACAGTGTCAGGGTCACCCCGCATCCCATCCCGATGGACGAGATCTCCCGGCTCTGGGCTACCTTCAGCACTGGTTACCGCATTTCGGCGAGTTACGACGCTGCCGTGGTCCTGATCGACAACAATCAGCCGCTCCGGGCACCGCTACCGGTCCTGGCCCGTTCTGGCGGTGACCTGGGACCGCACGCCGGCGCGCAGGTCGCGCCGTTCATCCAGGCAGCGTCGCCGCCGGGCGCCCAGCCTGGCGCCCGCCCCGGCGATACGGTGACCCTGACCGGCCAGCGTCTGGCCGGGGTGCCCCAGGTCCGGGTTTCGGGCGGCGCGCTCAGCGGCCCGCAGCTGCTGCCGGTCGCCACGGCGTCCAGCAGCGCTGTCACGGTCCAGATGCCGACGGACCCGGCGCTGCCCGCCGGAGTCGTCGCCGTCACCGCCCAGGTGACCGCCGCCGACGGCGACACGATCGCCAGCAACGCCGTCCCGCTCGTCCTGGTACCCGTGATCACGAGCAGCGCCCCGCTCGCCGCGAAGCTTTCCAGCGGGTCGGCGACCATCGAGGTCACCTGCGCGCCCGCCGTGCTCGCGTCCCAGACGGTCGCTCTCGCCGTCGGCTCTCAGATCGTGGCCGGCACCCCTGGGGCGCCCGGCAGCGAGCCCCGCACGTCCCTGTCGTTCACCCTGCAGGGATTTTCCGCTGGCTCGTATGTCCTGCGCCTGCGGGTGGACGGACAGGACAGCATCCCGGTCGTGGCCGGCCAGACCAGCTTTGACCCGAACCAGCGCCTGGTGCTGTCGTGACGGCCCTCACCGACTGGGAGTCGCGCAACGGCGCCTATCTGGCCGACGGCCTGGAGTGGCTCCGCGGCCGCCTCACCGAGCAGCGGCCCGGCGGGCCCGGCGACCCGGCAGACATCTGGGGAAACAGTACCCCGCCAGGCGCAGAACCCGGGCCGCCGCCAGCGCTCGAGCTCCTCGGTGACCGCCTCGGCCTGTCGCGCTTCGAACGCCTCACCCTGCTGCTCTGCGCAGCGATGGAATTCGACCCGGCGATGGCGGCACGCTGTGCAGCCGCCGCCGGCCAGGCGGGGACCGGCCAGCCCACATTTGCCCTGGCCCTCCGAATCCTGCCCGAACCGGCCTGGGACGCCCTGTCCCCGCAGCGACCTCTCCGCTACTGGCGGCTGGTCGAGGTGCACCAGGGTGCCGCCCAGCCGCTCGTGGCCAGCCCGCTGCGGGCTGACGAGCGGGTCGTGAACTATATCAAGGGCCTCAACCAGCTTGACGAACGTGTGGATCACCTGCTTCGCCCCGTTGGCGACCTTCTCGGCGAGCTGCCTCCCAGCCAGGAAGCCGTCGTCCGGGACGGGCTCGGAGCCTGGGCCGAACCTGAGAGCGCAGCCCGCCTTCCGCTCATCGAGGTGCTCGGGCCTGATCCGGTGGTCCGGCGGGGCCTGGCGTCGGCCATGGCACAGCGGGCCGATCTTCTGCTTTACGAGCTGGCCATCGACCGTCTGCCACGCTCGGGGCTTGATGTCGCCGACGTCATCCGGCTGTGGGAGCGAGAGACGATGCTGCTGCCGCTTGCCCTGTATATAGACGTGAGCGACGCGCCAGCCGAGGAGCTTGCGTCCCTCGCCGGCCTGCTCCGGGACCTGAGCGGCGCCGTCCTCGTCGGCTGCCGCGAGCCCGTGACCGTACCCGGCCGACTGTTCCGTCTCGTGGACGCCCGGCGCCCGAGCCCGGCAGAGCAAGAAGAACTCTGGGCCGAGGTCCTAGCCGACGCCACCCTGTCGGCCGACTGCCTGGACGCCGTCACCGGGCGGCTGTCCGGGGAATTCGACCTCAACCAGGCGGCCATCCGCGAGGCTGCTCGGAGCGCCCGGGTTTCCGGCGGCGGGCCCGACACCCTCTGGAGAGCCTGCCAGGCGCAGACTCGTCCCCGGTTGGAGGCGCTCGCCCGGCGCCAGGAACGCGTCGCCACGTGGAACGATCTCGTGCTGCCCGACGCGGAGACGGTGCTGCTGCGCCACCTCGTAGACCAGGTACGGGGCCGGGCCACCGTACTGCGCCACTGGGGCTTCGGCGAGAACATCACCCGCGGCAGCGGCATCACCGCCCTGTTCGCCGGCCAGTCCGGCACCGGCAAGTCGCTGGCCGCCGAGGTCATCGCCGGCGAACTCGGGCTGGCGCTATACCGGGTCGATCTCTCCGGGGTGGTAAGCAAGTACATCGGCGAGACGGAACGTAACCTGCGCCGGGTGTTCGACGCCGCCGACGAGGGCGGCTCCCTGCTGCTCTTCGACGAGGCCGACGCGCTCTTCGGGCGCCGCAGCGAGGTCAAGGACAGCCACGACCGCTACGCCAACATCGAGGTCAACTACCTCCTGCAGCGCATGGAGGACTACCGGGGCGTGGCCATCTTGACCACCAACCAGCGGCATGCCGTCGACCAGGCCTTCCTCCGGCGGCTCCGTTTCGTCGTGTCTTTCCCGTTCCCGTCGCCGCGCGAGCGGGAGTTGCTGTGGCGGCGGGCGTTCCCGGCCCGCGCGCCGGTCGGTGATCTCGACCTCGGCCGGCTCACGAAACTGGCCACGACCGGCGGCATGATCCGCAACATCGCCCTCAACGCCGCCTTCTGCGCGGCGGGGCGGCAGACCCCGGTGACGACGGAGCTGGTCCTAGAGATGGCGCGGGTCGAGTTCCGCAAGCTACAGCTCCCGGTCAGCAACGCCGACTTCCGGGCACCCGCGGAGGTGGCCCGATGAAGATCAGCCTGCGCATCGACCAGATCGTGATTGACGGCACCTCGCTCACCCGGCGCGAGCGTGAGCACCTGGCCAGGGCCCTGGAGCGGGAACTCGCCCGGCAGCTGCGCTGGCGCGCCGCCGGCCAGCGTGGCCCGGCAGGGAGCGGCGCCCGGCGAGGCCGGGACGCCGACGGCGCTTCCGCACTAGGCGCCCGGATTGCCGATGATGTACTGGCGGCACTGCCCGGCGGCATCCTCGTCGGCACCCGCACAGCCCGGCTGGTACCGCCCGGCCGGCGCCGGTCCCGACCGGCCATGCTAGGGGAGGCCCGGTGAGCTCGTTTCCAGGGTCCCCGAAGCTGCTGCATGGCGGCCTGATCCAGCTCGACCCACGCACCAAAGCGATCGTCGACGTGATCGTGTTCCAGTACAACCCCGAGACCGTCACCCGGACTCTGCAGCCCCGGGCCATGACCGGCGAGCCCGGTGACCGCCTCGAGGCGCTGCGTCTCACAGGCGCGCCGCGCGAGACGATCAAGCTGGAAGCCGAGCTCGACGCCACCGACCAGCTGGAGAAGCCGACCGACCCAGGCAGTGCGCCTGTCGTCGAGAATGGCCTGCTGCCGGCCCTGGCCTCGCTCGAGGCACTGATCACGCCCTCCGCCGACGAGCTGCAGGCGACCGACGCGCTCTTCGACCAGGGAATGCTCGAGGTCGCCCCGGCCGAGGCGCCCCTCATCGTGCTGGTCTGGGGCGTCAAACGAGTGGTTCCGGTGCTAGTCGGCAGCCTGTCAATCACCGAGGAGGCCTTTGATCCCCAGCTCCGGCCGATCCGGGTCAAGGCCAGCATCGAACTCAAGGTGCTCACCACCAACGACCTGCCGATTACCCACCTCGGATCGACGCTCTACCTCGGCTACCGCCGCACCGCCGAAGCGCTCGGCGCCCTGGTAGCCGCCACCGACGTGCGGCCGCTCGGACTGGAGCACCTGCCGTGACCGATCCCAGGAGGATGCCGAGATGAGCTCGCCCAGCCGTTACGCCGCCGTGGGCACCGCCACCTGGACCTCGCCCGGCGGGACCGCGGTCCCGTACCTGCTGCGCCGCTTCCTCCCCCAGGCCGGCCAGCTTGTCACGCAGGGCACCTACCTGGTACGCCCTGGCGACCGCATCGACATGATCGCCAACGCCGAGCTCGGCGATCCCGAGCTGTCCTGGCTGCTGGCCGATGCCAACCTGGTCAACCGACCGAGCGACCTCAACCAGCCCGGCACGACCATCAACATTCCCGTCCCTGCCGGGGTGCCCAGTGGCCAGTGAGCTCACCCTCAGCCTGCTGATCGGGGCCGTCCAGCCTCAGCCGGCGCCGCGGGAGGTGATGGAGTCGCTGGTCTCGGTCAGCGTAACGGTGAGCGCGACCGAGAAGAGCGGCTTCGACCTGTCCTTCGCCGTGAGCACGGGGTCGCCGCTGCTCACCGACCTCCTGCCCGCAGGGTACTTCGACCCCCCGACGCGGGTGATCCTGGTCGCCACCATGGCCGGCACGGCCACCGTCTTGATGGATGGCGTGATCACGTTCCAGGAGATGGTGCCGAGTGACGAGCCGGGCAAATCGGTCCTCTCGATCAAGGGCGACGACCTCACCCGGATGCTCGACCTCGTTGACCTGACCGGCTTTCCCTGGCCGGCCATGCCCGCCGAGGCACGCGTGGCCATCGCCGTGGCCAAGTACGCTCCTCTCTACGGGATTGTCCCGCTTGTCATGCCCAGCGTCCTGATCGACGTCCCGAACCCGCTGAAACAGATCCCCGCTCAGCAGGGCACCGACCTGACCTACATAAAGGCCCTCGCCGCTGACGTCGGCTACGTCTTCTTCATCCAGCCCGGGCCGCTGCCCGGCAGGAACCTGGCCTACTGGGGGCCGATGCTGCGCACCGCGATCCCGTTCCTGCCGGCACCGCCACCGATCGCCATCGACTGGGACGGATCCAGCAACGTCGAGTCGCTGCAGTTCTCCTTCGACGGCTTCGCCAAGACCCAGTGGGTCGTGGTCATCCAGGTGGACACCATCCCCGTTCCCATCCCGGTGCCCGACGTCAGCCCGATCAGCCCGCCGCTCGGCCAGAAGAGCCCGCTGCCGCTCAAGATCAGCCCCATGCCCGGCCTGGCCAAGTACAACCCGATCCAGGCGGCCGGCATCGCCCTGGCCAAGGCCGCGTCCACCGCCAACGTCATCTCCGGCCAGGGCACCCTCGACGTGCTCCGCTACGGGTCGATCCTGCCGGCCCGCACGATCGTCGAGGTGCGGGGAGCCGGCATCACCTACGACGGCCAGTACTTCGTCGACAGCACTACCCACACCATCAAACCCGGCTCCTACAAGCAGAGCTTCACCCTCAGCCGCAACGCGCTGATCGCCAGCGGCGGCGGCCAGCTGCCCAAGCCCGCCCCCGCCGTGCAGAAGCTGGGCGGGTTCGCCGCCCCGACCCCGCCGGCCCCGCCTGCTCCGCCCGGCGGCGTGGGCACCGTCACCAGCCCCCCGGGGCCGCTGCTTCCCGCGCCCACGCCGTCAGCCGGAAGCGGTGGCCGGATCGCCGCCCTGCCGGCCTCACCGTGATCCCCCGTGTGAAGGAGACCGATGACTGACCTACGCCACTCCGGCTACAAGGAGTCGTTCCTGCCCTTCGGCGAGCCAAAGGCACAAGACCCGGATCCCGAGGTCCGCAAGCGGTTCTTCGGCAAGTACCGGGGCTCGGTGGTGGTAAACGTCGACCCCCTCTTGCAGGGCCGGCTCATGGTGCGGGTCCCCGACGTGTTCGGGATCCTGCCGAGCAGCTGGGCCCTGCCCTGCGTGCCGCTCGCCGGCCCGCAGATGGGGACGTCGTTCGTGCCCCCGCCGGTCGGGTCCAGCGTGTGGGTCGAGTTCGAGCAGGGCGATCCCCAGATGCCGATCTGGGTCGGGTGCTTCTGGGACGCGCCCTCCAGCCTCGGCACGATGGGGATGGTGGTTGCGGCGCTCGGAACAACAACCCCGTCGGTGACGCTGGAAACGGTCACCAGCGGCATCGGGGTCTGCGATTTGCCGGTCTTGCCCCCGACCGCGGGCAACGTCAGCCTTTACGCCGCCCAGGGAGATACCTCGATCAGCCTCAGCGCCGCCGGCGTGACCATCACGGCGCCGGCGGTCAAGATCGTGACGTCAAGCCTCACCGTCAACGGCACCGACTTCATGGTGACCTGAGCGTGGACATCGCCTTCCCGTATCAGCTAAGCCCGCAGGGGACCACGGCGACCGCGCCGTCGGCTGACGACCACATCGCCCAGATGCTCGAGCAGCTGCTCTTCACCCGGCCAGGCGAGCGGGTGAACAATCCCGGTTTCGGCTGCGGCCTGCTCGACCTGGTGTTCAGCCCGAACTCGCCGGAGGTCGCCGCCGCGCTGTCCATCACGGTGTCGGCCGCGGTCCAGCAGTGGCTCGGTGACGTGGTGAAGATCCAGTCCGTCGACGTCACCTCGGCCGCGAGCCAGCTGCAGGTGACGCTGAGCTACCTCGTCGTGGCCACCGGCGCCCCGTCCACCCTGACCCTCCCGGTGCCGGTGGGGTGAGCCAGGACATGGCCGACGGCACGACCCGGTGGGGGGACCTGATGGTGGCGGGCGGTGCGCGCCGCCAGGAGGTGCGCCGCCGTCACGGCAACGGCCTCGACACGGTCGAGGTCGACCACGGCGGACGCCGGCTGATCCTGACCTTCCTGGAGCACGCGCCGGCGGACGTGCACCCGGCCAACGTCCGCATCGACGGGCCTGCCGGCGCTGCGCCGGTCAGCGTCGCCAGCGTCCGGCGGGCCACGCAGGACGATCCGCACCTCGAGGACCGGCTGCTGGTCGAGCTCGCAGCCCCCGGCAGCGCGGGCCGCTACACGCTCCGGCTGGTCGAGCGGACGGCCGACGGCCGCCCCGGCTGGGCCCCGCTGCGGGGCCTTGACCCCCGTTTTGCCCAGGCGGGGTTCGCCTTCGACATCGACCTGCCCAACCCGGTCGCCGGCACCGCGCCAGCCGCCGCCTCGGGCACCGCCGTCCTGCAGGCGTCCTACCTGGCCCGCGACTACGAAGGGCTGCGGCAGCTCATCCTGGACCGGCTGGCGGGGACGATGCCGGCCTGGACCGAAACGCACATCCCTGACATCGGGATCACCCTGGTCGAGCTGCTCGCCTACATCGGCGACGACCTCAGCTACTACCAGGACGCGGTCGCCACCGAGGCATACCTGCAGACGGCGCGCCGGCGCATCTCGGTGCGGCGGCATGCCCGCCTGGTCGACTACCGGCTCGGGGAGGGCTGCCAGGCACGGGCCTGGGTGTGCCTGGCCGTGATCGGCGCGGCCCAGCTGCCCCTTCGCGAGCTGCTGTTTGCCGCCGTACCGGGCATGCCGCAAGGGGCCTCGCCGGTACTGTCCGCCGACGCCGTGGCCCCGGGGACGGCCAGTCCGGCCCGGCCGTACACCCCGGTCCGGGCGGCCCTCGGACCGCCGGCCACGATGAGCGCCGCCGGAGTGGGCCGCGGTCCCGCGGTCGCGGTCAGCCCGGCCCACAACGAGGTGCCGCTGTGGGCGTGGGGAGAACACGACAGCTGGCTCCTGGCGGGGGCGACCACCGCGGTCCTGGCTGACGGGTGGATCGATCCCGCCGACCACGGGTCGGCCGGGCCGCGGTCGCTGAGCCTGCAGGCGGGCGACGTCGTGGTCTTCGAGGCGACCAAAGACCCGTCCGGGATCGGGCCACCCGACCCCGCCCAGCGCCACCCGGTCCGCCTCACCGCCGTGCACGCCTCGGTCGACCGCCTCTACGACCAGGCCATCCTCGAGATCACCTGGGCCGAGGCCGAGGCGTTGCCCTTCAACCTCCAGGTCAGCGCGGCCGGACCGGCCGGCTCCACGGTGCAATGCGCTGTAGTGCGCGGCAACACGGTGCTGGTCGGGGACGGCGCGGGAGTGCCCGAGCAGCTGCCCTCCGGCCAGGTGGTGCTCAGCCATCCGTCGCTCACCTGGGCCTGCCCGTACCCCGACCCCGCGGCTGTGGCCCGCCACCAGGCCAGGATGCTGCGCGGGCTGCCCGCGGACTGGCGCCGGGAAGTGGAGGCATGGCGGCGTGACGCCGAGGCCGGCCAAGCGCTGAGCGAGCAGCGGCTGACCCGGCTGCGCCGGCTGCTCGGCGAGGACGCGCTCACCGAGCTCGGCCTGAGCGGCCGGGAACGGGACCGGGCCGGGCAAGAGGCGGAGGGCCTGCGCCGGCTGCTGCTCGACGCCGGCCGGCTGCTCGCTCCCCGGCTGCGCCGGCTGGAGGTCCTGGCCGCCCTGGCCCGGGCCAGCGGGCCGCTCGCGCAGGTGCTGCTCCGGGAGGTAGCCGACGACTGGGGGGAGGACCTAGCCGGGCCGCTCAGCCCGCACCAGCCCGCCGCGTGGGGTCCTGCCAGCGCGGCCACCAGCCAGGATCCCCGCCAGGCGCTGCCCCTGCTCGCCGTGGCCCCGGCCGGCGGGGCCGGCAGTGCGCAGCAGCCGTGGACCGTGGTGCCGGATCTGGTCGACAGCCCGCCGGGATCCCGGCAGGTCATGGCCGAGATTGACGACGCCGGCCTGGGTCACCTGCGCTTCAGCTCGGGCGACCAGCCGGCCGGCCCGGTCGAGGCGAGCTACCAGATCGGCCAGGGGGCCGCGGGTAACGTGCCAGCGGAGGCGATCAACGCCGTCGCGGCCCTGACCCCGGCTGCCGCCACGGCCTTGTCGGTAGTGCAGAGCCTGGGAAATCCCCTCCCCGCGGCGGGCGGCACCGATCCGGAGACCATCACCGCGGCCAAGGCCGCCCTGCCCGGCGCCTTCCTGGCCGACCAGCCGCGCGCCCTCGTGGCAGCGGACTACACCGCGATCGCCGAACGGGTAGCCGGGGTGCGCAGCGCAACCACAGCGCTGCGCTGGACCGGGATTCGCTACGCGGCGGACGTCGCCGTCCAGCCCACCGTCGGCGAGGACCCCGGCCAGGAGCTGCTGGCCGCGGTCCACGACGCGCTCTGGCCTCTGCGGCGCATCGGTCACGAGCTGTGGGTACGGCCGCCGGGCTACCGGCCGCTCGTCGTCGCGCTCAACGTCGACATCGGCCCGGACGTGGTGCGCGCCGATGTGACGGCCGCGCTGACCGCGCTGCTCGGCTCCGGCCAGCAGGCCGACGGCACCCCCGGCTTGTTCAGCCCGCAGCGAATGGGCTTCGGCCAGCCCGTCTACGCCAGCCCGATCGTCGCCGCGGCGCAGGACATTCCCGGGGTCGAAGCCGTGCTGCTGACCCGCTTCGGCTTCCTGGGCCCTCCCGGTGCGCCCATTCCCGCGCGGATACCAAAGCTCCTGCGGCTGCGCCCGAGCGAGATCGCCCGCCTGGACAACGACCCGGAAGCGCCCGAGCACGGCTACGCCGTCATCAACCTGCAGGGCGGCCGGTGAGCGATCTTGGGAGCGAGCCAGTGACCGCGGCATACCGCTCACGGGCACCCTCGGGGAGGGCGCCCCGATGAGCGACCCCGCGCCGATAACCCCGCCCGCGGGCTTGCCGGCCCTGCCGTACAGTCCCGGTGACCGCCAGCAGTTCCTGGCCCAGATGCTGGCCGCACTGGCGCGCGCCGACGCCGGCGGCCAGCCATTCGGGCTGCGCACCCAGGCCCTGGACGACCCCACCGTCGCCCTGCTCGACGCGTGGGCCACCCTCGCCGACGTCATCGCCTTCTACCAGGAACGCATCGCCAATGAGGGCTACCTGCGCACGGCGACCCAGCCGGGCTCGCTGCTCGCCATCGCCCAGCTGGTGGGATACCAGCCCCGGCCGGGGCTGGCCGCCTCGGTCTGGCTGGCCTACAGCCTCCAGCCCGACCCCACGGACACCGCCGTGGTCCTGCCCGCCGGGCTGCTGGCCCAGTCGGTGCCCGGGACCGGCGAACTGCCCCAGACCTTCGAAACCACCGAGGAGCTCGTGGCCCGCCCGAGCTGGAACACCCTCGGCGTGCGCACCACCGGCCCAGTCACCGCGCCGAACGGGCTATCAGCGCTGACCAGCCTTGCCTTCCAGGGCGCGACCACTGGCCTGGCGGCCAACGACGTGATCCTCCTCTTTTCCGATGGCGGCGCCACGCCCACGCGGGTACTGGTGCAGGCGGTCAGCGTGGATCTGGCCAGCCAGGTTACCTCCGTGACCCTGCAACCCCCGGACAGCGCCAGCGCCCCCGCCGCCGGGAAAGTCCCTCCTGGCCCGGCCCAAAACGGGACGCCGATCACCCGTGCGATCGACAACCTGCTCAGCCCTCGCGGCAATCGGCCGTCCCCGCTCCGCACGCTGCCGCCGGTGCCGCCGGCGTCCGCGGCGGCCCTCAACCGGACACCCGCTGACGTGTTCGCCCCAGATTCGGACGCCATCCCGCGGCTGGTGGCCGCCCTCGACCCGGTGCTCGCCGGCACCATCTACAAGGCCCTCGGCACGACCTCCATCGGCTCGGCCGCCGTGACAGCCGCGCAGGCAATGCAGGTACGGGCCACGCCCTTCGGTGTCCGCATGCCCCCCCGCCCCGTCTTCAACAGCCAAGGCCAGCAGGTCGGCACCGAAGAGTGGCCGATCGGCGGCGTTCAGGTGCTGAGCGCCTACCTGAACCTGAACGTTGATGGGCTGCTCCTCGCCGTTCTGTTGTCCGTCCAGGGGCCGAACAGCACCTATACCCAAGCCCCGGTCTACCCTTCTCAGGCTCAGCCGGTCAGCTTCGGGAACCTCGGCAACGTTACGGTGACCAGCCCCGGCGGGTCGAGCACCACCGTGGCCTTCGTTTCGACCGTCCAGGGGCTGGCCAATATGACACTGGCCCTGGCGTACCCCAGCAAGGGTCCTGGTCCGGTCACCGTTACCATCAGTGACGACAGCAGCGCTGCCGACGACACCGTCCTTACGTGGGTGCCGTCGGTACCCACCGTGCCGTCGTCTCAGCGTTTCACCCTGGGCAACTATCAAGTGACCATAGGGTGGCAGCAGCCCACTCTTCATGCCGGTGCGGCCTTACTCACCGTGTCCGTCTCCGAGGCCCTGCCGCTGGCTAACCCCGCCGTACTCGACCTCGACACGACCTATCCGGGAATACTTCCCGGCAGCTGGGTCGTCATCGACGGTCCTGCCGAGCAGACCGGTCAAGGCACAAACTCACCCACCTACCCAGTCGTCGCCCAGGTCAACACTGTGGCGACCACGGCTGTTGCCCGCTACGGGATGAGCGGGACGGTCACCGAACTCACCCTCAGTTTCTTCCCCCCCGGCCAATCGTGGGTCGGTACCGGTGCCCGGTGGCTTTCGGCGGCGCGCCCGCTGAGCGTTCAGGCCCAGCCCGCCGAGCTTACCCTGCTCCCGGTGGCCCTGCCCGGCCCGCTCACCGGCCGCACCATCGACGGCCGCACCATCGACCTCGACGGGCTGTATGCCGGCATCGAGGCCGGGCAGCGCATCCTCGTCACAGGCATACGCTCGGGCCTTCCTTCCGGTGCCGCCGTGCCGGCCGGCGAGCAGGCCATGGTCGCCGGGGTCACCCAGCAGACGACCCCGGGGACCGCCGACACGCCCCATACCACGCTGCACCTGGCCGGCCCGCTTGCCTACAGCTACCAGCTGCCGTCGGTCCAGATCTACGGCAACGTCGTGCCCGCGCAGCAGGGCGCCACCGTCACCGAGCCCCTCACCGGCACCACCCCCGGCGACCCCAACCCGTCCTTCACCCTGTCCCAGGCACCCGTCCTGGCCGATCCCAGCTCCACGGCATCGGGGTCCGTCTCCTCGCTCCAGCTCAGCGTCGGCGGGCGCACCTGGACACCGGTGACCCGTCTCGACGCTGCCACGCCGCCCTACAGCTACCTGACCGGCATCGACAGCCAGGGCCGGACCACCATCACGCTCAGCGGCCCGCTGCCGACCGGCACCAGCAGCGTGGTGGCCACCTACCGGACCGGGCAGGGCAGCGCCGGCAACGTGCGCGCCCACCAGGTCACCCAGCTCCTCAGCCGGCCCCTGACCGTCGCCAGCGTCGACAACCCGCTGCCCGGCTCGGACGGATCCGACGGCGACGGACCCGGCGACCTGCGCGCCGGCGCCCCGGTCGGCCTGACCTCCCTGGGCCGCCTGGTCTCAGTCGCCGACGCCGCCGACCTGGTCCTGTCGTGGGCCGGCGTGGGCAAGGCCAGCGCCGTGTCGACCACCGATGGCAGCGGCGAGGTGATCGCCCTCACCGTCGCCGGCGTCGACCCGGTCGCCCTGGACCCGACAGGGGCGTTGTGCACGGACCTGACCGGGGCCCTGGCCGCCGCCGGCGGCGGCCCGAGCGCACCGGTTGTCGTCCTGCCGGCCAGCCTGTACCTCATCGTGCTCGCCGCCCATGTTCGCAGCGATCCGGCGCTGGACTGGACCGACGTCTCCGCCGCCCTGCAAGCCGCGCTCTTCGGCGCGTTCGGCTACAGCCAGCGCCAGCTCGGACAGGATGTCGTGATCAGCGAGATCATCGCCGTGGCCCACTCGGTCCCCGGCGTCGAGTCCTTCTCGGTGACAGCCATCACCCTGATACCCACGAACGCGTCGGCCAGCACGATCGCGGGCTCGACCAAGAATCTCCCGGCGCCACCGGCCACCGGGCGCCTGCCCCTGCCCGCCCCGGCGGCGGGCGAGCCACCAGCCGCGGCTGTCGCCTACCTCTCCGACGCCATGACCGACACCCTCATCCTCCAGCAGGTGGTGCGCTGATGGCCGACGACCTCTTCAGCCTCCTGCCAGCCTTCGACCAGCTCCGCGACGCCGAGGCCGGCGGCCCGCTGCAGGCCCTGCTCGGCGTGATCGGCGATCAGGCCGCCGCGCTGGAGGCCGACATCGCCCAGCTCTACGACGACTGGTTCATCGAGACCTGCCAGGACTGGCTCGTCCCCTACTTCGCCGACCTGGTCGACGTCGCCCTCGGCCCCGCCGTCGGGGCGCCGGCCACCAGCGCGCTTGATCCCCTCGACGCGGCCAGCCGCCGCAGCCGGGTCGCCAACGCCATCCGCGACCGGCGCGCCAAGGGAACGCTCGCCGCCATCGAGCGCTTCGCGGCCGACGCCACCCAGTGGCCATGCCGGGCGATCGAGTACGCGCCGCTCGTGTCGATTACCCAGTCCGTCCGCCACCCGGACCTCGGCCGGGGCGCCACGATGGGCATCGGGGATGCCGACGCCCTCGACACCTTCGGCACCCCGTTCTCCACCGCCGCCGAAACCGCAGACGTGCGGCGCATCTCCTCACACCGCACCCGCGGCACGCACAACCTGCCCTCTATCGGGCTTGTCGCCTGGCGCCTCGTCGCCGATGGCGTGGACCACGCTCCCGCCGACTGCGTGAACGACGACAACCATTTCACCTTCGACGCCCTGGGCCGTGACACCCAGCTGTGCGTCCTTCCCACCCCCCGGACGCCCGGCCGGGCACCAGTCGGCGATCTCGACGTCCCCACCCCCATCAGCCGGCTCGCCCTGGACCGCCGGCTCGAAGACTACTACGGGCAGGCCCGCAGCTTCTGCGTGTACCGGGGCAGCTCCGCGGTCGGCCGCGCCGAGATCGTCGCCGCCGACCTGAGCCGCTGGCGCCACCGGCTCGCCCCGCCCCAGGTCGCCATCGACCCGGTGCTCGGGCGGATCGCCTTCCCGGTGCGCGATGTCCCCGAGGCGGGCGTCTTCGTGAGCTACCGCCGTCTGACCGTCGGCGGCCTCGGCGGCGGGCAGTACCCGCGGTCCCTGGCCGAGCCGGCCGCCGCCCCCTACCAGGTCAGCATGACCGGCCACGGCGGACACGCCAGCGTCTGCGCGGCGTTCGCCGCGTGGCGGGACGACCAGGCCGCCGGGAAGGCCGGCGCCCAAGCCACCATCGAGATCCTCGACGACGGTGTCTACGAAGAGGCGCTCCACTTTGACCTCCGGCCCGGCGAGGCCCTGGAAATCCGGGCCGCCGACGGCCACCGGCCCGTGCTGCGCCCGGCCGGCGAGGACCACGACCGGCCCGAGGCCCTGCGCGTCGTCGGGATGCGCCCCGACGAGGAGCCGCCGGACCGGCGGAAGGCCCGGTCTCGCCGGGCACGGCGCGGCGGCCAGAACCAGGCGGCCGCCGGACCGGGCGGGCCGGAGGACGACGAGGCCCCGCCGCCGCCGATCGCCGCCCAGGGCCCTTCAAGCCCGCCCCCCGACGTCACCTTCGACGGGGTATGGGTCGCCGGGCACGCCGTCGAGCTGGCCGGGCACCTCGGTACCGTGACGTTCCGGCACTGCACCCTGGTGCCGGCCGCCGGGAGCCGGCGGGAGGGCGGTGAGGTCAGCCTGCGGGTTGCGGCCATGCCCTGCACGGTCGGAATCGGGTTCTGTGTCGTCGGCCGGCTGCAGGTGATCAGCCCCGAGACCGGCTTCGATCCGGTCCCGCTGGCTGTCACCGACTCGATCCTCGACCCTGGCCGCCCCGGGCAGAAGGCGATCGTGGGCGCGGACCGCCGGCCTGCCTGGGTGACGCTGTCCCTGCAACGCGTGACCGTCCTGGGCGACGTCGACGTCCGCGAGGTCGACGTGGTCGCCGACAGCCTCGTCGTAGGCCGCCTCGACGCCGACCGCCGGCAGGTCGGGCAGGTGCGTTTCTCGTATGTGCCCGAAGACTCCCGGACGCCGCGGCGCACCTCCTGCCAGCCCGACGACGTGCTGGCCGAAGTCGACGACGCCGTCGCCAGGGGCACCGTCCCGGCATCGGAGCGTGACACGCTCCGCCGAAGCGAGGCCGCCAGGGTCACCCCCCGCTTCGACAGCGCGCGATTCGGCACGCCGGCCTACGGCCGTCTGATCACCGCCGCCCCGCCCGAGCTGGCACGCGGCGCCCACGACGAGGGCGAGCTCGGCGCCTACCACTTCCTGTGGCTCGCTTACCGCGATTCCCAACTGCAGTCCGGGCTACCCGCCTACCCGCCGATCGGGACTGACATCGACGCTCTGTTCGCCACCTAGGAGACATGATGTACGGCGATTTTTCGCGGATGACCTATTCCCGCGGCAAGGCCTACACTGGGGTGTGGTCTCAGCAGGGCCGCGTCCAGCTGGACGCCGATGCCAACGAGCAGACCGCCATTCTCCTCGACTGGCTGCGGACACTCGCCGTCGATTTCATCGGTCCCTTCGGCGGCCACGTCACCCGGGCCGGCTTCCGCGTCGGGCTCAACGGCGCCGACCTGACCTTCAGCCCGGGTCACTACTACGTGTACGGCCTGCGCTGCGATATGCCCGAGCCAGCGGAAGGAGTCACAGGGGCGACCTACAGCAGCCTGGTGCCCGGCGCCGGTCCCTTGCCAGAGCCCCCCTACCTGGTGCAGCTGCTCGTCTGGGAGCGCTCGGTGAGCGCCGTGGTCGATCCCGACCTGCTCGAGCCGGCCCTCGGCCCGTACCCGCCCGACACCACTGTGCGCTCCCAGGTGGCCTGGGTCCCGGCGGTCAGCACCACCCTGCCGGACGGCACCCAGATCGCCGCCGTGACGCCGAATAACCTCAACCCCGATCACATCTCCGGAGTGTTCGACAAGTACAACGCCGACGGCCGAACGCGCCCGCTGCTGGCGGCGCGCGTCGAGCAAGACGCCGTGACCGGGGATGCGTCGATCGTGCCGGCCACCTCGGGTTACCTGGGCGTGGAGAATCAGCTGTACCGGGTCGAGGTGCACGCCGGCGGCACGGTGGCCGGCGGCACGGCCGCCGCGTCCAAGCCGACCGTCAAATGGTCGCGCGAAAACGGTTCTGTCGAGTTCCGTATCGTGGACATCGATGACGCAGAGACAAAGGCGACCGACCCGGCCGTGAAGGTGACCGTCGCCTCCCTCGGGCGTGATGAACGCACCGGGCTGGACGTCGGTGACTGGATCGAGCTCATCGACGATACCTGGGTGCCGCAAGGCACGCCGGCTCCGCTGCTGGACGTGCGGGCGATCGACCGCGCCGACCGGATCATCACCCTCGGCGGAGCGCTTGCAACCGATCTGTCCCTGCATCCCTATCTCCGCCGCTGGGACCAGGCCGACGGTCCGGGCGGCCCAGACGGGATTCCGGTTGTCGAGTCGCCCGCCAGCGACGGCTGGGACACCCGGCTCGACCTCGAAGATGGCGTTCAAGTCCGCTTCGCCGCGAGCGGGGCCGAGTACCGGCGCGGCGACTACTGGCGGATTCCGGCGCGGACGGCGACCGGCGGCCTCCTGTGGCCCGGCGGCACCCACCCGTCTGCCGTTCCGCCGCAGGGCCCCGCCCGCTACCTGGTGCCCCTCGCATTGGTCAAAGACAAAGGGAACGTGGAGGACATGCGGACCCTTTTCACCAACCTGGCCTGGCCGGAGCCCGGTGACTCGGACGAAGGCCAGGAGTCCTGACGTGGCCGCCGCGGCGCTCGAAGGACGGGCATTCTTTGAGCATCAGCAACAGCGACGCCGAGAGATCCAGGGCCGCCTCACCGGTAAGCCGGTGCGGCACCGGCCGCCACAACCGCCGCTCGTCTCGCCGGCAGCCGCTACCCAGATCATTCCCTCAGTCCCGGCAGCACCGTTGCTGCGGATCCTCCTGACCAGCGGCGCCAACGCGGGAGAGGCGTTCCACCTTCACCAGGGTGAGCTGATCATCGGACGCGAGGAAGGCTCGGAGATACAGCTCGACGACCTCAGGGTCTCCCACAACCACGCGGTGCTGCGGGTACACGGCGACAAGGTGACGATCGAGGATCTCCGCTCCACGAATGGGACCAAAGTCAACGGCACGCCCATCGAGCGTCAGACTCCCCTCGCGCCCGGTGACGAAATTGACGTCGGCGGCGTGCAGCTGATGCTGGAAACGGGCTAAGGGATGCCGGACCTGGACCAGGCTCAGGCAACCGGCCTGTTGCCGGCGGCCCAACGGTGCCTTCGAGGCGCAGGCCCATCGATCGGCCGGTTCGCACACCGTCCGGTCCTCCTCGCGGTGATTAAGCGCCCGAACTCCGGCGCCGCCCGCAGAATCGCTCGCAGTCTCAGTTGGCCTGTCTCCGTTTACATCTGGAAGGGCGGTCACTACATGCCTCCATTTGTCACTGCGGGAACGACCATGACCTGCACCATGGGTGCCACGCCCGCCAGCCTCATCGTGGCAACACCGATCGTGTCGGCAACCACACCTGTCGCAACGATCGCAGACACCATCCCCGACACCAACATTCCCACCTTCGGCATGTGCATGAGCCTCGGCAACCCCCAGGTGGCCACTGCGACTGCTGCCGCCCACGGGGTCCTGACACCCCAGCCGTGCGTGCCGGCTACCGGCGCACCGTGGACGGCCGGGTCCGTGTCTGCCCAGATCGGCGGCCTCCCGTGCGTGCTCGTTACGTCGACATGCCAGTGCATGTGGGGCGGGACGATCTCCGTGGTCACCCCCGAACAGCAACTTGGCATGGGGACGTAAGGCTCCTCCCCTAACCGCGCTGGTGGGCCTGTACCGCTTCAAAACCATCGCGTGGCGCCTGACCTGGCGTTTCATGAGGTGGCTACGCGGCCCAGTAGTACTCGTTAATGACGCCGCCCAGCGCTCCCGCGACTAGCGGGAGAGCTGTCATCGTAGACATCTGCGGCCACCGCTTTCATCTCCGGGATCCGTGGAACGAACCCGAAGATGATCACGCGGTGGCGCGTCAAGTCACGCCGACACGCCGAATCCGATCGGATATACATGGCCAGGCCGGGCTAAAAAGGCAAGCTTAGTAGCTCTTGCAAAACTCAGTCTCGGCCGGTTGGTTACCGTGACTCTGCTGGCCTTTGAACTGCACCCATCCGGCTCGGGTCACAGGGGTCATGCAGTCCGACTACTTCGGACGGGCCGATGCGCCGAAGGCTGACATCCACAGGCTTAGAACACCACGGCGAGACTCCCTGGACCCTCCAGACGTCGCCAATCTTGTTTACGCAAGGGAACCTGGAAGACAACTTCCCCATAGCATCCGTGCTCGCAGTTCCTCGTTTTGAGTCGGCCTTATGCGTAAGAGCGATGGCCTCATCGGCTACCTTATTGTACTCTTCTGCAAGTTTTGCTTTCATTTGCGTCTCGGTCATGCGCCCCGAGCCGTGTCCGAGGAAGATATCCTGCTGTTGAATTCGGTTCACAAAGATCGCGTTCTCCAGCTGCCATGCGTTCCCCACTCCGCGGTTGAGCAGAGGATACGCGACGTTATTGTAGAAAACCACATGATCGCCGATCACGAGATCGTGCACGCTGGAAGGGCTCATGCGCTGAATGCTGCCAATGTCCTGCAGCTCGTCGAAGGCATTCCATTTGAGCACGATGCGATCTAGCCCGTAATGCAGGAGTCGAGCGTTGAACTCGGTCCGGCCGATCGCCGCTGCCAACGACCGAAATTGGACTAGGGAAACGAGGTAATCGCAATGGAGCAGTGAGCGTTTGTGCGGCTCCTGAGGAGTGAAGAGTGCCAAGATAGCCGTGTACGGATCGGTCTTGCCTGCAGCGGTCAGCTTCCATTCATAGAGCCCGCATGGGTCGCTGTAGACCGTGCAACGATCGCTTCGCGGTAGATTTCGCAGTTGCTTGTTCTTGGCCACGTCTTTCCGGATAGCATAATTGTCTGCGACTGTCGGGCTCCAATACTGGCTGGCAGAATAGTTGACACGCGGTCCGTACAAGTCACTCGGTGATGTGAAAGGGTAGCCGAAGGCCTTTTCTAATGCGCCGCTTACCCGGCGTGCTGTCTGGCTTTCTTCCATAACCTCGGAGGTCGATAGCCGCTTGTCTACCTCAGTCTTCAGCTCGTCCAGGCTGGTGAAGCGCATCGGATCCTGGGCGCTGGCAAGTTCATCGACGATGCGTCCGGCTCGCACCTTATCTGGATGGGCTCCGTAGTGTGAGTTGATGAAGCGTCGTCGTTGCTCGCTGGACATTTCTGGCCACGGCGGCCCGCCGACGAGGATGCTGCGCCGAATCGCTGTCCGGGTCGTGACGGCATGGTCGTGCTGCACGACGTGGGCTACCTCGTGGGCCAGGAGATGCCGCCCCGCCGTGGTGTGGGGCGTGTAAGCGCCCTCTCCAAACACGATGTGCTCACCAACTGAGTAGGCTCGAGCATTCATCGCCTCGGCGGACCACGTCTCTCGACCCCCCGTATGGACGCGGATGTGGGTCAGATCCCGACCGAAGCGGGTTTCGAGGTTCTCCCTGACCGAGTCGCCCAGCGCTTGGCCCTGGCCAGCATTCAGCGCGTCTATGACGACCGCGGGTAGGCCTGAATAGCTGTCCGTATGGCGTCGCGCGCGGGCTGCGGGGATGGGGCGCAGGTGAGTTCGCCCAGGGCGTGCCGGTTCCGAAGGCGGAGCAACTGACGTCCACGGCGCTCCCGCCACGAGGTCGGCCACCTTCTCGATCTCATCCTCAGCGACGTCTTCGTCAATAGGCACGCGCGCAAGGATCGCCGAGGTGATTGCAGCGATAGAACGGCTCACAGAGGACTTCATTGAGGCGCGCTGGCCGGCGTCCTCTGCGGTGGAGTCACCCGACCGGCGGTTAGGCTCGCGCTCTGCCACCACTGAAGCAGCTCGGCTGGATTGCGGCATTCCTCGCACGTCCCATATGGCAGGTCGATGATCCTCAGTGGTGGTCTGGGGGTAAACGGCTCGCACCGGGACTCCGCTGAAGTCTCCAACGAGCCGGGACTCCGTCAATAGTGAGGTGCCGCTACCGAGAGGGAGCTTGGGGCCATTGATGGCGTCCAGGACACTCGACTGGATCTCACCGGCAGTTGTAACCACCGAATGCTTGAGATGACTCTCCGCGCCATCACCTGGCACGTAATGTCCGGGCGCGAGCGCGCGGCCTGGACGGAGCGGAACACGGACCAATGCAGCCTGCCGGTCTTCGGGTGACTGGCCCCGTTGCTGCCGTGTGAGTGTGAACTCAGCCATGCCCTCGTCCTTCGGGCTAAATGCTTTGGCGAGACTCGCGCCGCCGCGTCACTATGCCGTCACGGCCGTTCGCGAAGTGATATGACCCCTCTAGTTGACCCAGGTTGTGTGAGATTCTTGCTGCCCCCGTTTCCGGGCCCAAAAAATCTCAAATCTCAGTTTACCAGACGCAGGCACACGCCCAAGCGGGTCGTGCGCAAGCGGCACCGACCGGATTGCTCGGCGTGGGCAGCGACGTCGCTGACAACCTGCCGCGAGCTGCAGGTTTCCGGGCGGACCTTCCACCGGCAGCGGAACCTGTGGCGCTCGAATACTCGATTTGGGTGGTGAACTGCATTGTTGCCAACAGGCTGGACGCGGTGATGGTTGGCTGGGCGGGTGCTGCTCAAGATCGTCTACCTGCTGACCGGCCGTATACTCGGCCTGGCCATGCTGGTGTTCCGCGGCAACCGGGCGAAGGATGCTGAGCTGCTCGTCCTCCGGCACGAGAACGCGGTGCTGCGCCGCAATCTCGGCCGCGTGCGTTACAAGCAGGCCGACCGGGTGTGGTTCGCCGCGCTGGCACGACTCATACCCCGAAGGCGCTGGCCGACATCTTTCCCGTGACGCCCGCGACGCTGCTGGCCTGGCACCGCAAGCTGGCCGCGATGAAGTACGACACGACCAAGCGGCGCAAGCCAGGGCGCCCGCCGACGGTCCGGAGCATCGCCAGCCCTTGTCGTTCGGCTGGCGAAGGAGAATCCGCTGTGGGGATACCGCCGGATCCACGGCGAACTGACAAGACTCGGCGTGACGGTCGCACCGTCTACCGTGTGGGAGATCCTGCGGGCTGCGGGTATCGATCCGGCGCCGCGCCGTTCGGGCCCGACCTGGCGGCAGTCCCTGCACACCCAGGCTTGCGGGATCGTCGCGGTCGACCGTCGGCCACGAAGAAGCCCGCCGTCACCGCGCCGGCGATCCGCTCAGCTTCGACAGGAACTGGGCACATCACACCCGCGGGCCTGTCCCGGCCTGGCTCACCGTTGATCCGGAGCTGCTCGGTGCGGCCCGGACGTGGGTCGGGACCGATACTTACACTGCCGAGCGGGACTACCTGGCTGCTCATCTCGAACTACTGGGATCCGCAGCTGACGCCGCGGTGGGAGAGGCGCTGTTCGATATGAGCGAGAAGGCCGCAAGCCGCTACACGGGCCTGCGGGAAAGCTCTTTGCGGGAAGGCGTCCAGCGCGCCTACCAGCCTCTGCTGCTGACGGTCCTGGCTCACGAGTTCGCTGCCGCTGACCCCGTCAGCCAGCAGGCCATGCTAGCCCACCGTGGTGGCGAGCTGCTTGGCGAGGTGATGGCTGGCCTGCTCCGCGATCTGGCCGCGCGGGATGACGACATGTCCCTGGCTGCCTTGCGTGCCGGTAGCCTGCTTGACCTGGCCAGGGCAGGTGACGCCGAGCCGGTCTTCGATGCCCTCGCCGAGCCAGGCCGGTTTCCTGGCCTGCTGCATACTCTGGGCCACCCGCCCCGATCCCGCCAGCCTCCTGCCAGCGGCGACCGTGGCCACCACCATCGCGACTACCAAGGCGGAAATTGCTTCTGCCTTGTTCTATTACGCCGCAGGGACAGCAATCGCCGGAGACCAGGACCGGGCACTGAACCTGATCACCGAAGCCCGTACTCTCGACCCAGCCCACTCGCCAGCGTGGATCAACGAACTCGCCGAGATCGGCCAGCACCACCACGGCGTCCTGCAGCTCATACCCGGCCTCACAACCCCATCCGGTTCAACCCAGGGAATCTCTCCCGAGGAGCCAGCTGATGACGGCAACTGACCTTGTCGTCGTGCTTCCCGGAATCCTGGGCAGCACCCTGCGCCAGGACGGTCACCTCGTCTGGGCGCCGTCGGCAGGCTCGGCCCTACGGGCGATCGGCACCTTCGGCACCTCGATCAAGCGGCTGTAACTGCCCGAGGACATCGGCGACCACCACCCCGACGACGGCGTCGAGCCGGTCGCCCTCACGCCAGACCTGCACGTCCTCCCCCGCGTGTGGACCCCGGTCAAGGGCTACGACCGGCTCCTAGGCCGTTTGCGGTCACTCGGCTGCAGGATTCGCTTCATGCTGCGGGCTGGACAGTTGCTCCCCCCGAAGGGGCTTTCGACGCTGCGCTTCGGCACCGGGCGTTTCCCCCCGGCACCGGCAGCCTGCTACCGGGCCTCCTGGCAGCTACCCGGACCGGACTTCCACCGGCTGGCGGACACGAGCTTGCGCGTGGATCACCTCAACGTGACCACCTCCTGGTCAACGCTGTGCACCCACGCTGCTGGGCACACGAAACTCGGGCTAGGGCAGGGTCCAGTGCTCCTGGTTCTCGTTCTTGCAGGTGGCGATGGTGAGCTGTGTGCCGTTCGGCCCGGCGGCCGAGTCGATGAGGCACTTGCCCGAGTGCTCTCCGGTCAGGTGACCGTAACTGCCGGGCTTCCACACCAGGCTGG
>JBKQSL010000174.1:0-13117 GCA_052143655.1 Streptosporangiaceae bacterium | reverse complement strand
AGATCAAGCAGCCGGCGCTCACGTCGGCGGTAGCGAAGCTGGAACGCGACGGGCTTATCGAACGCAGGCCCGATCCGTGTGACGGGCGGGCCTCGATGTTGTCTCTCACCGCGGATGGTCAGTCGATCCGGCCATCAGCGGAGCGGGTGGTCTCAATTAAGGCGGCCCGCTGTGGTCGGAGCGGGCCGCTAGTGAAAGCACGCAGGGGCGCAACAGCTCAATGACCTGCGCCGGGTCGGCGGTGGCGAGTTCGTCGGACTTGATGAGGTGCCGGGAGACCGTGATGCCGAGGGTGACGGCGCTGATGATCGCGGCCCGTAGGTCCGCGTCGTCGGCACGGATGGCCCGGGCGATCTGCGCCTGGTAGCGGGCGATGCCGGCGCTGGCGGCGCTGGCGGCCTCGGGGTTGGTCAGCATCGAGCGCAAGAGGGCCAGCGACGCGGCCGGCTCGCTCGCCAGCCGGCTGGCGAGCGCGGCGAGGATCTGCTCGGCCGCCTCCGCCGGCGTCCCGCTGACCTCGGGGACGGGGGCGGCGTCGATCACTCGCCGGTACAGCTCCCGCTTGGACCCGAAGTAGTGCATGACCAGGCCGGCGTCGACTCCCGCGGCCGAGGCCACGGCCCGGATGGTGGCCCGGTCGTACCCGGTGCTGAAGAAGACCTGGGTCGCGGCGTCGAGGATGCGCGCTTCGGTGCGGCGGCGCTGCTCGGCGCGTGAACCGGGCCGGGGAGTGGTCATTGTTTCATTCTACGGGTGTTGACTAGAGGCTCATTCGATTCTACGCTTGTTCAATGAACGACTGTTGATCGAACTGCCTGGATGAAAGGAAGGCCGCATGTCACCCGCCACACCCGCCGACGTCCTGGCCCGGCGCCGCCACCTGATCCTGAACGGCGATGCCGACGGTTTCGCCGACCTGTTCGCGCCCGATGCGGTGATCGAGTTGCCCTTCGCGGGGCCGCCTGGCATGCCCGCGCGCCTGGAGGGCCGGGAGGCGATCCGCGAGAACGCGCGGCGTGTCATGGCGTCGCCGCTGCGACTGGAGGACTTCGAGGTGGCGGAGCTTTACCAGACCCAGGATCCGGAGGTGGTGATCGCGGAGATGCGGACGAAGGGGACCGTGACCACGACAGGCCGGTCGTTCACGGCGACGTCCGTCCAGGTCCTCCGGATCCGCGAAGGTCATATCGTGCTCTTCCGCGACTTCGCCGATCCCCGGGTCCTGGAAGACCTGATCGGGGAACCGCGTGCGGGAAGCTGACGTGGGTCCCGGACGTAGGGTCGTGCGGCGGGTGGAGGCCGGCGCCGGCGAGCCGGCCGTCGTGCTTGAGGCGGGGATGAACTGTGGGGCTGCGTCCTGGCAGCGGGTCATGCCGCTGCTGGCCCCGCACGTGCGCGTTGCCGCCTACGACCGGGCGGGGCTCGATGGCAGCGCCCCTGCGCCAGGACTGGCGGTCATCGACCGCCAGGTCGATGACCTGGCATCGGTGATCACCGGGCTGGCGGCAGGACCCTGCGTGCTGGCAGGGCACAGCTGGGGCGGCATCCTGGTCCAGCTGCTGGCCTTCCGCCGGCCGGGCCTGGTCACCGGCCTGGTCCTGGTGACCCGGGGCACGAGGAGATGGAAAGCGGACTGCCCCTGGCCCTCCAGTGGGGGTGGCGGATCACGCGCGCCGTCCACCCCGATGAGCTGCACGGTGACGTCACCGCGTCCGACGCGGCCCTGCGGGAGCTGCGCGCCGCCGCAAGGCCCTTTCCCGACGTGCCCGTCGTCGTCCTGAGCGCTGCCCGCAGCTTCCCTTTGCCCCGCCGGTTCCGCGCGCGCTGGACGCGCCTGCAGGCAGGGCTCGCCGCGGCCGCCTCGCAGGGACGCCATGTCGTCGTCGACGGCACCGGCCACAACATCCCCAGGGACCGGCTGCGGCTGACCGGCCACTACAGCCCAGACGTCAACAGATGGCTGGACAGCGTGCCCAGGGCCATCGATGCCGCCGCCACGGCGTGGAATCTGACCGTAACCGGCTACCATGACGCCGGCTGCGCCTCGGTGATCGCGCTCGCCTGCGATGACGAGCACACGCCTTATGTGATCAAGGCATGGTACGACCCGGGCAGATACCGCCGCGAGATAGCGGCGTTGCGCCGCTGGGCTCCGCGGCTCACCCCTGAGGTGACGCATGCCGCTGATCATCTGGCCGTGGCGGCCATGCGCCTGGTCGCGGACAGCCCCGGCGGTGCGGCCGCACCGGCCGACGAATACGACGCAGTGGCCCACGGCCTCCGCCGGTTGCATTCCCGGGCTATGGCGCCGACGGCCTTTCCGAGTCTGGCGAGCTACATCGAGGGCGAAGTGCTGCCCAGGATCCACCGCCGTGCCGTGGCTGTCGGCGGGAGAGTGCCGGAATCCTGCCTGCTACGAGGTCGGCCAGCACGGCCCTCGCGCCAGGCCCCGGGGCGCAACCGAGTCGCAGCGCGAGGGCATCCGGCGAATGCTGGAGGGCCTGCGGTCGGCCCTTGTCTTGCCGGGTCTAAGGCTGGTGGTGACCCACGGCCTCGCGCTATCGGTGGTCACCTGGCGGCGGCAGCACGCGCTGGCTCCGGGAGACGTAATTGTTTCCCGAGACCCCTGCGCAACACCGATGGTCCTTGCCGATGCTGAGATGCGGAGCATCATCGATGCGCTGATAACGGATCTTGACCGGGAAGCGGATCAGAAAACCGGCGACTGGCGCTGTTGCGAGGGGACGCAGGCCGATGGCTTGCTAGGTTCGGCAGCAGGGAAACCGATGGAAGAAGGTACTGATGCATGATCCCCGCGCCCTGCTGGAGATGGGCGCCGACGCTGTGCACCGCCTCGCCCGCCGTGGCTACGCCCTGGACCTGGTCACGTTGGAGGCGCTGTTCTCACGGCGCACCAGCAGCATCACCACGGCCGACCATCTCCGTGCCGAGTCCAACCGGGTGACACAGGAAGTGCAGCAGGCGGCCCGGCAGGGCGGGGATGTCTCGGAGCTGAAGGAGCGGGCACGCCGGCTCAAGGAGCAGATCCACCAGGCAGAGGCAGAAAAGGACCGGGCTGGGGCTGAGCTGCGGGAGCTGCTGCTCGGCATCCCGAACCTGCCGCTGGATACGGTTCCCGACGGCGACAGCGAAGACTTTGCCGTGGAGATCCGCCGCCATGGTGACCCACCGGCGTTCGCGTTCGAGCCGAAGGATCATGTTGACCTCGGTGAGGCGATGGGGATCCTCGACTTCGCCCGGGCTGCCAAGCTGTCCGGCCCGCGGTTCAGCATCGCCCGGGGCGCGGGCGCGGCGCTGGAGCGTGCCCTGGCGACGTTCTTCCTCGACCTGCACACCCGGCGGCACGGCTACACCGAGTACTCGCTGCCCAACCTGGTCACCCGGGAGACCATGACTGGCACCGGGCAGTTGCCAAAATTTGAGGAAGACCTGTTCAAGACCAGTGTTGGATCGCGGGACCTGTTCTTGATCCCCACCGCTGAGGTGCCGCTGACGAACCTGCACGCCGGCGAGATCATCGACCAGGCCGCGCTGCCGCTGGCATTCACCGCGCACACCCCGTGCTACCGGTCCGAGGCGGGGTCCTACGGCAAGGACACCCGCGGCATCCTGCGGCTGCACCAGTTCACGAAGGTTGAGATGGTGCGGATCTGCGCCGCAGACCAGTCGCAGGCCGAGCTGGAGAAGATGATCGGCCACGCGGAAGCGTGCCTGAAGGAGCTGGGCCTGGCCTACCGGGTCATCATGCTGGCCGCTGGTGATGTGAGCTTCGCCGCTCAGGTCACCTATGACCTGGAGGTGTGGCTGCCCAGCCAGCAGCGCTACCGGGAGATCTCCTCCTGCTCCGACTGCGGCACGTTCCAGGCCCGCCGGGCGAACATCCGCACCCGGGGCACGGACGGCACGCGGTCCTTCGTCGCCACGATGAACGGCTCTGGCATGCCGATCGGCCGGACCATGGCCGCCATCCTGGAGAGCTACCAGCAGCAGGACGGTTCCGTATCGATGCCGGATGCGCTCGTCCCCTATCTGGGCTTCAAAGCGCTCGGCCCGGACGGAACGCCCCAGATGTGATGCTGGTCGGCGTCTGTGACTTCCCGGGAAGCTACGCCTTCCCGCCTGCCGGGTACGGGGGTATCGAACGGTGGCTGTGGGCAGCGGCCATCGGGGCCCGCCGGGCAGGCGCCGACGTTCATCTCCTCGGTCCCTTGTGGCGGTCCGGCCTGGGCGATGGCTGGGCCACCGATCCGGTGCGCCTAGAGGACCTGGCACCGGGATCCCGTCAGCTTGCCAGGCTGCGGTCGGCCGGTTATGACCTGCTCATCGTCGGCCACGAGTACCCGTCGCTCCCAGCGTGGCGGCGGGCTTGGGAGGAGCTGGACTGCGACGTCGCCACGTTCCAGCACGCGCCAGACTTCCGGCACACCCCGGACGCCTTCGATGGGCACCGCTCCCGGCTGTACTGCTACTCCACGGAGGCTGGGCGAACAAGAACCACCCGCCACCGACGGCTCCGATCTCGTGTGGCTCGGGCGTATCGACGGGGAGAAGGCGCCCCACGTCGCGGTCATGGCTGCGGCGCTGCTCGGCCGCCGGATCCGGGTCATCGGCCCGGTCTTCGACGAAGCCTGCGCAGTGCGCCACAGTGACCTATTCCGAGCTGACCACATCGACATGGCGGGGGAACTGGGCGGGGCGAACAAGACGGCCGCTCTGCGGGCAGGCCGGGTTCTCGTCTACGCGTGCGCGCGATACTACGCAGAAGCCGGAGCTGCGGTATTCGGGGAATCCTTGCGATCCGGCACCCCGGTCGCCGCACTCGCCTGGAGGCGGGGAACATGTGCCGAGGCTGCCCTGTGCGATGGCACAGGAGCCGTAGCCACTCCTCGACACGTGGCTGACCGCGCTGTCGCGGCTGGGCCTGCATGCCCGCCACGTCGAAATCCGCGGTGCCATCACCCCCTGGCAGCGGCGCGAAGTCCGGGGTATCACGCTGCGCATCCGTCACAGCGGCCTCGAAATCGGGGACATAGTCCTCCTATGGAACGCGGACAGTCCGTCGTTCATGGCTACCGACCTCGGGTCCGGGCTGGAGCGGCTGCGCTGGGCAATTACTCGCATGCCCTGGCCGTTCGTCGTTTACGGCTCTCTCGCAGATCGCGCCCATCCGGTCGTCCTCGACATCATCCGCGCGGCCACCCTCATCGCCGGAAGCGGAATCTCGCCCAGTGATCGCGGGCCCGGCAATGCCCTGCGTCGGCTGGCCCGGTCCATCCCTGCGTCCACTGCCGCACTCGGGGTTGAGCGTTGCGGTCCGGTCCGCGCATGCCTACTGGTCGCGGACAAGTCAACTGCAACTGCCATGGCCAGAGGTCTGCCAGATCCTCGACAAGGAGGCGTCGCACGCCCACCTGTGAACTCACGTGAGCGCTCCAACCTGTGTAGTTATAGGTTGTACGCTGGGATATGGCTGCATTCGCATATATGGTCGCCGACCTGGGAGGACACGCTAGTTTCAGCTGCTACGACAAATCGCGGTTACGGTCCGGGAAGGTTTTAAATATCCATTTGTAAGTTGTCGGCACTGCAGCGCAGGCTAGTCGTTCCTGCCGGGAAGTGTGTCTCGGGCCGCATCACGTGCGTGGAGTTCACTTACTCGGAAGGCTTGTTTCAGCCAGGCGAAGTTAACGCGCTCCTGCTCCAGGCGGACAGCGGGACCGAAGGCGCCAGTGACGAGTGCCTGGTAGAGGTTCTGCTCGGCCGGGGTAAGCAAGTCGAGAGCGGCCCTCGTCGGGGTCGGCTCGGGCACCCACTGGGACTGGTGCGCGAGAAGGGTCTCGCGGTCCATGAGGATGGAGCGAGCGTGGGGGAAGCGGTGGCGCAGCCGGTTCAGGATCGCGAAACCATGAGTGTCCAGGTCGCCCCAGTAGGCCAGGTCGAGGGTGACTAGCCAGTCGAGCCTCTCCAGGACGTTGACCGCGTAGCCGCTGCCGAAGATCACGATCGCGTCCGGGACCAGCGGGAAGGCCAGGTAGGTGATCTCGTTCTCAACGATGTAGGCATGAGTGACGCCCGGCGGCGGAGCGGCGAGCTCGTCCGCGCGGACGGTCAGCTCGGTGTAGGGGGCGCCGGCGACGGCGGTCCGCAGGCGCACGTAGTCCGGCTTGCGGCGGAACCCGTAGCGGCCCTTGAAGTCCGGGGCCGTCGCGTCGATCCTGGCCGGGTCGAGCTGGAGGTCTAGCAGTTCGGTCAGCACGCGCTTGTGCTTGTCGATGAACTTCGTGTCCACCCCGGGTACGTCCACCTGCCGGACGTACATGCCGGCCAGCTGGCGCTCGTCGACCCAGCGGACGGTCGCGAGCAGGTGTGTCCAGGAGGAGGCTAGGTCCAGGGCCTTGACCGGGTGCCGTTCAACCCAGCCGATTACGCGTGGGCACTCGGCTTTCGTCTGCCCGGCGATTTCCGTTAGTCGGCGGACCTGCTGGCGCGCCCCGAGAAATTCCCAGGCCTGATCGTAGCCGTCGAGCCAGGCACGGCACGGGATCTGGTTGGTGCCGATCAGCCGGCCGCCCACCTTCCTGCATTCCACGCGCAGCGGGCCGCGCCCGGCCCGGTCCCACTCGGCAGCCCAGGTCTGGACATCGGCTAGGCGGTCTCCGATCTCGGCGGGGCCGGGGCCGCGCAACGCGACGGGCAGCGGTTCCCAGCCCTGCCCGGCCAGGAAATTCGCGAGCAGGACGGGCCACTTCCTGCGCACGGCCTCGCGCGCGTCGGCTGGGCGGGTCCACGGCTTGCCCGCGTCAGGCCGTCCCATGTCAGGCCACCGCCGCAGCGATCGGCGCGCCGAGGACATGCGCGAGCCGCTCCGCCCGGTATTCCTCGATCGTCAGCGTCCGCAGCCGGGAGTACCTGGAAGTCGGGTTGTCGACGAAACCGACCGCCGATACGTAGGGCTCGATCACGTGGATCTTCTGCAACGGGGTGACGATCAGCAGTTGCAGGCCGAGCCGCCCGAACAGCTCGAGCGCGAACCTGGTCGACTCATCTGAGCCCCGGCCGAAGGCCTCGTCGATGACCGCGAACCGGAAGGTCCGCGACTTGGCGGCACCCCACTCGAGCTTGAACTGGTAGGCGAGCGAGGCGGCGAGGATCGTGTACGCGAGCTTCTCCTTCTGCCCGCCGGACTTGCCGCCAGAGTCGGCGTACGTCTCGTATTCGCTGTCGTCCTCCCGGTACCGCTCGGAGGCGGTGAAGGTGTACCAGTTCCGGACGTCGGTGACCAGCCGCGTCCACCTCTGATCGGCCTCGCTCTGCCCCTCGCGGCCCCTGAACCGCTCGATGATCCGCTTGACCTGCAGGAACTTCTGCTCTGAGTACTGGTCGTCGGCGGTGCCCGGTGACACGGCGTTGTCGGTACACGCGCGCAGGTCGGTGCGGAAGTCCCTGATCTCGATGCTCGGGGTCTGCTGGGGCTCGAGCCTGATGTACCGGCCCGGGTTGTAGTCCACCCCCACCAGGGACGTGTTGATCGTGTCGATCCGCTCCCTGATCAAGTCGGACTGCCGGTTCACCTGAGCCTGGAACTGGGCGATTTCTCTGATCGTGTTCTGGTTCAGGTACGTCTTGAACTGCTGCTGGAAACGGGGCAGGTCGTCGCCGGCGAGGCGGCCATGCAGCTCACGGTAGCCGTCGGCCGCCTCGACGGCGCTGTCGAGTTCGCTGGTCTCGACCGGGTACTGGCCGCGGAAATTCACCATCGCCGAGACGATCTTGTTGCCCAGCCTCGTCCTGCGGTCAGCGAGCCTGGCCTCAAGGGACATGAGTTCCCCCGCGGCGCTGTTCTCAGCGCGGTCACACGCGGCGGGCTTGTCCGGCGGCGCCTGCCCTGCCTTGGCGAGCAGGCCGCCGATCGCGTCGAAGTACGCCGCCGCCGTCGCGCCCGACGGCTCGGCGAGGATGGCCCGTGCATCCTCTTGCTCCGCTTTCGCGTCGGACATGGACTGCTCGGCGCGCCCGAGCTTGCCGTCGGCCTCCGAGCGCGCCCTCTCCGCCGCGGCGATCTGCCGCCGGATGTCCTCGAGGTCGGCGTCCAGCCTGGCGAGTTCCGCCGAGGCCGCCGTCAGCCTCGCGTGCTCCTCGGTCAGCTCGGCGATCCGGTTGACGGCCGCCTGATAGTCGATCTCCGCGAAGTCACGGGTCTGCGCGAGCCCGGCGAGCACCTGGCCACGGGCGACGGCGGCCTTGACGGCGGCCTCATGGTCCGCCGCGTCCCGTTCGGTATCGGCGAGCTGCCTGGCGAGCGCCGCGGCCCGGCCGAGCAGGACGTCGATCTTCCGCTCGTTGCTCCAGCCGAGCACGTACCGGCTGCGGTCGTCGATGCGGAACCGGTCGTCTTTCTCGTGCCGGAAGCCGCCCTTGATCTGCCCGGCCCTGGTAACCGCCCGGGTCGCCCGGCGGAACTCGGCCATCGTCTGGACGCACTCAGCGTCGGCCCGGCTGGCCAGCTCGCGCTCCAGCCACGGCGCGAAGTCGGTGTCCTTCAACTCGAGCTTGGCGGCCAGCGTGCCGCGGCCGGGCTCCGGCGGCGCTGCTCGGCTGGCCAGGGCGGGGGCCGGGACCCGGTAGTAGACCACACGCTCGCGCAGGTGCTGCCCGTCGATCCAGCCGGACACCGCGCGTAGTGCTCGTCAGGGACGAGGATGGACAGCGCGAAGGAGCGCAGCAGCCGCTCCGCCGCGCCTTCCCAGTCGGACTCCTCCGGGCGTACCGCGATCAGCTCGCCGGCGAACGGCAGCCCGTCCTCCGCGAGCCCCAGGTCCTGGCAGAGCAGGGCCCGCAGGTCCAGCTGGCGCTTGGGGATGTTGTTCCTGCGCTCGCGCAGGCTGCGCAGCTCCGCGTTCACCTCCGCGGCCTGGGCGTCCAGCCGCTGCTTGTCGACCCGTGCGTCGGTGAGCTTGTTCTGTGCGTCCGCGAGCTCGGTGTCGACGACGCTCCTGGCCGCGGTGATCTGCTGGCGCCGGACGGCGAAGTGCTCCTCGGTCTCCACCGGGTCAAGGCCCGCCTGGCCGAGCAGTCCGGAGAAGCTCTGATAGCGGCCACTGCGGGCGTCCCGGGTATGGCCGATCTCCTCGATCTGCCGCTCGATCTCCGTGAGGCGGTTGCCGCCGTGCCCGGCGCGTTCGACGGTCAGGCTGGTCTCGCGCGCCCGCAGGCCGGCCAGTCGCTCGTCAAGCTGCCTGCGGCGAGCGGTGAGTCGGCTCTGTTCTGAATCAAGCTCGGTGAGCAGCCCGTTGAGAAGGCGAGCCTTGTGATCAGCGAAGTAGTACCGCAACGCCGCGCGCTGAGCGGTCAGCGTCGCGATCTCCGCGGCGACCGCGTCGTGGGCGTCGCAGTCCTTCAGCAGCGGCGTAAGCGCGTCGAGCTGCGCATGGGCGCGCAACACGGCTTCGTGCGCGCTGGTGAGGTGGTCGAAGTGAGCGACGATATCCCTGGTGGCCTGCCCGGCGTTGAACGGCTCGAGCATGTGCTCGCGGACGAACTCGGTCAGGTTGCCGACCGACTTCATGGAGACGGTCTGGTGGAACAGCTCCATGGCCTGCTCGGACTCGATGCCCAGGCGGCGGCGGAAGTCCTTGCCGTACTCGGGGAAACCATCGTGGAGCCGGACGCCGTCCGTGGCCTTCAGCCGTCTGCGGAGCCGGGTCATGTCACCGCCGAACTCGAGGAAGTCCCCGGCGATCGAAAGCGGGGTGTCGGCAGTGACGAAGAACCGGTCAGGCTGGCCGCCGATGTCACCGTTCTTCATCCAGAAGACCTGGGCGACGGTGACCGTGGCGGCGTAGCCGTCGTTGGTGAAGACGCCGAGGATGACACTGAACTTCGTGGCGTCGCGCAGAGCTATCGGCCTGGTGCTGCCGGTCGCCTCGTTGCGCTCGGACTTGTAGTAGCCGAGCACGTAGGAGCGGAGCGAGCGCTCCCTGGTCTCCGCGCCGGCGGCCTTGTTGTAGGAGATGCGGTTGGCGGGCAGCAGCAGCGTGGTGACCGCGTCCACGATCGTGGACTTGCCCGAGCCGATGTCGCCGGTGACCAGGGTGTTGCGGCCGTCGGCCCGCAGCGTCCACACCAGGTCGTCGAACGTGCCCCAGTTGCGTACCTCGAGGCGGGCCAGCCGGAAGCCGCTGAGCGGCTGCCCGGCCGTCATTCGCCGTCTCCGCCGGCTGCTCCGCCGCTGACCGCGTCGCCGGTCAGCAGGCCCGCGTACTCGGCCAGCCTCGCGTCGAAGTCGGCGAGCCACTGGCCGTCGATATACGCCTTGAGGACGCGGCGGACCTCGTAGATCTGCTCGGCGTTCTTCGCCGGGCGCAGGAAGCCGAGCCGCTCCACCTTGCCGATGTGCTCGTCGATCTTGTCGATGAGGCGGGCCTCGTTGCTCGTGGCCGGCAGGAAGACGCGGAGCATCTCGGCGATCTGGTCGCGGGTGAGCATCAGCCGCGTATCACCGCCCTGGGCGTCGAACTCGGCGAGCTTCTTCCGCAGCAGCGCGAGCAGCAGGCTGACGTGGAAGGACAGCGCGCGGCGCGGGATCAGCCTGGGCACCGGGTCGGCTTCGCCCTCGTCGGAAGGCCGCTGGCGGAGGAAGGCGTACCCCTCGGCCTCGTCGATGACCACCTGCAGGCCGAGCACCTCGACGTAGTCCCTGACACGAGGCTGCAACTGGAGCAGGTGCTTCCAGGCGCGCTCATGGGTGTCGCGGTAGACGACGCCCTTCATCAGCGTGATGACGGCGGATGGCAGGTCAGGCTCGGTCATGGCGTGCTCCCGGTGACGAGGCCGACGGCGCGGGTGAAGGTGACCCCCGGCAGCGTGGCGATCCGGTCGCGCCCGTCCGGGCCGGTCCAGCCGACCTGTTCGGACCTGGTGTCGTCGTAGACGACCGTGAAGGCGTCGTCGCGAAGCGACAGATACGTGATGAGCTCGGCGACGCCGTGCGTGAGCGGTGCGGCGCTGACCAGGTCCGCCAGCCCGACCTGCGGCTGGCGCCGGAGCGCGGCGCGTACGTTCCCGCGGAGCGGGCCCGGGTCGACGTAGACCTGCTCGAACAGGGCGGTCGGATCGGTCTCGTCGCCGGTTCCGGCAGGCCGGATGGGATCACTGTCGAGGCGCGGCTTGCGGACCGGAGTGTGGAGCGGCCGCTCCATCGGCAGCGTGATATCGGGGGCCAAGGCGTCGATCTCCATCGTGAGATCGATCCCGGGCTCGTCGCGAAGGCTGAGCGCGCGGCCCTCGATGTCCCGCAGCAGGTCGATCACCCGGCGGTTCTCGAACCACACCTGGTCGTCGAGGAACCGTCTCAGCTGCTCGGACAGCTGTCTTACCGTCGCCTGGGCGGCCTCGGCGGCCTGCAGCCAGTCGTAGTGGACGTGCCGCAGGCGTAGGTCGCTCTCGGCGTTGCCTGATAGCTGGTGGACCCGCTCGAGCAGGTCCGATAGCTCCTGCTGGCGGGCCTGGGAGAGCAGGAAATCGTAGAACGCCTGGAACGACCGGCCCTGGTCGGAGCCGGCGATCGACTCCCGGCTGCCGAGCACGTCGTCGAGCAGTTCCCCCTTGCCGCCCTGCCACCCGGTGACCTTCTCCCTCAGATGCCTGTCGAGCTTGCGGAAATTCTCCTCGACCTGGCGGAAATCGGCGAGCAGCTCCCGGGCAGTCGCGGCGAACTGCTGGTAGCGGTCGCGCACACCGCTAGAGTCGAGCATGGTCAGGTTGCCTGCCTCGATACGGGCGATCTCACCGTCCAGCCGACGCTGCTGGCGTCTCAGCTCCTCGATTTTGGCCGCCGGGTCCGGCTCGGTGCCGAAGATGATCTGGCGGAGCAGGTCGAAGATGGTATTCAGCCGGGACTCGGTACCGACGAAGTCGCGTTCGGCCAGGACACGCACCCACTGCAGCGCCTTCTCTACCGCCGGGGTCGCGTCGAAATGCGGCTCATCGCTGCCCTCGCGATAGTACTTGCGCAGCCACCCCGACTCTGCGGCTGCCCAGTCGTCGAGGTATGCCTTCGCGGGCTTGGGAAAGCTGTGCGGGATCCGCTCGTTGCGTGCGTAGAGTTCATCGTCCAGGAGGCTCACGAGTTCCGCAGCGGGAATGGAGCGGACGTTCTCCTCCACAAAGATCCGGTACAAGAAGCTGAGCACAAGCGGCGCACTGTCGGCGCGGAGCAGCCGCCAGGCTGGGCTGTTAGCGCGCATCCAGGCGATCTCTTCGAATTCCAGGCCCGCTGCCATGCGGCTCATCGTAGGGGCGGGGTATGACATTCCGCTTGCGGATCCGCGCCTGGGCGCCTGGCCGCCGGCTCGTGCCGCATTCGCAATGCGTCACGGCCCCGCCCGGGCAGGTGGTGTACCGAGCGCTGTCAGGACCGCGGGAATGCACTGCCGAACCATTCCCCTCGGATCAGCCGAGATCTGGATTTCTCCTTTCAACACGGCTGTCTTGACGTGGACGATCCGGCCAGCCGACTCTTCGCGGTCGGCCGTTCGCCATCACCGGGTGTTCGGCCGGATTGTCGGTGGCGGCTGCTGTGATTGCCCAATGGCTAAACGTGACGGCCAGAGTCGGCGGCCTGCCAGGCGGCACCTGTCCGTCTTGCTGCCGCCGGGGCGGGTCGACGGCAAAGATATAAGGAATCGTTATACTGAGGACGTGCGCTGGGAGATCCTGCTCCTCGATCCGGTCAACGACTAGTTCCTGGCCCTGTGCAAAGATGACCCGCTCACGGCGGACAAGGTCGAGGAGGCCCTGGACGAGCTGGCCCTATGCGGGCCGCAGCTCGGCAGGCCCCTGGTCGACCGCATTCATGGCAGCAAGATTCATAATCTCAAGGAGCTCCGGCCCCGGGTGCCTGGTACCGCCGAGGTGCGCCTGCTCTTCGTATTCGACGCAGAGCGGGAAGCAATCGTGCTGGTTGCGGGTGACAAGGCCGGGCGCTGGCGCACCTGGTACGCCGAGGCAATCCCGCTCGCCGAGGAACGCTACGCGGCTTACCAGCGGGAAGCCGACGAGGAGGAAGAATGAAGGCGGTCCGCTGGGAGGACACCAA
>JBKQSL010000173.1:0-2878 GCA_052143655.1 Streptosporangiaceae bacterium | reverse complement strand
GCAGGCGGCGAGACAGGACTGATCAGGGCGGCCCGCCAGGCCCAAAGTCCCCGGCACGGGGCACGATCATCTTGATGACCCTGGCCGGCACACCCCCCGCGATGGCCTGGTCGGGCAGGTCCTTGGTCACCACCGAATTGGCGGCCACGATGCAGCGATTCCCGATGTTGACGCCAGCCATCACGGCGACCTTGTACCCCAGGAGGGTGTTCGACCCGATATGGACCGGCGCGAAGGTCCGCCCGCCATGCGGAAGCGGCACCGAGAAGTCGTCGTAGGCGTGGCTGTGGGTCTCGATCGCCACGCCAGCCGCGATCATCGCGTGATCGCCGAGGGTGAGCGCCGCCCGGTCGTCCAGCATCACGTCCCGGTTCAGGAACACACCGTCGCCCAGCTCGATGTTGCGGCCGGAGTTGAACAGGACGTTGTGGTGAATGACCACGTCCTCGCCGCACTTTTTGAAAACGCGCATGGCCAGGATGCGGCGGAGCTTGATGGCGAAGTCCTGCAGCATGGCGGCGGGTGTCCGGTCGAACATCCGCCAGAACATGACGTAGTACAGCTCGGATTCCAGCGCCATCTCGCGGTCCCGCCCCCGGAACGGGTCGGCTGGCAGCTCGAACCGGCCGGTATTCAAGAAGTCGTCGGCCAGCTTCGAGACACTGCCGAAGAACTGAGACCCCTGCTCCGGCAGCTGGTCGGTCCTGACCAGCTCTTCGAATTCCGCCAGGAGCTCGTTCTCCGCGTTCTGGCTCATGCTTCTCCTCACCTTGTCCCGCCCCGGACCGGGCGGCCCGCCGATGGCCGCGCCATCGCGCTAGCCCGCCGCAGCTCCCGGGTCTTCCTCGCTATCGTCGAAACGTACTGGCTGATGACCCACACCCGGCCCGCCAGGCGGCCGTAACGGGCGCCCATCTTGGAGGAGCCAGGAGGGTAGTCTGCGCGCACGGGTACCTCTGCCACGCTCAGGCCGTGAATGGCCGCCTCGAACAGTTCCTCCAGCTCGCTCTGGTAGTGGTCCCCCTGCAATCGGATAACCCGGAGCGCCTGGACGGAGAAGCACCGGTAGCCGCAGCACGGATCGGTGTAGGTGCGGCCGAGTGCAGCCCGCAGCGCCGCGACGAGGGCTTTCCGCACCAGATAGCGGTTGAGCGGCGCGGGCCCGCGGGAAGGGCCGGACAGGAACCGGCTGCCGACCGCCAGCGCACACTCGCCGGCCATCACGGGCCGGACCAGCCGCTCCAGGTCGGCCGGATCGTGCTGGCCGTCGGCGTCCATCGTGACCAGCTGGGACGGATCCAGTTCCCTTGCCCGGGCGAGGCCTGCCCGGAGGGCGGCCCCTTTGCCTCGATGCTCGGGAATGCGGACCAGGACGGCGCCGCGGTCACGCGCGACCGCATCCGTCCCGTCGGCCGAGCCGTCGCTCACCACGATGACCTGAACGGGCACGCCGGACAGGCACGCCGGGATGCGCGGGAGAAGGGGCGCGAGCTTATCTGCCTCATTGAAGGCGGGGATGACCACAGCGATCACGCTCGCACCTCCCTCACAGCACGGCACGGGCGGCGCTTCGCCGTAATCCTAGACCTTCTCGTGAACAGGCATAGCGCCTCAGTTCACAGCGGCAAACAGCATTCCCGGCAGCGCCGGGCATCGCGGCCGAACATGCGCGGCCAGCATGCCCGGCGCCCAGCCGCTGATTCCGTTCACGCGGCCGGTGAACAAGCACGGGCGGCGGCGCCCGAGCCGGGTGAGCAGGGCCTGCTCACCCGGCGGCTGCTGCCCAGGATGGCCGGGCATGGCCCGGCCGACAGGTCGCGCTCCTCGGCGCGGCCTCGCATCTGGGTGAAGTGTCAGGCCGGGTTCATCCTGGCATGCGGACCCTAACTGGCGAACGGGCTGGGCTGCCCGGTTACGGCGGCGAACTCCTGGCCGAGAACAGCCAGGTCCACGCCCTCGGGGTCCTGGCCGGTATTCGCGTTCACCCAGGCCGGGGAGATCGCGCCCCACACCTCATAGGCGTTCTGCGAGAACCACTCAGGAGTCACGCCCTGCACCGCGCCCCACGTGTAGCACCAGTACATGCCGGGCTCGTAGCCGCACAAGATCACGACGTGATCTTCTTTAGCCCCGCTGCCAGGCGCGGTCGTCCACGGCTGGCCGTTGTTGAACTGCTGCATCGATACCTGGCTGACGCCGACGCCGAGCATCAGCGGACCGAACTGCGCCAGCGCCTGCTGCCACTGATTGGCGTCGGCGATGTCCAGGTCACCGAACGCCGCGGCCTTGACGCCGCCCAGCCCGGTGCCGAACAGGTACTCCAGCGCATTTTGCGGCGTCGACCCGTTATCGGTCGGGTTGTGTCCCGATGGCCCGGCAGCCGGGTTGAAACCGGTGCTGGCATAGGCGGCCAGCACCTCCGCGGTGGAGATCTCCACCTCCTGTCCCTGCCCGTAGAACGTCCACGCCTCGACCAGGTGACCGTCACCCGCGAACGGGCAGTCGCCCCACTCATCGTTGCCCATCATCCCGATCACCGGGATGTGCCCGAAATGGGCCTGGGACGGGGCAGTGCCCCGGATCGCCGCGCCCAGGTGCACCCTGGGCCGGGACGGAACGCTGGGCCGCGCACCTTTCTTGCCTGCTAAACGGGGCATCGTGTTCCTTTCATCGCCGCGCCGGCGCCGCCAGATACCGTGGCCGCACGCCGCCCGGCTGTGGGAGGGTGGTGGTCTTTCCCGGGAAATGGCCGTTGGCCGGGACGGCTGCGATGGCGGCCCCCAGAAACTTCGCCGATCGTGTGGCAGCCCGCCGCTGGACCCGGCCGCAGACCGTCCGCATTGGCACTTGCCCTTCCGAGTATGACCCTGGCCCCGCA
>JBKQSL010000172.1:0-32925 GCA_052143655.1 Streptosporangiaceae bacterium | reverse complement strand
ATCATCCTGACCGCCCGGATCATCTACGGCATGGCCTCCTACCGGGCGCTGCCCGCGTCCTTGGCCAACGTCTCGGCCCGGTACGCCACCCCGGTCGCCGCCAGCGTGCTGACCGCCGTCCTGGTCGCCGGCCTGACCGTGGTGTATTTCCTGGCCACCACCGTCCAGGGCGCCTTCTCCGACGTGGTGAACCTGTCCGGCCAGCTGTTCGCCGGCTTCTACATCCTCACCGCCCTGTCCACGATCGTGTACTACCGGCAGCGAGTACGCGCCAGCCTCCGCGACGCGCTCACCCTCGGCGTCCTCCCGCTGGCCGCCGCCGCCTTCCTCGGCTGGGTGCTCTATCAGTACCTCCAGACCGCCGCCGCCCCGCAGCTCTGGGCCATCGGCGCCGTCGCCGCCGCCGGGCTGGTCCTGATGCTCACCGCCCGGCTGGTCCTCAGGTCCCCGTTCTTCGCCCTGCCCCGCGAGCACGCCGCCGCCCCCGCCCGCCGGGCACCCGGCCCGCCGCCGGTCCTGCTGTCCACCCTCACCGCCGAGCCCATGCTCGCCGCCCTCGACAGCCACACCGGCAAGCGCGCCATCTTCGGCATCACTCTCACCGGCTACGACCAGGACGGCCGGCCCCTCGCCCGCATGATCATCGCCGCCAAAGCCCTCCGCAACCCCTCCTACGACCTGCGCGCCGACGTCACCGCCCACTTCGCCGCCGCCGGAACCCGCACTGTCCGCATGGTCGACTGGACCTGGATCTACCGCTAGCGGAGCTAGGTCATTAGGCCACCCTCGGACCAGCGGATCGCCCTGCGCTACGCCATGCCCGCCATGACCGGCGAGCAGACCGCCGGATACATCACCCACCTCCTCAAGCTCGCCGGCCGCTCCGACCCCCTGTTGAGCGACGACGCCGTCAGCCCCGGCTGGGCCAGTTCAGCCGAGGGGAACACGCGTCACGCTGACGGGACAGCCGTCACGCCACGAACGGATCCGCCCCCGACTCAGACACCATCGGCCGGCCGGCCGCGGCCCAGTCCTGCATGCCGCCCGCCACGTTGACCGCCTGCCATCCGGCGCCGGTCAGCGCCTGAGCCACCCGGCCGGACCTGGCTCCGGACCGGCAGATCACGAAGACGGTCTGGTCCTGCGGGATCTCCCCGGCCCTGGCTCCGACCTGGCCCATCGGCATGTGCAGCGCACCCGGCACGTGACCAGCCACCCACTCGGCGGCCTCTCGCACGTCCAGCAGCCAGGCGTCAGCGGGCACGCCCGCGGCGGGAACCTCGGCAGGCCACTCACTCAACGCAGATCACCGGCCTTCATCCGCGGCCGACCGGGCAGCGCGCCGAGAACGGGCAAGCATCATCGCCAGCAGCAGTACCGGCGTCGGTGGCGGAAAGCTAGTCAGCACAGCTAGATAGTTGTACGGGTCAGCGTACGAGTAGCCGGCGCCGCCGGGCCACCTGGCTGGCCCAGGCCCGGCTGACTCAGCCCGGCTGGCCCGGGCCGGCCTCGCCGCCGGAGCCGGGTCCGGCCGGACCCGGCTTGTCCGAGGCCGCTGCGGCCTGGACACGGCCGTCCCTGGCCGGCCGTCCCATTACCTTGCGCAGGTGCTTGGACATCGACCGGAACAGGAAGAAGAGCACTACGGCCATCCCGAAGATGACCAGAAAGCTCAGTGTGCCCGGCGCATCCACCGCGCTGCCCGCAGCAAGCACGGTCACGTCGCCACCCTCTCCCGGATTCCCGCGAACAAATCGTCTTCCGGAGGTCCAGTATCCACCAGTGACCTGGCCAGGTGGAAATCCTCGGTCGGCCACGCTTCCTGCTGCACCTCGACCGGGCAGGCGAACCAGAAGCCGTGCGGGTCGATCTGGGTGGCGTGCGCGAGCAGGGCCTGGTCACGAAGGGTGAAGTAATCGCCGCACGGCACCCGCGAGGTGACCTCCAGCGGCGGCCGGCCCGGCTGGACCTCCCACTGGGCCAGCCGCTCGGCGTAGGGCGACTCCAGGCCGCGCCGCACCATCTCCTCGTGCAGCGCGGTGAGCCTGGCCCGGTGGAAGGTCGCGAAGTAATACATCTTCAGCGGCTGCCACGGCTCGCCGGTCCCCGGATAGCGGTCCGGGTCGGCCGCCGCCTCGAATGCCTCCACGCCGACCTGATGGGTCATGATGTGGTCGGGATGCGGGTAGCCGCCGTTCTCGTCGTAGCTGAGCATGACGTGCGGCCGGAACTCGCGTACCGCGCGGACCAGCGGCGCAGCCGCCGTGGCCAGTGGCTGGACCGCGAAGCAGTCGTCGGGCAGCGGCGGCGGCGGGTCGCCCTCCGGCAGCCCGGAGTCGGTGAATCCGAGGAACTGCTGCTGCACGCCGAGAATCTCCCGCGCCCTGGCCATCTCCGCCCGGCGGACCGCGGCCAGGTTCGCGCGCACCTCGGGCCGCTCCATGGCCTTGTTCAGGATGTCGCCGCGCTCGCCGCCGGTCAGCGTGCAGACCAGCACGTCGACGCCTTCCCGGGCATACCGGGCCATCGTCGCCGCGCCCTTGCTCGACTCGTCGTCGGGATGGGCATGCACGGCCATCAGCCGCAGCGGGGCTGGCTCGGTCACCGGCTCCTGCGGACTCATCACGGACACGCAGAATCTCCTCAATCGGACGGATACCTGGCCAGACCCGGCCGGTCAGCTCTGCCATGCCAGCCACCCCGCGGTCGGCGGGTCCGGCCAGCGTCAACGAGCTATTGTGCCCGACAACGCGCCAGGCCAGCCTGGGCATTCCCGCGGCCCGGCAGGTTATCCGGCTGCGGGCCGGGGGAAGCTGTACTACTGCTGCCTGGCGCAGGACTAGCCGCCCATTTCGGGTCCGAGTCCCCATTGACAGGCTCGAAGCAGTCGCAGAGCCTTGTTAGCCTCAAGGTTTACCCCCATGGCCCCGAGGGGCCCTGGCGGAGCGAAAGCTCCCACCCATGCAAGGAGTATCCGTGACCGAGACCCGCGACGACACCGTCACCTGGCTCACTCAGGAGGCGTATGACCGGCTGAAGTCTGAGCTGGACTACCTCTCGGGTGATGGCCGTACCGAGATCGCCAAGAAGATCGAGGCGGCGAGGGACGAGGGCGACCTGCGCGAGAACGGCGGATACCACGCGGCTAAGGAAGAGCAGGGCAAGCGCGAAGCCCGCATCTTCCAGCTCTCTCAGATCCTGGAGAACTCACGCGTCGGCGAGCCCCCCAGAACCGAGGGCGTGGTCGGGCCGGGCATGACTGTCACGGTCCGTTTCGTCGGCGACGAAGACGAGGTGACCTTCCTGCTCGCCTCCCGGGAGGAGAGCGGCGCGCCGATCGACGTGTACTCGCCGCGCTCGCCGCTGGGCAGCGCGATCGCCGGCAAGAAGGTCGGCGAGACGGCAAGCTACACGCTGCCGAACGGCCGTTCGGCCACCGTCGAGATCCTGGACGCCGTCCCCTACGCGGGAATGTAAGCACGCGCAGTCGCGCCCGCCCGGCCACGATCGCCTGGGCGGGCGCGACCGTTTCCTGCCTGCGCAGCCAGCTCAGTACATCAGCAGCTCAGTACATCAGCAGCTCAGTGCACCAGCTCGGCGGCCTGGGCGGCGGGGTCGGCAGACGGCGGCTCGCTCCGGCCGCGCAGCGGGATCTCCTTGATGCACCAGGCCAGGATGAAAACGAGCAGCGCGGTCGGCACCGACCACCAGAACACGCCGTCCACGGCGTGGCTGATGCCGTAGAAGACCGCGTCGCGGACGGGCGCTGGCAGGTGGTTTACCGTGGCCGGGTCGATCTGCCCGCCCGAGGCGCTCAGGTGCACCCCCGGCAGCCGGGCGCGCATCGCATCGTCGAGCCGCCGGACGAAGAGCGCGCCGAACATCGCCACTCCGATCGACCCGCCGATCTGCTGGAAGAACGCCCGCGAGCTGCTGGCGACGCCCATGTCCTTCGGCTCGACGCTGTTCTGCACGATCAGCGTGGTGATCTGCATCAGGAAGCCCATCCCGACGCCGAGCACGACGAAGTACATCGCCGAGGTCAGCCGCGAGGTGTCCGGGCCGAGGTGGGTCAGCAGGTACATGCCGACAGCCATGATCGCCCCGCCGATGATCGGCAGCGCCTTGTACCGGCCGGTCCGGCTGGTCACCTGGCCGGCGATCAGCGAGGTCACAGTGGAGCCGAGCATCAGCGGGATCAGCATCAGCCCGCTGCCGGTGGGCGAGGCATGCTGGACGGTCTGCAGATACAGCGGCAGGAACGTCAGCGCGCCGAACATCGCCAGGCCGAGCAGGAAGCTCATGCCGCTGGCCAGCGAGAAGTTCCGGTTGCGGAACACGTGCAGCGGCAGCACCGGCTCGGTAGCCCGGGCCTCGGCGGCCAGGAACGCCACGATCGCGAGCACCGCGATCACCGCCAGCCCGATGATCTGCGCCGAGCCCCAGGCGTACTGCGTGCCGCCCCAGGTGGTCAGCAGCACGATCGCGGTCGCGCCGATCGCGATCACCGCCGCGCCCAGGTAGTCGATCTTGTGCTGCACCCGGTGCACCGGCAGGTGCAGGGTGAGCCACAGGTAGACCAGGGCCGCGCCGCCGATCGGCATGTTGATGTAGAAGATCCACCGCCAGGACAGGGTGTCGGTGATGTACCCGCCGACCAGCGGCCCGGCGATCATGGCCAGCATCATCGAGGCCATCATGTAGCCCATGTACTTGCCCCGCTCGCGCGGCGACACCAGGTCACCGATAGTGGCCAGGGCGCCGACCATCAGGCCGCCGGCGCCCAGTCCCTGCAGGGCGCGGAACGCGATCAGCTGGTCCATCGAGTGCGCCAGGCCGGAGAGCGCCGAGCCGATCAGGAACAGCACGATCGCGATCATCAGCAGCCTCTTGCGCCCGTACAGGTCGCCGAGCTTGCCGTACAGCGGAGTGGTGATCGTGGCGGCCAGCACATAGGCGGTGACCACCCAGGACAGGTGGTTCAGGCCGCCGAGGTCGCCGACGATGCGCGGCAGTGCCGTCGAGACGACCAGCTGGTCCAGCATCGCGATGATGATCGCCAGCAGCAGGCCGGGCAGCACGATCAGCACCTCACGCTGCGCCCCGCTGGCCGCCGGCGCGGCCGCCTCCGCCTGTGTGTTCGCCATGATTCCGCCTCGTGAAGTCGCCGGCCGCAGCAGCCCGGTGATCGCAACCTACTTGCCGACCGGCTAGCATCCGTTGTGAGAGCAGGCTAAACTCTGTGCTTACCGGCCGTCAAGTAGATCAGGCGGTCCCGAGCCGAGGCGAGAACCGACACGATGAACGAGGCAGCGCGCAGCGGCGACCCGCGGGGCCGGACGCCTGGCGGGGACACCCGGGCGCGCATCCAGCAGGTGGCGCTGGAGCTGTTCGCCGAGCAAGGCTACGAGAAGACCTCGCTGCGCGAGATCGCCGAGCGGCTTGAGGTCACCAAGGCGGCGCTGTACTACCACTTCAAGTCCAAGGAAGACATCGTCGCCAGCCTCGTCGAGGACTACGTCGGCCAGCTCGACGCGCTGATCAGCTGGGCCCGCAGCCAGCCGCGCACCCCGGCCACCAGCGGCGAGATACTCCGGCGCTACGTCGCCATCGTGGCCGCCGGCGAGAAGGCGTTCCGGATGCTGCACCAGAACCAGGCAGCGGTGCACAGCCTGGCCGCCGCCAAGGGCCGGGGCGACCTGTTCCGGGAGCGGCTGGGTGCGCTCATCGAGCTGATGACCGAGCCGGGGGCTCCGCTCAGCGAGCGGCTGCGAGCCGCGATGGCGCTGGGCGGGGTGAACATCGGCTGGATGTTCTTCGCCGGGCAGGAAGCCGACCCGGCCGAGCTGAGCGCTGCCGTCGTCGAGATCGCCACCGAGCTGGCCGGCGTCTCCGCCGCCGAGCCCGCCGCCAGCTAGCCCTGCCCGCGGGCCGGCACCGCGGCGCGGACCAGGGGCAGGATCCGGTAGCGGACCGGCTCCGCCAGCGCGATCACCGTGGCGGTGCGCAGCACGCCGGGCACGTCGACGATCGCGTCGACCACGCGCTGCAGGTCGGCGTTGGTGCGGGCCACCACCCGGCAGAGCATGTCCCCCGAGCCGGTGATCGTGTGCACCTCCAGCACCTCGGCGATACCGCCGAGCGCTTCGGCGACCTCGTCGTGGCCGCCGGCCTGGCGGATCTCCAGCGTGACGAAGCCGGTGACCCCGTAGCCGATCGCCGCCGGGTCGATGTCCGGCCCGTAGCCGGTGATCACGCCGCGGGCCTGCAGCCGGTCCAGCCGGGCCGCCGCCGTGCCGCGCGCGACCCGCAGCCGCCGCGATGCCTCCAGTACCCCGACCCGGGGCTCGGCGGCCAGCAGCTCGATCAGCCGCGCGTCCAGGTCGTCGAGCACGCGGAACCCCCGTTCAGACTGCACAGTGCTTCCAGCTGTGACGGCATCAGCATAGGCAGATTGACCAGCCAGAATCCACGCTGTTGCACAGCATGACCGGTCGGCGGATCCTGCGGGGAAAGCGTGCCGCCGCCGGACAGGAGTATCACGATGACAGCAGCCCCAGCAGACGGCTTCCCGGTCACCGGCATGGACGCCGTGGTGTTCGCCGTCGGCAACGCGCGCCAGGCGGCGCACTACTACTCCACCGCGTTCGGCATGCGCTGCGTGGCCTACCGGGGCCCGGAGACCGGCTGCCGGGACGAGGCCGCTTACGTGCTTGAGTCGGGCACGGCCCGGTTCGTGCTGCGCGGCCCGGTGCGCGCGGGCACAGCGCTCGGCGCGCACGTCGCCGCGCACGGCGACGGGGTCATCGACCTGGCCATCGGCGTGCCGTCGGCCGAGACCGCGTACGCGCTCGCGGTCGAGCGGGGCGCCACCGGCGTCACGCAGCCGCACGTGGCCGAGGATGACCACGGCAAGGTCGTGCTGGCCGCCATCGCCACGTTCGGCGACACCATCCACACGCTGGTCGAGCGGGAAAACTACGCCGGCCCGTACCTGCCCGGCTACGTCGCGGCCGATCCGCTGACCGACGGGCCCGGGCCGTTCTGCACTGAGGTCGACCACTGCGTCGGGAACGTGGAACTCGGCCGGATGGACGAGTGGGTGGAGTTCTACCACCGCGTCCTCGGCTTCACGAACATGAAGGAGTTCGTGGGCGACGACATCGCCACCGAGTACTCGGCGCTGATGAGCAAGGTCGTCGCCGACGGCGGCCGCAAGGTCAAGTTCCCGATCAACGAGCCCGCCGCGGGCAAGCGCAAGTCCCAGATCGACGAGTACCTGGAGTACTACGGCGGCCCGGGAGTCCAGCACATCGCGCTGACTACCGGCGACATTGTGGCGGCGGTGCGCGGGATGCGGGCAGCCGGGGTGCGCTTCCTCGACACACCCGGGTCGTACTACGACACGCTCGGCGAGTGGGTCGGCGACACCCGGGTGCCGCTGGACCACCTGCGCGAGCTGGGCATCCTGGCGGACCGGGACGAGGACGGCTACCTGCTGCAGATCTTCACCCAGCCGGTCCAGGACCGGCCGACCGTGTTCTTCGAGCTGATCGAGCGGCACGGCTCGCAGGGCTTCGGCAAGGGAAACTTCAAGGCGCTGTTCGAGGCCATCGAGCGCGAGCAGGAACGCCGCGGGAACCTCTAGCAGATCTCGTAGCCGGCCTTGCGGAGCTGGGCGACGACCTCCTCGCAGTGCTCGGGGCCGCGGGCCTCCACCTGGAGCGTGACCTCCGCCTCGTCCACCCGCAGGTCGGCGGCCGCTCGCTCGTGCACGACGTCGATCACGTTGCCGCCGTAGGCGGCCACCTCGGTGAGCAGCGTCGCCAGCGCGCCGGGCCGGTCGGGCAGCCGGCACCGCAGCGACAGGTAGCGTCCGGCCGCGGCCAGGCCGTGCCGCAGCACCTTGGCCAGCAGCAGCGGGTCGATGTTCCCGCCGGACAGCACCACGACCGCCGGCGGCTCAACCGCCCCTGGGTGCTCGATCAGCGCTGCCACCCCGGCCGCGCCGGCCGGCTCGACCAGCTGCTTGGCGCGCTCCAGGCACAGCAGCAGGGCGCGGGACAGGTTCTCCTCCGACACCGTCAGCACGCCGGTGGCCCGCTGGGAAATCAGCCGGAAGGTAAGATCCCCGGGCCGGGCTACCGCGATCCCGTCGGCCATCGTCCGGCCGCAGGACACCGTGACGGGCTGGCCGGCCGCGAGCGAGGCGGCGAACGGCGCGGCCGCCTCGGCCTGGACGCCGATCACCCGCGCGGCGGGCCGGGTCCCGCTGATCGCGGTCGCGATGCCGGCGGCCAGGCCGCCGCCGCCGACCGGGACCATGACGGTGGCCACGTCCGGGCACTGCTCGGCGATTTCCAGGCCGACGGTGCCCTGCCCGGCGATCACGTCCGGGTGCTCGAACGGGTGGATGAAGATCGCCCCGGTCTCGTCGGCCAGCTCCCGCGCCCGGGCCAGCGCGTCCTCGACCGCCATCCCGTGCAGCACGACCTGCGCGCCGTAGGACCGGGTGGCGGCGATCTTGGGCAGCGGCGCGCCCTCGGGCATCACGACGGTGGCCTGGGTGCCCAGCATCGATGCCGCCAGCGCCACCCCCTGCGCGTGGTTGCCCGCGCTGGCCGCGATCACGCCGCGGGCGCGCTGCCGCGGCGTCATCGACGCGATGCGCAGGTAGGCGCCCCGCACCTTGAACGACCCGGTCCGCTGCAGGTTCTCGCACTTGATGCAGACCGGGCCGCCGATCAGCTCGGACATGGCGCGGGAGCGCAGCAGCGGGGTCGGCCGGATGACGCCCGCCAGCACCTCGCGGGCGGCGGTCACGTCAGCGAAGCTCACCTGCGCGGCGGCAGCCGGGCTATCGGGCCCGTCCGGGCCGGGTGAAGACGCCGTCGTCATGCCAGCAGTCTCGCACCGGCATCCTGCCGGGTCCGCCAGTCGGCCCGGCCGGCCGGGCGGGCGGGCGGATCAGTCTCCCAGCCAGTACCGGTCCGCCGCGCAGATCAGCGCGGCCGCGCCGACCAGGCCGGCGCTCTGGCCGAGCGCGGCGGGCACCACCCGCACCCGCCGGGCGAAATCGAGCCTGGCGTGCTCCCGCAGTGCCTCCTCCAGCGGATCGAACAGCTGCGCTCCCGCCTGTGACAGGCCGCCGCCGACCGCCACGACCTCCAGCTCGCACAGGTAGACGGCCGAGGCGATCGCGATGCCGAGCGCGCGCCCGGCCCGGCGCATCGCCGCCTGGCATACGGGGTGACCCTGCGCGCCGTCGTCGGCCAGTTCCTTGGCGGTCGGGCCGGCCTGGCCCTGCCGCCAGCCCTGCTCCTGCGCCCAGCTGACCAGCGCGGGCCCGCGGGCCACGGCCTCCAGGCAGCCGCGGGCACCGCAGCCGCACAGCGGCCCGTCGTCGGGCGCTACCACGACGTGCCCGATGTGCCCGGCGTTGCCGGAGGCACCGGAGATCAGGTGGCCGTCGGCGATCAGGCCGCCGCCCACCCCGGTGGAGACCACCATGCCCAGGACGCTGCTGGCGCCCCGGCCCGCGCCGCGCCAGTGCTCGGCGGCGACGACGCAGATGGCGTCGTTGTGCACCCGGACCGGGATCCCGGGCAGCCGCTGCGCCAGCCGCTCGCGCAGCGGGAAGTTCCGCCAGGCGGGCAGGTTGATCGGCGAGACCCGGCCGGCCGGCCAGACCATCGGCCCGCCGCAGCCGCACCCGGCGCCGGCCAGCTCACCTGGCTCGCGGATGCCCGCCGCCGCCAGGACCTGGCCGATCAGCGCGTCGAGGGTGGACCACAGCTGCCCGGCGCTGACGTCGCGCGGGGTCGGCTGCTGCGCCCAGGTGACCAGCCGCCCCGTGGGCTCGGCCACACCTGCGGCCAGCTTGGTGCCGCCGACGTCGATTGCCAGCACCGGCCGGGAATCCGGCATGCTCCCCCTCCAGTTCGCGGGCACGGCTGCCGCCGACATAGTGTCGAGGAGTGCAGCCTATGAGCCAGGGCCCGGCAGCCGGGCCCTCGTCAGCCCGTTCCGCCACTTCCCCGCCCGCCGCCGCCACCCTCGGCGAACTGCGGGCCAGCGGGCACGAGTTCCGCACCGTCAAGGCAGAGATGCGGCAGAACCTGCTGGCGGCGATGCGCGCCCGCGAGAACGCTTTCCCCGGCATCGTCGGCTTCGGCGACACCGTCCTGCCCCACCTGGAGCGGGCCCTGATCGCCGGGCACGACGTCATCCTGCTCGGCGAGCGCGGCCAGGGCAAGACCCGGCTGATCCGGACGCTGACCGGGCTGCTGGACGAGTGGGCGCCCGTCGTCGCCGGCTGTGAGATCAACGACCACCCCTACGCGCCGGCCTGCGCGCGCTGTCGTCGGCTGGCCGCCGAACTCGGCGACGACCTGCCGGTGGCCTGGCAGCACCGCAGCGACCGCTACGGCGAGAAGCTGGCCACCCCCGACACCAGCGTCGGCGACCTGATCGGCGACATCGACCCGGTGAAGGTCGCCGAGGGCCGCACGCTGGGCGACCCGGAGACCATCCACTACGGCCTGGTGCCGCGCACCAACCGCGGCGTCTTCTGCCTGAACGAGCTGCCGGACCTGGCGGAGCGCATCCAGGTGGCGCTGCTGAACGTGCTGGAGGAGCGCGACATCGGCGTGCGCGGCTACTCGCTGCGGCTGCCCCTGGACCTGGTCCTGGTCGCCAGCGCCAACCCGGAGGACTACACCAGCCGCGGCCGGATCATCACGCCGCTCAAGGACCGGTTCGGCGCGGAGATCCGCACCCATTACCCCATCTCGCTGGAGGCCGAGCTCGCGCTGATCCGGCAGGAGGCCGAGGTGGCCTGGGACGGTCAGGAGCCCGGCGCCGTGCTGCCCGAGCACCTGATCCAGGTGATCGCCCGGTTCACCCGGCTGGTCCGGTCCTCCCCGGCGGTCGACTCCCGGTCCGGGGTCTCCGCGCGGTTCGCGATCGCCGCCGCCGAGGCGGTCGCGGCGTCGGCCGTCCGGCGGGCGGCCATCGCCGGCGAGGAGCAGCCGGTCGCCCGGGTCGTGGACCTGCCGGCCGTCGTGTCCACGCTGCGCGGCAAGGTCGAGTTCGAGGTCAGCGAGGAGGGCCGGGAGCAGGAGGTGCTCGACCACCTGCTGCGCCGGGCCATCGCCGACACTTTCCGCGCCACCCTGGGCAACGCGGACCTGACCGGCCTGCTGGCCCGGTTCGAGGCCAGCCGCTCGGTCGAGTCGGGCGACCTGATGCCCGCCGCCGACCTGCTGCACCGGATCGGCGAGGTGCCGGGCCTGGCCCGGATCATGGACCGGCTGCACTGCGACGGCAGCGAGTCGCTCGGTCAGGCCGCGGCGGCGCTGGAGTTCGCCCTGGAGGGCCTGTACCTGATGCGGCGGCTATCCAAGGACGTCATCGACGGCGCAGCGGTGTACCGCACGTGAGCCGCGGGCGGTCACAGCCATGAGCGGCTACCGGTACGGCCCCTACACCGACGGCCCCGACCCGCTGGAGCCGCCCTACGACGTGCGCGGCGCGGTCGACGCGCTCGGCGACTCGGTGCTGGACGGCACCGACCCGGACAGCGCGCTGCGGGACCTGCTGCGCAAGGGTGTCTCCGGCCACCGCGGGCTCGACGACCTGCTGCAGCGGATCCGCGAGCGGCAGCGCGAGCTGCGCAGCCGGGGCCGGCTGGACGGCGTGCTGGAGCAGGTGCGGGCACTGCTGGACACCGCCATCGGGCAGGAGCGGGCCGAGCTGTTCCCCGATCCGAGCGACGACGCGCGGATGCGCGAGGAGGAGCTCGACTCGGTGCCCCCCGACACCGCGCAGGCGATCCGCCAGCTCGCCGACTACGAGTGGCGGTCCCCGGCGGCCCGGCAGACCTTCGAGCAGCTCAAGGACCTGCTGCGGCAGGAGGTGCTGGACAGCCAGTTCCGCGGTATGAAGCAGACGCTGGCCGAGCCGGACGTGGCCGCGATGCAGCGCGTCAAGGACATGATGGCGGCGCTGAACCGGATGCTCGACGCCGACGCCAGGGGCGAGCACACCCCGCAGGACTTCGATGAGTTCATCGGCGAGTACGGCGACCTGTTCCCCGAGTCCCCCGCTGACCTGGAGGAGCTGGTGGACTCGCTGGTGCGCCGGATGTCGGCGGCCCAGCGGCTGCTCAGCTCGCTTACCGATGAGCAGCGGGACGAGCTGGCCGGGCTGATGGCCCAGACGCTGGAAGACGCGGGCCTGGCCGCCGAGATGGCCCGGCTGGCCGACGCGCTGCGGGCCCGCCGCCCGGACTCCGGCAACGACGGCTGGCCGCCGACCTCGATGTCCGGCCAGGAGCCGCTGGGCCTGTCCGACGCCACGACCGCGCTGGGCGAGCTGGCCGACCTGGCCGACCTGGAGGACGCACTGCGCCAGGACTACCCGGGCGCCCGGCTGGACGACATCGACGAGGAAGCGATCCGCCGCGCCCTCGGCCGCCAGGCGGTCGACGACATGGAGGCGCTGCGCCAGATCGAGCGGGAGCTGGAACGCCAGGGCTACCTGCAGCGCTCCGACGGCAAACTGGAGCTCACCCCCAAGGCGGTGCGCCGCCTCGGCGAGACCGCGCTGCGGCGGGTGTTCGCCCACCTGCCCGAGGGCCGGCCCGGCGATCACGACCAGCGGCAGGCCGGGCAGGCCGGCGAGAACACCGGCAGCACGCGGCGCTGGGAGTTCGGCGACGAGCAGGCCATCGACGCGCCCGCGACGGTGCGCAACGCGCTGCTGCGCAGCGGGATGGAAAGCCCCCCGCGGATGCGCGGCGGCCAGGACGAGCCAGCCGGGACGCTGGCCGGCCGGCTGCCCCGGATCCGGCTGTCGGTGGCCGACTTCGAGGTCGCCGACACCGAGCGCCGCACCTCGGCGGCGGTGTGCCTGCTGGTCGACCTGTCCTACTCGATGGCGCTGCGCGGCACCTGGGGGTCGGCCAAGCAAACCGCGCTGGCCCTGCACGCGCTGGTGCGCAGCCGCTACCCGCAGGACGCCATCCAGGTGATCGGGTTCTCCAACTACGCCCGCGAGCTGCACGAGACCGAGCTGGCCGGCCTCGGCTGGGACATGGTGCAGGGCACCAACCTGCACCACGCCCTGGTGCTCGCCGGGCGGTTCCTGGACCGGCGCCCCGAGCACAACCCGGTCGTGCTGGTCGTCACCGACGGCGAGCCGACCGCGCACCTGCGCCGCGACGGGCAGTCCTGGTTCGACTGGCCGCCGTCCCCGGAGACCCTCGAGCTGACGATGGCCGAGGTGGACAAGATGACCCGGCGCCACGCCACGCTGAACATCTTCATGCTCGCCGAGGACGACCGGCTGACCGCATTCGTGGACGAGGTCGCCCGGCGCAACGGCGGCCGGGTACTGCGCGCAGCCGCTGACAGCCTCGGCGAGTATGTGGTCAGCGATTTCCTGCGCTCCCGCCGCCAGCTGGGCGGTAGATTTTAGGTACTTCGCGTCTGGATGCGCAGTACCCGTGGGGTCGCGCGTAGTAACGTGCGGCAGGTAATCTGCGCAGTCGGGCCCGGTGCGCGCCCGCTGTCTTCTGCAACAAATCCCAAAGGAGTGGATGTGAGCTCTGCAAGTGCGTCCGGTGGCGCCGCGGGCAGGCGCCCGATGGCCATCATCGTGGCCGTGATCGGGGTCATCGGCATCATCGTCGGAGCGCTGTACCTGTTCGCAGGGAACGCGCTGCCCAGCTTCATGGTGGCTGGCAGCCACGTGAAGTCCGGCAACCACCTGATCCGCGGGCTGGTCTGCCTGGTAGTGGGTCTCGCGCTGGTGTTCTTCGCCTGGCGCTCGAACAAGTCGAACTCCGCTAGCAGCAGCTGACGACCGCTCGCCAGCCGGCGCCATTCCCCCGTCTGGGGGGACCTGCGGAATGGCGCCGGCGCGCTTGACGGCCGGCTGTGTAACGGATTGCGCACACGCCGGCCCGATCCTCAGTCCTGCTGTGCCCAGGATCTAGGATGCACGCCATGTCCTTTACCGACCGGCTGGTCCTGTGGCTGCACATTGGCTTCGCGATTTTCACGATCGGCCCGGTCGCGGTGGCCATCTCGTCCACGCCGCGCTATCTGCGCAAGCACGACCTGCCGGTTGTGCGCTACCTGGCCCGGATCACCATCATCTTCACGATCGCCTCGCTGGCCGTGCTCATCATGGGCATCGTCGCGGCCCAGCAGGGCAACGACTTCAGCCGGCCGTGGCTGACTGTGTCGATGACCCTGTTCGTGGTCGCGCTGGTGCTGCTCGTGCTGATCATCCGCGACCAGCGCAAGGCGATCGGGTCGCTGGAGGGCGCCAGCGCCGTGGCCGTGGCCGTGGCCGCATCGGCAGCAGCCGCCCCGGCGGCAGCCAGCCCTGACCCGGAGGCGGACACCGCGAGTGAGCCGGCCGCCGCGACAGCGGGCGAGCCGGCCCCGGCTGCGGCCGCGGCGACCACGCCAGCGCGGCCCGCGGCGGTCGCCAGCGTCGAGCGCGGCCGCATCGCGATGATGGGCGGCGTCGTCAACCTGATCTGGCTGGTGATCCTGGTCCTGATGATCTGGAACGCCTGACGATCTGAGCGCCTAGGCCAGCGCGGAGCGCAGGTCCTCCAGCAGGTCGTCGGCGGTCTCCAGGCCGACCGACAGGCGGATCAGGTCGGACGGCACCTCCAGCGCCGAGCCGGCCACCGACATGTGGGTCATCCGGGCCGGGTGCTCGATCAGCGACTCGACACCGCCGAGTGACTCGGCCAGGGTGAACACCCGGGTCCGCTCGCAGACGCGAAGCGCCGCCTGCTCGCCGTCGCGCAGCTGGAACGAGACCATGCCGCCGAAGCCGCGCATCTGCTTGGCCGCGGTCTCGTGCCCGGGATGCTCGGGCAGGCCCGGGTAGTGCACAGCGGAGACGGCCGGGTGGCCGGCCAGCATCTCGGCGACCCGCTGGGCGTTCGCGCAGTGCCGGTCCATCCGCACGCTGAGGGTCTTGATCCCGCGCAGCGTCAGCCACGCGTCGAACGGGCCGCCGGCTGAGCCAGTGGCGTTCTGATGGTAGGCGAGTTCCTCGCCGAGACGGAGGTCGGCCATGACCAGCGCGCCGCCGACGACGTCGGAGTGGCCGCCGAGGTACTTGGTGGTCGAGTGCACCACGACGTCGGCGCCGAGCGTCAGCGGCTGCTGCAGGTACGGCGAGGCGAAGGTGTTGTCCACCACCAGCAGGGCGCCGGCGTCATGCGCGGCCTGCGCCACGGCGGCGATGTCGGCGATGGACAGCAGCGGGTTGGACGGCGTCTCGAACCAGACCAGCTTCGCCGGCCGCTGCGCCAGCGCCGCCCGGACCGCTGCCGGGTTCACCGCCGGGACCGGCTGGTAGGTCACTCCCCACTGCTGGAACACCCGGTCGAACAGGCGGAACGTGCCGCCGTAGGAGTCGTGCGGGATCAGCGCGTGATCTCCCGGCCGCAGCAGCGTGCGCAGCAGCGCGTCCTCGGCGGCCATGCCAGAGGCGAACGCCAGCCCGCGGGCACCGCCCTCCAGGGCCACGAGGCATTCCTCCAGCGCGCCCCGGGTCGGGTTGGCCGACCGGGAGTACTCGTAGCCCTCGATCCACCGGGCCGGCCCGTGATCCGCGCCGCCGGCGCCGAGCGCCGCGCCGCGCAGGCCGCCGACGCTGTCCTGGGCGTACGTGGAAACCTGGTAGATCGGCGGGATCACCGCGCCCGTCACCGGGTCCGGCTCCTGGCCGGCGTGGATGGCCAGTGTCTCGAAGCCGTCAGCATGTCCGGTCTGCATATCGCGCACATCCTCTGAGTCATTGACGAATCGGGACTGCGTGCAGGCCCGGTCAGCCCGGGCTCGCCGCCCAGAAGGTGAGCACATCCTGGCGGGTGATCATTCCCTTGGGCTTGCCGTCCACCAGCACGACGGCGGCCCCGGCCCGTTCCATGGCCGCGATGGCTGCGCTGACCGGCTCGCCCGAGCCGACCATCGGCAGCGGCGCCGACATGTGCTCGCCGACCGGGTCGCCCGGCCGGGCCCGGCCCGAGACCAGGGCGTCCAGCAGGTCGCGCTCCACGATCGAGCCCACCACCTCGGCCACCGCAACCGGCGGCTCGGCGGCCAGCACGGGCAGCTGGGACACGTCGAACGAGCGCAGGCTCTCGATGACCGTCAGCACCGACTCGTCCGGGTGCGCGTGCACGAACGGCGGCAGCCCGCCGCTCTTGCGCTCCAGCACGTCACCGACCTTCGGCTCGGTGGTCTCCGACGTCAGGAAACCGTAGTCGGCCATCCACTCGTCATTGAAGATCTTGGACAGGTAGCCGCGACCGCCGTCGGGCAGCAGCACCACGATGACGTCGTCCGGGCCGGCCTCCTCGGCCACGCGCAGCGCCGCGACCACGGCCATCCCGCATGAGCCGCCGACCAGCAGGGTCTCCTCGCGGGCCAGGCGGCGGGTCATCAGGAACGAGTCGGCGTCGCTGACCGCGATGATCTGGTCGCAGATGCTCTTGTCGTAGGTTTCCGGCCAGATGTCCTCGCCGACTCCCTCGACCAGGTAGGGCCGGCCGGTGCCGCCGGAGTACACCGAGCCCTCCGGGTCCGCGCCGACGACCGTGACCCGGCCGCCGGAGGCGTCCTTCAGGTAGCGGCCGGTGCCGGAGATCGTGCCGCCGGTCCCGATGCCCGCTACGAAATGCGTGACCCGCCCCTCGGTCTGATCCCAGATCTCCGGGCCGGTCGTGGCGTAGTGCGAGGCGGGATTCTGCTGGTTGGCGTACTGGTTGGGCTTCCAGCCGCCCGGGATCTCGCGGGCCAGCCGGTCGGACACGCTGTAATAGGACTCCGGATGGTCCGGCGCGACCCCGGGGCAGACGACGACGTCAGCGCCGTAGGCCCGCAGCACGCTGATCTTGTCCTGGGCGACCTTGTCCGGGCACACGAACAGGCAGCGATAGCCCTTCTCGGCCGCCACGATGGCCAGCCCCACCCCGGTGTTGCCAGAGGTCGGCTCCACGATCGTGCCGCCCGGCTGCAGCGCGCCGGACCGCTCGGCCTCTTCCACCATCCGCAGCGCGATCCGGTCCTTCACCGACCCGCCCGGGTTGAAGTACTCGACCTTGGCCAGCACCGCGGGCGCGCGGTCGCCGAGCGAGCGCGTGACCTTCCGCAGCCGCACCAGCGGCGTGCCGCCGATCAGCTCCACCAGGGACTCGTTTACCTGCATGTTCCGCACCCCTGCCTTCTGGTACGACGGTATCCCAGCCAGCCTTTGCGCTGTGCCGCCGACTCCGAACGCGGCCCGGCGCCCTGCCGCGGCGGGCATGCGCCCGGCGCCCGGCGCCCGGCAGCCGGCCCGGGACGCTGGCCGTCAGCTGGCAACCGCCGCAGGGCGCACGGCGGCCGGGGATGCATAAGCTACTGACTGGTTAACATTCCGATCTGCAGGAGCTCGCTATGTCTGAGGCAGTCGTCGTCGCCGTCGCCCGCTCGCCCATCGGCCGTGCCTTCAAGGGCTCGCTGACCACCATCCGTCCCGACGACCTGGTCGCGCAGATGATCAGGGCGGTGCTGGCGAAGGTGCCGCAGCTCGACACCGCGGACATCGACGACCTGATGCTCGGCTGCGGGCTGCCCGGCGGCGAGCAGGGCTACAACATGGCCCGGGTAGTCGCCGTGCTGCTCGGCCTGGACTCGGTACCCGCCACCACGATCACCCGGTACTGCGCGTCTTCGCTGCAGACCACCCGGATGGCCTTCCACGCCATCAAGGCTGGCGAGGGGGACGTGTTCATCTCGGCGGGCGTGGAGTGTGTGAGCAGGTTCGCCACCGGGAGCAGCGACAGCTGGCCGGACACCAAGAACCCGGCCTTCGCCTCGGCCGAGGAGCGCAGCGCGGGGCTGTCCGCGGGCGGCGCGGGAACCTGGCGCGACCCGCGCCAGGACGGCCAGCTGCCCGACGTCTACATCGCGATGGGCCAGACCGCCGAGAACGTGGCGGCCATCCGCGGCGTCAGCCGGGCCGAGCAGGACGAGTTCGGCGTCCGGTCGCAGAACCTCGCGGAGAAGGCCGTCGCCAACGGGTTCTGGGCCCAGGACATCATCCCCGCGGCGATGCCGGACGGCACGACGGTCGGCGCGGACGACGGCCCGCGGGCCGGGACGACGCTGGAGAGGGTATCGACGCTGCAGCCGGTGTTCCGGCCCGACGGCACGGTGACGGCCGGCAACTGCTGCCCGCTCAACGACGGCGCGGCGGCACTGATCGTGATGAGCGACACCAAGGCCGCCGAGTTGGGAATCACGCCGCTGGCGCGGATTGTCAGCACCGGCGTGACGGGGCTGTCGCCGGAGATCATGGGCCTCGGCCCGGTCGAGGCGTCCCGGCAGGCGCTGGCCCGGGCCGGCATGACGATCGGGGACATCGGCCTGGTGGAGATCAACGAGGCGTTCGCGGCCCAGGTGATTCCGTCCTACCAGGACCTGGGCATCGATATCGACAAGCTGAACGTCAACGGCGGCGCGATCGCGCTCGGCCACCCGTTCGGCTCGACCGGGGCGCGCATCACCTCCACGCTGCTGAACGGCCTGCGGTTCCACGACAAGACCTTCGGCCTGGAGACCATGTGCGTAGGTGGCGGCCAGGGCATGGCGATGATCTTCGAGCGGCTGTCCTGACTCGGCTTTCGCGGGAGCCGGGCCGGCTCCGGCCCGGCTCCCGCGATGGGCTCATCCCCCCGCTGTGCCCGGATTGTCCGCAGGTCAACGGCCTGGCGAACATCGCATTACGGAAGGGTCACGTCCGGGGGTTGTCAGCGGCGCGAGCGTGGTGCAGGCTCGACATCAGGAAGACTCACCTGGAGGTGCCCCTTGTCTCTGACCCACTCTCCGGAGCTGCACAAGAACCTGATCGACCGCATCCCGCTGGTCACCGGGCGAAGCCTCCGCGAGTGGTTCAGTCACCTTGAGTCTGGGCCAGCGTTCTTGCGCTGCTCCGAGCGCGCGCACTGGCTGGCCGACGAGCACGGGCTGACGCACGGCTACGCCAGCGCGATCGTGCACGAGTACGAACTGCAGCGGCGCAGCCGCCTCAACAGCGCCTGACGGCGGATGGACGCCGGAAGCGCCGCCGGGTTCCTGCGCGTCCATCACCGGGCGGTGCTGGCTACCAGGCGGGCGGACGGCCGGCCGCAGCTCTCCCCTGTTACCGCGACCGCTGACGACAACGACCGGGTGCTCATCAGCACCCGGTCGACTGCGTTCAAGACCAGGAACCTGGCCCGGGATCCGCGCGCGTCCCTGTGCGTGCTGACCGACGCCTTCTTCGGCGGTTGGATTCAGGTCGACGGAACCGCGGAGATCATCGAATTGCCCGCGGCCCTCGATCTGCTGGTCGACTACTACCGCCGGATCGCCGGCGAGCACCCGGACTGGCAGGAGTACCGCGCCGCCATGACGGCCGAGCAGCGGGTCCTGGTGCGGATCACCATCACTCGCGCCGGGCCTGACCGCAGCGGCTGACCAGGGCGCGCGCCTGGCCAGGCCGTGCGCCTGGCCAAACTGCGGAGCCGGACAGATCGCGGAGCCGGACAGATCGCAGGGCCTGACGAGATCGCAGGGCCTGACCAGGCCACAGCCGTGATGCCCGGCCGGAGGCTGCTAAGCGGGTATATCCCGGCCGCCTCGGGCCGCGGCTGGCACCTCTTTAACGCTCTATTGCCAATGGTATCTCATATCTAAAGCACTGCGCTAATGCACTGCCGGGAAAAAGCGCAGCCTGGTGCCAGCGCCAGGCACGGCGACTAGAACGCCGTTCTAATGGAAGTGTTTCCGGGCATGCGCTATAGGCCATACGGTGGAATACGGGGTCAGCGGCAGAGCACTGGAGAAGGCCCGGAACTGGGCGGTTCATCAGTTCCCCTGGGCGGCTCACCAGTACCCCCGGTCGGAATCGAACCGACACTGGGGACCCTTTTAGGGGGCCAGCCTCTTCCTTTGGGCTACGGGGGCGCGGTAAATCGTACCTCGCTTCGTTGCGTTTCACCTAGATTAGCCGATCGGCAATGACAGCATCCCGGCTAATGCCGCCAATTCGCTCATTGATCAAGAGAATCAGACACAACGCGTGACCATTATGGCGGCATTATAACTCTAAGTAATTGATTCGTCGCTAGGATCCGGCTCAGTCTCCCGCGGCCAGCAGGCGGGCCCGGCGGAAGACGTCATCGAGCATGGCCGCGGTAACCCGGCCGGTGAAGGTGTTCTGCTGGCTCGGGTGGTAGCAGCCCAGCACGGTCAGATGGCCTTTCCCGCTGGCCAGAGCCTGTGCGCCGGGCCCGAATGCCGGACGCGGACGTGGTGCCCGCCAGCCGCCGGCGTCCAGCTGGCGCCACGCTGCCTGCCAGGCGAACTGGCCGAGGCAGACAATTACCCGGACATCCCCGGACAGCAGCTCCAGCTCGGCGGCGAGCCACGGCGCGCACGTTTCCCGCTCAGCCGGCGCGGGCTTATTGGCCGGCGGGGCGCACCGGACCGCCGCGGCCATCCGGGCGCCGATCAGCCGCTGGCCGTCCCCGGCCCGGACCGAGCCGGGCTGGACGGCCAGGCCGCACCGCCAGAGGGAGGCGAACAGGAAGTCACCGCTGCGGTCGCCGGTGAAGATCCGCCCCGTCCGGTTGCCGCCATGCGCGGCCGGGGCCAGGCCGATGATCAGGATGCGTGCGTCCCCGGCACCCCAGCCCGGCACCGGGCGGCCCCAGTACCGCTCATCCCGGAATGACCGGCGGCGGGCGGCCGCCACCTCCTCGCGCCAGCTCACCAGCCGCGGGCAGGCCCGGCACACCGACTGCCGTGCAGCCAGCTCGGCCAGCGACCCGGCCGAGGCGGCCAGCGCGGCGACCTCGGCGGCGCTGCTGGCTGCCGGGGTGGCCGGGGTCGCGGGATCCTCCGGCCAGCCGCTGCCGGGCGGTACCGGCTTGCGGTCATCGCCCGCCGCCGGCGGGCCACAGAGCGGCCCGCCGGCGCGGCGCGGCGGCGGCGCTGACGGCACCGGGCCGCCTACCGCGCGCCCGCGGCGATCGACCAGGCGATGCCGTCGAGAATGTCGTGCTCACTGGTGATCAGCTCGGCGAAGCCAAAGACAGTCATGATCCGGTCCAGGATCAGCGATCCGGCGCCGATCACGTCGACCCGGCCCGGGTGCATGACGCCGATGCGGGCCCGCTCGGCGTGGCTTTGCCGCAGCAGGCTGGCGGTGACCTCGTGCACCTGGCCCGCGGTGAGCCGGGTGTGGTGGATGCGCGCCGGGTCGTAGCCGGGCAGGCCGAGCGCGATGCCGGTCACCGTGGTGACCGAGCCTGCCAGGCCGACGAGCGTCCTGGCGGACTTCACCGGGATGCTGGCCGCCACCGTGGCCAGGGCCGTGTTGATGTCTGCCGTGGCCGCGGCGACCTGGCCGGGCGACGGCGGATCGGACCGCAGGTGCCGCTCGGTCATCCGGACGCAGCCGATGTCCACCGAGATGGCCGCCAGCTCGCCGGCGGCGCCGGCTGCGCCCGGGCGCGCCCCCGTGCTGCCGACGACGAACTCAGTCGAGCCGCCGCCGATGTCGGTCACCAGGTACGGCGGGCGGGGCGGTGCCGCGCCGCCGGGCTCCACGGCAGCGGCGGGGCCGCCCCCGCCGTCGCCGGCCCCGGGCAGGTCCCCGGTCGCGCCGGCATAGGACAGCGCAGCTTCCTCCTGCCCGCTGATCACCTCGGGCGGCACGCCCAGGATGCGGGTCACCCCGGCGGCGAAGTCGGCGGCGTTGGCCGCGTCCCTGGTCGCGCTGGTGGCCACCATCCGGACCGCGCTCGTCCCGGCGGCGGCGATGGCACTGGCATAGTCGGCCAGCACCGCGAACGTGCGCTCCAGGGCATCGGGGGCGAGACGGCCGGCGGCATCCACGCCCTGGCCCAGCCGGACGATCTCCATCCGCCGGGTGAGGTCGGTCAGCCGACGGCCAGGCAGGTCAGCGTCGGCGATCAGCAGCCGCAGCGAGTTCGTGCCGCAGTCGATCGCGGCGACCCGGCGCGCTCCCTCCGGCGGCGCCGCCGGGGACGGTGCCGGGCGTGCGGGACTGCGCCCGGGTCCATCGCCGGTCATCACGCTTCCCCGGGCCCATCGCCGGCGGTCACGCACGGGCCTTGCTGCCACCACGGGCTGGCGGCGGCCACGGCCTCCCGGCCCAGCGGGTTGACGCCGGACACTGCGAGCTCGTGCGCGGCCAGCGCGTGCAGGCACTTGACCCGGTCGGGCATTCCGCCCGCGCTGGCCATCCCCGGCGGCAGCGGCGGCATCCCGGCCGACTTCGCCGCCGACTCCCGCCGGGCCAGGTAGTCACGGTGCGCCGCCTGGTACGCCGCGCGCAGCCCGGGGTCGGCCCGCAGCCGCGCCGTCATCTCCCGCATCAGCCCGGACGATTCCAGCCTGCTGACCGCCGCGCAAGCCCGCGGGCAGGTCAGGTAGTACAGCGTCGGGAACGGGGTGCCGTCAGCCAGCCGAGGCGCGGTCTGCACGACGTCGGGCAGCCCGCACGGGCAGCGGTGGGCCACGGCCATCAGGGCCCGTGGCGGCCGGCCCAGCTGGCGCGCTACCGCGGCTGCGTCAGCGGCACTGACCGGGGCCGGGCCTGGGCGGGCGGCGCGGGAGCCGCCGGTCATCGGGAGGTCCGGCTGGCCGCCCGCGGCACCTGGTCCGCCTGCTGCACCGAGGACCAGACCCGGCGGTACCAGGGCGAGCCAGCCGGATGCGCGGCCGAGCCGGCGGCCCGGGCGCTGTGGTGACCGACGCCGACGACCACGTAGCAGGTCTGCGTCGGCAGGCACATATGCAGCTTGTCCCGGGCCTGCTGCTCGATGTAGGCGGGGCTGCGCAGCTCCCGCTGCTGCGCGGCTAGCCGCCGCAGCTGCGCGTCGATCTGCTCCCGCGCCACGGTGAGCTCGGCGATCTGGCGGCGCTGCGACAGGTACTCGCGCACCGGGTACGCCAGGCTCATCGCGATCGCGCAGACCACGATGGCCAGCACCGCCGCCCGGCTGGTGAACCGGGGGCGGTGCGGGCCGCGGCGGGGATCCGCCGGAGCGGTCATCGGCCGCCGGCCGCCGAGCGCGGGAAGGCGGACCAGCCGGCATACGCGGCGGCGTCATCCAGCCGGTCCTCGATGCGCAGCAGCTGGTTGTACTTGGCTACGCGCTCCCCGCGGGCCGGCGCGCCGGTCTTGATCTGCCCGCAGTTGAACGCCACCGCCAGGTCCGAGATCGTGGTGTCGTCGGTCTCCCCGGAGCGGTGGCTCAGCATGCAGGTGAACCCGCTGCGCTGGGCGAGCGTCACTGCCTCGATGGTCTCGGTAACCGTGCCGATCTGGTTGACCTTGACCAGCAGCGAGTTAGCGCTGCGCTCGGTGATCCCGCGCTGCAGCCGGACCGGGTTGGTCACGAACAGGTCGTCGCCGACGATCTGCACCTTGTCACCGAGCCCGGCAGTCAGCTGCTGCCAGCCCGCCCAGTCCTCCTCGGCCAGCGGATCCTCCAGCGACACGATCGGGTAGCTGGCAAGCCACTGCGCGTAGATCTCGGTCATCTGCGCGGCGGTCTTGCTGCCGCCCTCGAACAGGTAGCCGCCGTCGGCGCTGAACTCGGTGGCGGCCGCGTCGATGGCCAGCGCCACATCCTCGCCGGGGCGCAGGCCAGCCTTGCCGATGGCCTCGACGATGAGGTCCAGGGCCGCCTTGTTGTGCTCCAGGTTCGGCGCGAAGCCGCCCTCGTCTCCGACGCCGGCGCTCAGGCCGTGCTGCTTGAGCACGGACTTCAGGGCATGGTAGGTCTCCGCGCCCCAGCGCACGGCCTCGCTGACGGTGGCCGCGCCGACCGGCGCGATCATGAACTCCTGGACGTCGACGTTGTTGTCGGCATGCGCGCCGCCGTTGAGGATGTTCATCATCGGCACCGGCAGCACGTGCGCGTTCGGGCCGCCCAGGTAGCGGAACAGCGGCAGCTGCGCGGACTCGGCGGCGGCCCGGGCGACGGCCAGGCTGACCCCGACGATCGCGTTGGCGCCGAGCCGGGACTTGTCCGGCGTGCCGTCCAGGTCAATCAGCGCCTGGTCCACCAGCCGCTGCTCGTCGGCGTCGAACCCGAGCAGCTCGGGCTGGATCTCCTCGACGACTGCGTGCACGGCCTTGGTGACGCCCTTGCCGCCGAACTCCGCACCGCCGTCCCGCAGCTCGACGGCCTCGAAGGCGCCGGTGGACGCGCCGCTCGGCACGCCGGCCCGGCCGACGCTGCCGTCGTCGAGAACCAGCTCGACCTCGAGGGTGGGGTTTCCGCGTGAATCCAGGATCTGCCTGGCGAAGATGCCTTCAATGGAGGCCACGGTTAAGACTCCCGTTAATGGTGTCTGGACAATGTCACCGGCACAATGTCACCGGCGGGTCATCGGGGCCGGGCTGGAGGACCCGATGCCGGATCAGGACGGGCAATTCCGCTATGGAGCCTAATAGAGCGGACGGGCCGGGCGCAGCGGCCACGCCGTCATTAGTGCCGGCTGCCCTCCCAGCGGCGCACCCGGTCCCGGTAGGCCCGGGCCGCGGCCCGCAGCTCCAGCTCGGGATCCAGCCCGTCGGCGGCGGCCTGCACGGCCAGCGCGAACAGCTGCGCGCCGACAGCGCTCGGCTCCCCCTCTCCGGCACCATCGCCTGCAGCACCATCGCCTGCGGCACCGTCGCCTGCGGCACCGTCCCGGCCGGTCCCGGCCGCGGTGAGGTCTGCGAGGTCCCCAGGCACGCCGGCCCGCGCCGCCCGGCGGTGCAGCTGCGCGGCCAGGGACAAGGCCGGCTGGCCGAGCGGCACCCCGTCGGTTACCGAGCCCGGGCCGCCGCCCGCCGCCGCGCGCTCCGCCGCCTTGATCGCGTCCCAGTTCTGGCTGACCTCGTCGGCCCCGGCCACGGTGGTCGTGCCGAACACATGCGGGTGCCGGCGCCGCAGCTTGCCGGCGATGCCGTCGGCCACGTCGTCGATGGTGTACCCGGTGCCGTCGGTGCGCTCGGCCGCGATCCGGGCATGGAACAGCACCTGCAGCAGCACGTCGCCCAGTTCCTCGCGCAGCGCGCCGGGACCCCCGCTTTCCAGTGCCTCCAGCGCCTCGTAGGTCTCCTCCAGCAGGTACGGGGCCAGCGACTGATGCGTCTGCCGGGCGTCCCAGGGACACTGGCGGCGCAGCCGGTCCATGACCGCGACCAGCTCGATCAGCCTGGCCCCCGGCGGCGGCCCGGCCGGACCGGGACCCTCCGGCGCCTGCACCGCGCCCGCCGCCTGGCCGGATGGCCGGGCCCGGTCGCCGCCGCTCACCGGGTCACCTAGCAGGACGGCTTGCTCTGCGCGGACGCCGACGCGCTCGGCTTCACCGACGGCACCGCCGACAGCGTGCTCGGCGCCGATACCACCTGGATCTGGCTGTAGTCCAGCTGCCCGTACTGCGGGTTGACCGCGATGTCCAGGCTCTTGGCGGCCAGGCACTGCTGATGGTCGAACTGCTTCTGCAGCGCCTGCTGGGCCGAGGCATTCTTCGGCTGCACGCCGCCGTCCAGCCGGTTCAGCAGCAGGTTCTGCGCCGCCTGGTAGCGGCCGAGCTCGGGCAGCTGGTCCGGGGGGATGCCGTTGGCCACCGCGACCTCGGCCAGCGACGCGGTCGGGCTCTGCGCCTTGACCTGCGCGGCCAGCTGGTTCAGCGCCCGCTGGGCGTCGCCGCTGGTCACGGTCAGGCCGGAGCGCTGCGCCAGCTCGTCGCGGACCCGGAACCGCAGCAGCCAGGTCAGCACCAGCCTGGGCATCTCCGCCGGGGTGTACGACATCTGTATCTTCCTGCGGTCCTGCTGGTAGGCCGCGTTGAGGTTGCTGACCTCGGCAGCCAGGGTGGCCGAGGAAATCCGCTGGCCGCTGGTGATCGCGGCGGCGCCCATCTGCACCGAGCCGCAGGCGGTGACCGCCAGGCCGGCCGCGAGCACTGCGGCGGCTATCTTGACCGGGATCCGGTCCACGACGACCTTCCTTCTCGGGCCTTCTCAGGCCGGCCTTCTCGGGCCTTCTCAGGCCGGGCTGCCCGCCGAGCGCGGCGCGGCGGAACCGGCTGCCGTCGCCGCGGTACCGTCCGCGGCCGGGGCCAGCAGCGTCTCGATCAGCTCCTCGCACCAGGCGAGCAGCTCAGTATCGCGCAACGGCGGTGCGCCCAGGGCCACGGTCCGGCCGGTTCCGGCTCGCGTGCTGCCGGAGCCAGCCCGCGTGCCGGGAACTGCCCTGGGCATCGGTACGAGCATGGTAGCCACCGCGGGCTTGTACAGCGTCCGCGGGTACAGCCGCTGCGCCCGGACCTGCCGCGACTCGGGTAGCTCGACCGGCGCGAACCGGATGTGGCTGCCCTGCAGGGTGATGTCGGTCAGGCCCGCCCGGCGGGCCCTGGCCCGCAGCCGGGCCACCGCCAGCAGGCTGGTCACCGGCTGCGGCATCGGCCCGTACCGGTCGGTGAGCTCCTCAGCCACCGCGGTGATGTCGGCATCGGTGTCGATCGCGGCGATCCGGGTGTAGGCCTCCAGCCGCAGCCGCTCCCCCGGCACGTAGTCGTGCGGGATGTGCGCGTCGACGGGCAGCTCGATCCGCACCTCCGGCCGCTGCGCCGGGCCGTCGCCGCGCATCTCCCGCACGGCCTCGCCGATCATGCGGACGTACAGGTCGAAGCCCACTCCGGCGACGTGCCCGGACTGCTCGCCGCCCAGCAGGTTGCCAGCGCCGCGGATCTCCAGGTCCTTGAGCGCGACGTACATCCCCGCGCCCATCTCCGTGTGCTGGGCCACCGTCGCCAGCCGCTCGTGCGCGGTCTCCGACAGCGGCTTCTCCGGCGGGAACAGGAAGTAGGCGTACCCGCGCTCGGCGCTGCGGCCGACCCGCCCGCGCAGCTGGTGCAGCTGGGACAGCCCGTAGGCATCGGCGCGGTCGACGATCAGCGTGTTGGCGTTGGGGATGTCCAGGCCGGACTCGACGATCGTGGTGGACACCAGGACGTCGAAGTTCTTGTCCCAGAAGTCGATCATGATCTTCTCGAGCGTGTGCTCGTTCATCTGGCCGTGCGCCACCGCGATCCGGGCCTCAGGCACCAGGGCCGCGAGCCGGGCGGCGGTCTTGGTGATCGAGGAGACCCGGTTGTGCACGAAGAACGTCTGGCCGTCGCGCATCATCTCGCGCCGGATGGCCGCGCCGATCTGCTTCTCGTCGTAGGGGCCGACGAAGGTCAGCACCGGGTGCCGTTCCTCCGGCGGGGTCAGGATCGTCGACATCTCCCGGATTCCCGCGACGCCCATCTCCAGCGTGCGCGGGATCGGCGTGGCCGACATCGACAGCACGTCGACCTGGGTGCGCATCCGCTTGAGGTACTCCTTGTGCTCGACGCCGAACCGCTGCTCCTCATCGACGATCACCAGGCCGAGCTGGCGGAAGCGGATCTCCGGCGACAGCAGCCGGTGAGTGCCGATCACCACGTCGATGCTGCCGTCGGCCAGGCCGCGCAGGGTCGCCGCCGCCTCGGCGTCGGACTGGAACCGCGACAGCGGCGCCACCTTCACCGGGAACGAGGCGTACCGTTCGCTGAACGTGGCGGTGTGCTGCTGCACCAGCAGCGTCGTCGGCACCAGCACGGCGACCTGGTAGCCGTCCTGGACCGCCTTGAACGCCGACCGGACCGCGATCTCGGTCTTGCCGTAGCCGACGTCCCCGCAGATCAGCCGGTCCATCGGGACCGGCTTCTCCATGTCCTGCTTGACCTCCTCGACCGCGGCAAGCTGGTCGGGCGTCTCGATGTAGGGGAAAGCGTCCTCCAGCTCCCGCTGCCACGGGGTGTCCGGGCCGAACGCATGCCCCGGCGAGGCGGTGCGCGCCGAGTACAGCCGGATTAGCTCGGCGGCGATCTCCCGGACGGCCTTGCGGGCCCGCCCCTTGGTCTTGGCCCAGTCCGCGCCGCCGAGCCGGTGCAATGCGGGCGCTTCCCCGCCGGAGTAGCGGGTCACCTCGTCCAGCTGGTCGGTCGGCAGGTACAGCCGGTCGCCCGGCTGGCCCCGCTTGCTTGGCGCGTACTCGATGACCAGGTACTCCCGGGTCGCGCCCTGGACAGTGCGGCTGGTCATCTCCAGGTACCGGCCGACGCCGTGCTGCTCGTGCACCACGTAGTCACCCGGAGTCAGCTGCAGCGGGTCGATGCCGCCGCGGCGGCGGCTGGGCATCCGCCGCAGCTCGCGCTGGCCGGACGGACGCTGGCCGGCTAGGTCAGCCTCGGACAGCACCGCGAGGCGGACCGACGGCCAGACGAACCCGCTGCACAGCATCCCGGTGGCGACCTGAGCGACACCGGGCTCGGGCGGGTCGGCCAGGTCGCCTGCCCGGGCGCCCAGGCCCTCGCCGCGCAGCAGCTCGGCCATCCGCTGGGCGGGGCCGTGCCCCTCGGTCACCAGCACCACCCGCCACTGGCCGGCCAGCCACCCGCGCACGTCGCGCAGCACGTGCGCGGTGTCACCGCGGTAGGCCTGCGCGGCGCTGGCGTCGATCTGCAGCGACGTGCGGGTGCCGCTCTGCCAGGCGGCACTGTTTTGCCGGCCAGCACCGTTTTCCCGGCCAGCACTGTTCTCCCAGCCAGCACCGTCCGCATTCGGGCTGTCCGCACCCGCGCCCGCTGCCGCGCCCGCGGCATCGGCGGCGAACGGGGCGATCGTCCACCAGCCGATCGACAGCGCGCTGGCGGCCGACCGGATCTCGGTGATCGGGCGGAACGCCGCAGCGCCCAGGTCAACCGGCGCCTGGCCGCCGACGGCCGCGTTCACCCAGGACGCCTCCAGGAACTCCTGGCTGGTCGCGACCAGGTCGCGGGCGCGGGTCCTGATCCGCTCGGGGTCGCAGGCGAGCACCACCGAGCCGGCCGGCAGGTAGTCGAGCAGCAGTTCCATCCGGTCGGCCAGCACCGGGGCGAACGCCTCCATGCCCTCGACCGTGATCCCGTCGGCCAGCTTGGTAAGGATGTCGGCCAGGCCAGCGTGCCCCGCGGCCAGTTCCTTGGCACGCTCGCGCACCTGCGGCGTGAGCAGCAGCTCCTGGCAGGCCGGTGCCCACAGCCCCGCGGCGGGCTCCAGGCTGCGCTGGTCGGTGACCCGGAACGACCGGACCTCCTCGACCGTGTCGCTCCAGAACTCGATCCGGACCGGGTGCTCCTCGGTGGGCGGGAACACGTCCAGGATGCCGCCGCGCACAGCCACCTCGCCCCGGTGCGTCACCAGCTCCACCCGGGCGTAGCCGATCTCCACCAGCCTGGTCAGCACCTCTTCCAGGTCGGCGCCCTGGCCCGCCTCCAGCGCGACGGGAACCAGCTCGCCGAGGCTGCCGACCAGGGGTTGCAGCAGCCCGCGCACGGGCGTGGCCAGTACCCGCAGCGGCCCCGACCGCGGGTCGTCCGGGTCGGGATGCGCCAGCCTGCGCAGCACGGCCAGGCGGCGGCCGGAAGTATCCGAGCGGGGGGACAGCCGCTCGTGCGGCAGTGTTTCCCAGGCGGGGAAATATGCGGCCGACGAGTTGCCGAGCAGCGCGCCCACCGCGTCGGTGAGCTCCTCGGCCTCGCGCGCGGTGGCGGTGACCGCGAGCACCAGGCGGCCGCCGGCTCCGGCGGCCGCCGCCGGAGCCGCGCTGCCGGACAGGACCGCGGCCAGCACCGGCCGCAGGGCCGCCGGGGCGGTGAGGTCGCCGCCGGCCGCCGCGGGCTGCGCGGCCAGCTCGATGGCCGCGCTGAGCTGGGGATCGTCGGTAACGACAGGAAGCAAGCCGGAAAGACTCATGACATCCACACGTGTCGATGGAGCTGCCAGGGCAGCACGAAGCCCTCGCGCCGAGCCGGTCAGCCGCCTTCCGCGGCACCGTGTTTCCGCGGAACCGTGCGCCGCTGCGGGCAGCTGCCAGGCGGCGGGACGCGAGTGTGCGTTCCAGTTTACCGGTCCGGCCCGACCGGCGGATGCGGGCTTGGCTGGTGAGGGCACGCCGCCCCGTGTAACCTCGGGTCAGCCCGGCGCCGCCGCGCCGGGCCGGATAGGCGTGCCCTGGTACGGGCGCCGGGCGTCAAGCGGAAGGCACGGTGGCGAGAGGTGACTGCTGGGGCGGACGCCGGGGTCGCGGCAGAACTGGCCGGCCTGGCCTCGGTGATGCTGGACGACAGCCAGCTCGGGGATCTCGAGCTGCTGCTGTCGGGCGCGTTCGCGCCGCTGACCGGGTTCATGACCGCTGCCGACGCCGCGTCCGTGAGCCAGCGCGCGGCGCTCGCCGACGGCACGCCGTGGCCGGTGCCGGTGACCCTGGACCTGCCCGCCGGCCTTGTTCCGCCGGACGCGCGGCAGCTGGCCCTGGCCGACCCGGAGGGCGTGCCGCTCGCGGTGCTGCAGGTCACCGAGCGCAGCCCAGCGCCGCCGGCGGCGCACCGCAGGCCCGCTGCCGCCGCGGCGGCGAACGGCAGCGCAGCCGCCGCCGCGGCCCTGGTCCGGCTGGCGGGGGCGGTGTCGCAGCAGCGCAGGCCCGAGCACGGCTCGTTCCGGCGGCTGATGCTCACCCCCGCTGAGCTGCGGGCTCAGCTCGATGACCGGCCCGTGCTGGCGTTCGCCACCCGCGCGCCGGTGCACAGCCGCCTCATCGGCCAGCTGCGGCATGCGGCCGGCCAGCTGAAGGCCCGGCTGCTGCTGCTGCCGCTGGTGACCGGGGAGGCCGAGGTGGTCGGCCGACCGGAGGCCCTGGTCCGCGCCGTACTCGCCGCAGCGGCCAGCCTGCCGCCGGGCACGCTGGTCGTGCCGGTCCCGCTGGCACCCCGCACCGCAGCCGATCCAGCCCGCGAGCTGGCCGCCGCCGCCACCGTGGCCGCCGCCTACGGCGCCACCCACCTGATGGCCGACAGCTCCCCCACCCGGGGCGGCGACGCCGGGCTGGACCGGGCGGCCAGCATCGCGCCGATTCCGGTGCTGCCCTCCGGGGACTGGGCCTATGACCCGCGGGCGGACGTCTGGCGGCCACTGTCGCTGATCGACGCGGGCACCGAGCGGGAGGACCTGTCCGCGAGCCAGCTCGGTGACCTGCTGGACGCCGGCGCCGACATCCCGGCCTGGCTGACTCCGCCGGCAGTCGCACGGGAACTGCGCCGGGCCCGGCCGCCCCGGTCGCACCGCGGGCTGGTGCTGTTCCTCACCGGGCTGTCCGGATCGGGCAAGTCGACGATCGCCAGGGACCTGCGGGACGCGCTGGCCGAGCGGGGTGACCGCCGGGTGTCGCTGCTGGATGGCGACCTGGTCCGCCAGCTGCTGTCGGCCGGGCTGACGTTCTCCCGCGCCGACCGGGACCTGAACATCGCCCGCATCGGATTCGTCGCCGCGGAGGTGGCCCGGCACGGCGGGATCGCGATCTGCGCGCCGATCGCGCCCTATGCCGCGGCCCGCGCTGGTGTCCGGGAGATGGTCTCGCAGGCCGGCGACTTCCTGCTGATCCACGTGGCCACCCCGGTGGAGGTCTGCGAGGCGCGCGACCGCAAGGGCCTGTACGCCAAGGCCCGGGCCGGACTGATCGGCCAGTTCACCGGGGTTTCCGACCCGTACGAGGAGCCCGACGACGCCGACCTGGTCATCGACACGGCGACGATGAGCCGGGCCGAGGCCACCAGGGCAGTGCTGGCCATGCTCCGGGACGGCGGCTGGCTCGCGGCCGACGGGGACTGAGCCGGGCGGGCGCTGGGCGCCCAGGGCTAGTAGTCGTTGGCTAGCCGGGGCTAGCCGAGGGCTAGCCGTCGTCCTCTGACCGGGTGCCGGCGTCCAGCCGGGAGCGGAAGGTGCGCAGCGATCTCATCACCGCGCCGGACATCGCGTCGCGCTGCCGGGACAGCAGCACGAAGCTCGCGATCCCGCTGATCAGCACGGCGAACCCGACCAGCGGGAAGGCCCGCAGGCCGATCAGGTAGAGCACAACCAGCGAGGCGACGAACAGCAGCAGCCGCATCGCGGTGTAGGCAAGGGTAGCGTGCATGGCACTGCCAGCTTAGCCCCACGGCCCGCGCTGGCTGAGCCCTGTCGGGCGAGCGGGCCGGGCTCGTGCAGACGCGCGGGCCCGGGACCCGCCGGATGCGCTCCTGAGCCCCTCGGCGGGCTGGCTGAACCTTGCTGGCGGGTCCGCGGCCGGGACCTGCGCCGACCGCCCGCTGCGGTTGTCCGGGCCGCCGGTTTCCGGTCTGCGCGGCACTCAGGCGCGCCCCGCCGGGCCTGCTCCGCCCGCTGCTGGATTCCTGACCAGCAACGTTGCATTCAGCACACTGCAGACACCAGATTCCCAGAACCGATTTTCCGGAATCTAAGGATAAAAACTACGTTTGTCGCAACACTTAGGACACGCGCGCACCGCGATCAGATTGCCTGCCGTCCGGTCGCGCCGCGGCCCGGCAGCCCCCCAGGTCCGGGCGTACGGCGGCCAGCATCGGCGGACGGACTGCGCACCGTGGCTGCGGTCGCATCATGGGCCGATCTTGACCAGATCGCTCTGTGGTCGACTGCCCGGCGGTCCGATCGTCTGGTGGTCCGATCGCGCCAAGGCCAGCTGGCACCGTCAGAAGGGGTACCGATGGACCGCACTAGTGAGCGCCTGCTCACTCCGGGAGAGGTTGCGGCACTTTTCCGGGTTGACCCGAAAACCGTGACCCGCTGGGCCGCCTCGGGCCGTATCAGCAGCATCCGCACGCCCGGCGGTCACCGGCGGTTCCGGGAGTCGGAGGTGCGGGCACTGCTCGGCGGAGACGGCAGCACGGTCGCGGACGCGAACGCCAGACC
>JBKQSL010000171.1:0-7401 GCA_052143655.1 Streptosporangiaceae bacterium | reverse complement strand
AGCCTGGATCCACCGTCCCGGATTACGTGATGGTTTCGAGATGGCGGTTGATTGACTGCGGGGTTCTGGCGGCCGGGCTTTTTGTGCACAGGCATGGGTTCTGGTGCCGCTGGCCTGCTGGGGCGGCTGGTTCGCTGCGGGGGTGTGCCGGTTTTCGGGGTCCGGGTCCGGGGGTTTCCGTGCGGCGGGTTCGGGGTCCGGGGTGGCCTTGCGGCTGGCTGTGCGGGTGACCGGGGATTTTGGGGCTGGTCAGGCCGCGGCGGGTTCGGGCGGGGCGTGTACGCGGTCGAACATGTTCGTGAAGGCGTCTTCGCTGGGCCAGCCGGCGGGCAGGTGGCAGGTGAGGTCGGCGTGGCCGGTGCGGGCGATCCGGGCGGGCACGGCGATGAGGTCCCGGCGGATGGTGGAGGCGCGGGCGGCGGCGTGGAACGGCGAGGCGAGGGCGCCGGCGGCGTGGACCAGGTTATGGGCGATCGCGGCGCAGGCCAGCCACGCGGCGTTGGCCGCGAATGACCCGGATGGCAGGTGGTTCAGGGGGCCGTCGATCAGGTCGGCGTTGACCTGCTCGATGATGGCGTGGCCGCGGTGGAACGCCTCGGCCTGGACCAGGATCATCGGGTTGTCGGTGAAGAACGCGTGGTGGCGCCACAGGGTGAACAGCTCGCCCTGCCCGGACGCGGCCCTGGGGTTCAGCCGCCTGACCCGGCGGACGATCAGCCGGGCGGTGACGGCGTGCGCCTTGCCGGACGCGAACGCCGTGTAAGGCACCTCGGCGATCTGCGCGTCCGATATCCACCGTTCCTCGTCCTCATCCCAGACCGCTTCGGGATACTTGATGCTGATCCACTGGTCCTCGCTGATCGAGGCGATTGCCCGCTTGACGGCGGGATCCATCTTGACGGTAAAGGAAAAGAAGACCCCGGCCTTGCGGCACGCCGCGATTGTCTTCTTCATGTAGTACGCGGAGTCGCCGCGCATGTGGAGCTGCCCGGTGCAGCCCGCGGCGCGGGCCGCGGTGATCGCCTCGGCGGCGAGCCTGCCGCCGCCCCGGGCGGAGGCGGCGCTGCCGCCGCGCAGCCGGGTGCAGGCGATCACCGGGGACACGCTGTGCGCAGTAGAGATCGTGGCGATCAGGGCGTTCAGGCCCCGGACCAGCAGGTCATACCCGGCGACCTTCGCGTGGCCGAACCCGGCGCCCTGCTTGCCCGGGCCGTGCACCTGCCGCTGCACCGAGTCGATGTCGATCACCGCCAGCACGTCAGCGCCGGGCAGCACCGGTACCTTGCGGGCCAGGCGGGCCAGCATCTGCCGTGACACGGCCTCGGCCTGGCAGGCATTGCCGTAGCTGAGCCCGCGCAGGAACGACCCGAGGGTCGACGGCGCCCGGATCCCGCCGAACACCCGGCCCATCGCGCCGTGCCGCAGCGCGGCGAGGCCGTCGATGCTGTCCGCGCCGGAGGCCATCCCGGCCACGATCGCCGCGATCTTCAGCCCCGCGTTCGCCCCGGTCTTCGCGGCCGGCCGCACCAGATCGCCGGCCAGCTCCTCCAGGCCGCAGTCCTGCACGAGGCGCATCGCCGGGACCAGGCCGGCGTGGGCGATCAGGTTCGGCTCGTCGAAGACAGCGCGGGTCCTCGCGGCGGTATGCAACAATCGCATCTGGAAAGTGGCCCTCTCGGCTCGGAACCATCGGTGTGTCGCAACTCCGATTATCCCAGCCCAGAGGGCCTTTCCATGCTTAAACCGGGCACCGAAACCTAATGGTTACCGCAATTCAACGGTGGATCCAGGCTGAGTGTCCTGTTTCTGGCGTTGCGTTACGGACTGGCCACGATCGAGTCTCGCGGCTTGATACAGCCAGGAACGCAACAAGGCTCCCTGCTATGACTTCGGGTGTCGAATCCACAGTCACCAGCAACAGGAGCCTCGTTGCCTGCGAATTTTGCCATGCCCGTGCCCGTCCCGTCCACTCCCGGCGGTGACGCGGACCCGCCGGAGGCGGGCCTGGCCGCCCGGGTCGCGGCTGGCCCGGGCGCGTGGGAAGGCGAGGAATGGCTCGCTGACCTGCGCCGGGAGTCGCTGCTGGAGTCGCTGATGGCGGACGGGGCGGTTGCCGCCGCCGGGTCCGCGGAGCACGGCCACAAGCTGGAGCGGGCGCTGAATGCCGAGGTCACGGCCCTGTCCCTGGCCTGTGGGGCGCTGTTCCCGGTGCTCGGCTACGATGCCGTGCTGGCCCTGGTCTTCGGCCTGCCCGGGGTCCCGGTCCGGCCCGGGACCCCGGTGCCGGCCGGCCCGGCGTACTCGAAGGCGCGGGAAAGGTCCGGGGAGGCCCCGGCCCGCGCCATGTTCTTCCGTGACGCCGCCCGCACGGACATTCCCGCAGGCCGGGACGGCACCGCGTTCGGCCTGGAGCTCACCCAGATCGACGGCACCACCCTGGAGCTGTTCAGCGACCCGCGGCTCGCGGACGAGTTCGGCGTCCCGGCGCCCGGCGCGAAACCGCTGCTCAGGCTGGTCGGGCTGCTGCACTCGGGCACCCGCCGCTGGCGCGCCGCCGTGATCGGCCGCTACCTTGACGGGGAGAACGCCCTGGCCGACGGCCTGGAGGGGCACTTCGGGCCAGGGCAGCTGAATCTCGCCGACCGCGGGTTCTTCTCCATGGACCGCTGGATCCGCTTCTCCGCCGCCGGCGCGCACCTGCTGTGGCGGGTCAAGAACGGCGCGAAATGCGTCCCCTTCAAGACCCTGAAGATCCTGAAGGATGGCTCTGAGCTGGTCCTTCTCCGCGAGAGCAGCGGCATGCGCACCCGCCGCCGCGGGAACGCCGGCGACAGCTCCATTCCTTACCTCCCGGACACGACCGCGCGGCTCGTCTGCTTCACCGTGCTGACCCGCACCCGCAGCGGCCGTGTCAAGACGACGCAGATCCGGCTGCTGACCACCCTGCTGGACCCGGACCTGCATCCCGCCTCCGGGCTCGCGGCCCTGTACGGTAAAAGGTGGATAATCGAAATCGCGTTCTTGCACCTCAAGCGGACCGTCCGCGGTGCCGGCCGCACCCTGCGCGGACGCTCCGCCGCGCTCGTCCGCCAGGAAGCCTGGGCATTCCTGCTCGCGCACAACGTGATCGCGGGCCTGGCCGCCCGTGCCGCCGCCCTCGCCGGGCTGACCCCCGGCGAGATCACCTTCACCGCCGTGCTGTCCCTCGCCCGCGCCGCGGTCACCGCCGACACCTGCTGCCTCCACTGCGGCAAGCGCCCGACCAGCGCAAACACCCCGTCCGTCTCGCTCGAAACGGCTATCGCCGCGCTCCCGCCCGGCCGCCCGGGCCGCCAGCGGACCTCCGGCCGCACCGCCGCGCAACGGCGAACATGGACCAGCGAGCCAGCCGACTACACCATCACCATCTGCCCGTCAAATCTCCCCAAAGCGGACGTAAGTCTAAGAAGTTAAGGGCAGTGCCACCAGCGGTCACCCACCGCTGCCCGAGTTCTTCAGGTCGAAGTAGCTAGTGCTTCCAGAGAGAACTTTTGCATGTCCTACGACGCGTCCAATCTGCCGGGAGGTTGCACTGTTACCCGGACCAACACCAGGATGCCAGCGAGATCAGGCCCCGTGCCCGCTCAGAGCTGAAGAGCGAGCGCGGCCGTATTCCGGTGACGATCATCCAGGAGTACGGGGCCTCGCGCTAACTCGACTCCGGGCCCCCGCGCGTGTGGGCAAATGCAGGCGGGCCCATTCAGGCGCGCTGCCGTGCGCGGGCCTGCCCGCCGTGATCGTCAGCGGCGCAGTCAGCCCGAAGCTCAGTCAGCTGGCCAGCGGCGCATCGCGTCCCCGCGGCGCGCCGCTGGCCGATCTGCATGCTGTACGCCGCGCACGTTCGCTGGCCGCCGCGCGTTCGCTCCCGGCGTAGCTGGGGAAACTGGCCCCTTGCCCCGCGCGGGCTAGCATGCGGAAGGGACGAGCAAGACTTCAGTTGCCTCCCCGACCGCTCGGTGAGGGAGCGACGAGATGTTCGAGAGGTTCACCGACCGGGCGCGGCGGGTTGTTGTCCTGGCTCAGGAAGAGGCCAGGATGCTCAACCACAATTACATCGGCACCGAGCACATCCTGCTTGGCCTGATCCACGAGGGCGAGGGCGTCGCCGCCAAGGCGCTGGAGTCGCTGGGGATCAGCCTGGAGGCGGTGCGCCAGCAGGTCGAGGAGATTATCGGCCAGGGCCAGCAGGCACCCTCCGGGCATATCCCGTTCACGCCGCGGGCAAAGAAGGTGCTCGAGCTCTCGCTGCGCGAGGCGCTGCAGCTGGGCCACAACTACATCGGCACCGAGCACATCCTGCTTGGCCTGATCCGCGAGGGCGAGGGCGTCGCCGCCCAGGTGCTCGTCAAGCTGGGCGCGGACCTCGACAGAGTCCGCCAGCAGGTGAACCAGCTGCTGCACGGCTACCAGGGCAGGGAGCCGGCCGCGGCAGGCGCGCCGTCGGAGACGGCGCCGTCCACTTCCCTCATCCTCGACCAGTTCGGCCGGAACCTGACCGCGGCCGCTCGCGAGGGCAGGCTCGATCCGGTGATCGGCCGGGAGAAGGAGATCGAGCGGGTAATGCAGGTGCTGTCCCGCCGGACGAAGAACAACCCGGTGCTGGTGGGGGAGCCCGGTGTCGGCAAGACGGCTGTCGTGGAGGGCCTGGCACAGAAGATCGTCAAGGGCGAGGTGCCTGAGACGCTGAAGGATAAGCAGCTCTATACGCTGGACCTGGGCGCGCTGGTGGCCGGCTCGAGGTACCGGGGCGATTTCGAGGAACGGCTGAAGAAGGTTCTCAAGGAGATCCGGACTCGCGGTGACATCATCCTGTTCATCGACGAGCTGCATACGCTGGTCGGCGCGGGCGCGGCTGAGGGCGCGATCGATGCCGCGTCGATATTGAAGCCGATGCTGGCCCGCGGTGAGCTGCAGACGATCGGCGCGACCACGCTGGATGAGTACCGCAAGCACCTGGAGAAGGATGCGGCGCTTGAGCGGCGGTTCCAGCCCATCCAGGTTGCGGAGCCGACGATCGCGCACACCATCGAGATCCTCAGGGGCCTGCGGGACCGGTATGAGGCGCACCACCGGGTGTCGATCACCGATGATGCGCTCGTGGCCGCCGCGCAGCTGGCCGACCGGTACGTCAGCGACCGGTTCCTGCCTGACAAGGCCATTGACCTGATCGACGAGGCGGGCTCGCGGATGCGGATCCGGCGGATGACCGCGCCGCCTGACTTGCGCGAGTTCGACGAGAAGATCGCCGGGGTGCGGCGCGAGAAGGAGTCGGCCATAGACTCCCAGGACTTCGAGAAGGCAGCCCACCTCCGCGACAACGAGAAGCAGCTGATCGACCGGAAGGACGGCAGGGAGAAGGAGTGGAAGGCCGGCGACATGGACGCGGTCGCCGAGGTGAACGAGGAGCTGATCGCAGAGGTTCTTGCGACGGCCACGGGCATCCCGGTCTTCAAGCTCACTGAGGAAGAGTCGCAGCGGCTGCTGCGGATGGAAGATGAGCTGCATCGGCGGGTCATCGGCCAGAACGACGCGATTAAGGCGCTGTCGCAGGCGATCCGGCGCACCAGGGCCGGCCTGAAGGACCCGAAGCGGCCCGGCGGGTCGTTCATCTTCGCCGGCCCGTCCGGCGTGGGGAAGACCGAGCTGTCCAGGACGCTCGCCGAGTTCCTGTTCGGTGACGAGGACTCGCTGATTCAGCTGGACATGAGCGAGTACATGGAGAAGCACACGGTCTCCCGGCTCTTCGGATCCCCGCCTGGCTACGTCGGCTACGAGGAGGGCGGGCAGCTCACCGAGAAGGTCCGGCGCAGGCCCTTCTCCGTGGTCCTGTTCGACGAGATCGAGAAGGCGCACCCGGACATCTTCAACTCGCTGCTGCAGATCCTGGAGGACGGGCGCCTCACCGACGCCCAGGGCCGGGTGGTGGACTTCAAGAACACCGTCATCATCATGACCACCAACCTCGGCACCAGGGACATTTCCAAGGGCGTCTCGGTCGGATTCGGTACTGCGGGCCAGTCGCGCGGCTCCTACGACCGGATGAAGAACAAGGTGCAGGAAGAGCTCAAGCAGCACTTCAGGCCCGAGTTCCTGAACCGTGTCGACGACATCATCGTGTTCCACCAGCTGAGTCAGGAAGAGATCTTCAGGATCGTTGACCTGATGATCACCAAGGTGGACGAGCGGCTGAAGGACCGGGACATGGGGATCGAGCTGCGGCCGGCGGGCAAGACGCTGCTGGCCGAGCGGGGCTACGACCCGGTGCTCGGAGCGCGGCCGCTGCGTCGCACCATCCAGCGGGAGATCGAGGACCACCTGTCGGAGAAGATCCTCTTCGGCGAGCTCAAGGCGGGCCAGATCGTCATGGTCGATGCGGAGGGCAGCGGGACCGAAGGGAAGTTCGTGTTCACGGGCATGCCCAAGCCCGACGCTGTTCCCGACGCGCCGCCCGCCGAGATCGCGACGTGACCGTGGCCGACCATTTCGAGCGGGTAGCCGCCGTCTACGAATCGCTGCGCACCACCGACGAGGCGCCGGTGCGCAGGATCCTGTGGGTGCCGACAATGCCGTCACCTCACGCGACCTGGGAATACTTCTGGAGCAGGCCGCCGAGCCGGTCGCGTCGTCGGACGCGCATGTTGTCGCCGGCGGGCGCGAGATGGATCTTGCCGTCGGGTGGTTGCTGGCTGAGGGTCCGGTGCGGCCGGTGGGTGTTGCAGTGATCGACGTACTCGCTGAGCGTGTGGTGCAGATGTCGCCGGCCGGCGATGAGGATGCGGTCGGTGCACTCGCGCCGCGCGGTGGCGATCCACCGCTCGCAGATCGCGTTCGCCCGCGCCGCCCAGGACCGTGCCGGATGCCGCCAGGGCGGCGCTGGCATTTTTGCCGAGTACGCGGAAGCGCAGATCATGGAGCGGTACCGGCGCGGCAGGGCCCGCCGTGCCCGGGCCGGGTCGGTGACCGTGCTGTCGGGTGCCCCGTTCCGCCACGGTCACGATGCGAGTCCCTCGATCACACCGGGGGCGGTCGGTGCAGGACCGCGCCGCCGCTGCGAGCCGGTTCCGCGCGCTCTCGCTCCGGCGGCTCCTCAGGCCGGCGATTGCGACGACCCGGCGAGGAGGACAGCCTTGGTCTCAACCAGTGAATGCAATTCTGCCCGGCCGGTTTATGCGCATTCGGCAGCGAGAAGCTCAGCGAACTTTTCTGCTGGTGTCATCCACCCTAGCATACGCCGTGGCCTATTGTTGAGTTCTTCGGCGATTAGGTTCAGGTAACGCTGATCATCCGTGATAACTGTGCCTTTCGGCAGGTACTCCCGGATAAGCCCGTTCGTGTTCTCGTTCGTTCCGCGCTCCCACGGGG
>JBKQSL010000170.1:0-17162 GCA_052143655.1 Streptosporangiaceae bacterium | reverse complement strand
GCGGCGCAGCCACGCCAGCCGGGATATCTGCTCGGCCACGTCCTGCTGGGTCCAGCCGCGCTCCTCGCGTAAATGCCTGAGCCGCGGCCGGGTGCTCGTCATCGCGGATCGCTTCCTTCGCTCGTGGTGGGATATCCGGTCGCTTCGAGCCTAACCGGGCCGCGGAGCCGCCCGCCAGACAGGACTAGCCAGCGGACTAGTGCGGGGCTAGTCCGCAGACGGCCAATAGCAGGCATACCGGATGTTTGATGAACCTGCCTGACCGCACCAAAGCGTTGCCGTAACACCAGAGGGCCGGCGGCTGGGGCATCGTCGCCGCCGACATCCTGGTCATGGCCAGCCTGGCGCAGGTGGCCGGGCAGTACGTGTTCCTGCTCGTCGGCGCGAATGGCATCGGGTCGAACCCCACCAGCATCTGGGTGCTGATGGTCGGCATCCTGTGGATTATCGCGATGTCCTACATCTGCTACCGGGGCATCGAGGTCTCCGCGTGGTTCCAGCGCATCCTGCTGACCGTCGAGGTCCTGATGCTGCTCGTGCTTTCGGTGACCGCCCTGGTCCGGGTGGAGACTGGCCACCACCCGGCCGGGTCGGTCCAGCCGAGTCTCGGCTGGCTGCTGCCGACCCACATCCCCATCTCGGCCTTCGTCAGCGGCCTCATCCTCATGCTGTTCATCTACTGGGGCTGGGATACCGCGGTGTCAGTCAACGAGGAGACCGCGGACAAGGCCAGGACGCCGGGCCGGGCGGCGATCATCTCGACCGTGCTGCTGCTCATCACCTACGCGATCGTGATCTTCGCGGTGCAGTCGTTTGGCGGCATCGGCGCGAAGGGTATCGGCCTGGCCAACCCGGCGCACCAGTTCGACGTCCTGTCGGTGACCGGCAGCGCCATCTTCGGGACCTCCGGTGTGGGAACCTTCCTGGCCCGGCTGCTGATCCTGATGGTGCTCAGCTCCGCTGCCGCCTCGACCCAGACCACGATCCTGCCGACGGCTCGCACCACGCTGTCGATGGCCGCCTACAAGGCCATCCCCGAGTCGTTCGCCAAGATCCACCCCAGGTACCTGACGCCGACGACGTCCACGATCGTGATGGGCGCCATCTCGATCATCCTGTACATCCCGATGAACTACATTTCCGGCGGCAACCCCATCGGCGACGCCGTCACCGCGATCGGCCTGTACATCGCCTTCTACTACGGGCTGACCGCGTTCTCCTGCGTCTGGTACTACCGCAAGACCCTGACCAGCAGCGCCCGCAACCTGTGGATGCAGGGCATCTTGCCGGGACTGGGCGGGCTGATCATGTACGCGGCCGGCATCTACAGCCTGCAAAGCGACTGGGTGGCGAGCAACAGCCTCACCTACTGGACGGTGCCGGGCCTGCACTGGGAGATCGGCGGCATCTTCATCATTGCCATGCTGGCGGCGCTGGCAGGGGTGGCAGGGTTCATCTACATGCGCATCACGGCCCCGGCGTACTTCCGCAAGCAGACCCTCACCCGGGGCACGCCGACGCTCGTGCCCGACACCGACGGGTAAGCCTCGCGCCGGGCAGCTGTCCTGGCCGGATCCGCCAGCCCGGACAGCTGCGCGAACCCGCGCATTCGCCCGGACTGACGGCGGCACCGCCTAGGCTGGGATGGTGACCGCGACGGCCGTTGACTCGCTTCTGGACGGACTGAACCCGCAGCAGCGCGCCGCGGTGGTGCACCAGGGCGGCCCGCTGCTGATCGTGGCCGGGGCCGGGTCGGGCAAGACCCGGGTGCTGACCCACCGGATCGCCTACCTGCTCGCCGAGCGGGACGTGCTGCCCAGCGAGATCCTGGCGATCACCTTCACCAACAAGGCAGCGGCCGAGATGGCGTCCCGGGCGGCCGCGCTGACCGGGCACCGGGCCCGGGCCATGTGGCTGATGACATTCCACTCGGCCTGCGTGCGGATCCTGCGCCGGGAAGCCCGCCGGTTCGGCTACCCGTCCAGCTTCTCCATCTACGACCAGGCCGACTCGCAGCGGCTGATGGCGCTGGTCTGCCGCGAGCTGGACCTGGACCCGAAGTTCCACCCGCCGAAGGCGGTGGCCGCCCAGGTCTCCAACCTGAAGAACGAGCTGGTCGACTACGAGACCATGACGGCGCGGGCATCCGGCTACCGGGAGAAGGCGCTCGCGGAGGCCTACGGCGAGTACCAGCGGCGGCTGGCCGCCGCGGGCGCGATGGACTTCGACGACCTGATCATGGTCACCGTCAACCTGTTCCAGGCGTTCCCCGACATGGCAGCCGAGTACCGGCGCCGGTTCCGGCACGTGCTGGTGGACGAGTACCAGGACACCAACCACGCCCAGTACGTGCTCGTCCGCGAGCTGGCCGGCCAGCACGGCCGGCACATCCTGCCCGCCGCCGTCAGCCGGGACGACGCCGTGCCCACTGCCCGGGCCGAGCCGGCCGAGCTGGCCGTGGTGGGCGACGCCGACCAGTCGATCTACGCGTTCCGCGGCGCGACGATCCGCAACATCGAGGAATTCGAGCGCGACTTCCCCGGCGCCACGGTCATCCTGCTGGAGCAGAACTACCGCTCCACGCAGAACATCCTGGCCGCGGCCAACGCCGTCGTGTCCCGCAACACCGGGCGCAAGCCCAAGAACCTGTGGTCCGACGCCGGCGCCGGGCCGCCGATCACCGGCTACGTCGCCGACAACGAGCACGACGAGGCCGCGTTCGTGGCCGAGGAGGTGGACCGGCTCGCCGACGAGGGCGAGGCCACGCCCGGCCAGGTGGCCGTGTTCTACCGGACCAACGCCCAGTCCCGGGTGTTCGAGGAAGTGTTCATCCGGGCCGGCGTGCCCTACAAGGTGGTCGGCGGCGTCCGGTTCTACGAGCGGCGCGAGGTCCGCGACCTGCTCGCCTACCTGCGGCTGATCGCCAACCGGGCGGACGAGGTGTCACTGCGCCGGATACTCAACACCCCGCGCCGGGGAATTGGCGACCGCGCCGAGGCGTGCGTGACCGCGCTGGCCGGCCGGGACCGGGTCAGCTTCGCCCAGGCGCTGGCCCGCCCGCAGGAGGCGCCGGGCCTGTCCCCCCGCTCGGCCAAGGCGATCGAGGCGTTCAACGAGCTGATCGGCGGGCTTCGGGCGGCCGCGGACGGCGGCATGCCGGCCGGCGACCTGGCCGAGGCGGTGCTGGCCAAGACCGGCTATGTCGCCGAGCTGGAGGCGTCCTCGGACCTGCAGGACGCCACCCGGATCGAGAACCTCACCGAGCTGGTGAACGTGGCCCGTGAGTTCGACGCCCAGCACGCCGACGGGACCCTGCCGGAGTTCCTCGAGCAGGTCTCCCTGGTCGCCGACGCCGACCAGATCCCCGAGGGCGACGAGCACGGCGGCATGATCACGCTGATGACCCTGCACACCGCCAAGGGCCTGGAGTTCCCGGTGGTGTTCCTCACCGGGCTGGAGGAGAACGTGTTCCCGCACGAGCGCTCCTCCGGCGACGAGCGGGAGCTGGAGGAAGAGCGCCGCCTGGCCTACGTCGGCATCACCCGGGCGCAGCGCCGGCTGTACCTGACCAGGGCGGTGTCCCGCGCGTGGTTCGGCCGCCCGGCGTTCCACCGCCAGTCCCGGTTCCTGTCGGAGGTGCCGCCCGAGCTGATCGAGTGGCGCCGGGACGCGGCTGCCGCCTCCCCGCCCGCCGCCGAGCGGCTGGCCAGCCGGCCCGGGGTGCGGGCACCGGGCAACCGGCCGGTGCCGTCGCTGGCACCGGGGGACATGGTCACCCACGATTCCTACGGCCTGGGCCGGGTGCTGTCGGTCGAGGGCCGTGGCGACGACCCCGAGGCCAAGATCGACTTCGGCGGCGAGTACGGGATCAAGCATCTGGTACTGCGCTACGCCCCGATCGAGAAGCTCTAGCCTTCGCGGCCTTCGCGGCCTTCGCGGCAGTCATGACAGGCCGCCTGGCGGGCCAGGATCCGGGCTGACTGGCGGCTGATGCTCGGCAGCCGGTTGGGGTTACGCTGCCGGAGGAGGTGTTGCGCGCCCGGCCCGCCGGCCGCGTGGCACGCCAGGTCGGGAGGAGCATCGTGAGCACCATCAGGGTCGTCATCGCCAAGCCAGGCCTGGACGGCCATGATCGCGGGGCGAAAGTGGTCGCGCGGGCGCTGCGCGACGCCGGCGTTGAGGTCATCTACACCGGGCTGCACCAGACGCCCGAGCAGATCGTCGCCGCCGCCGTGCAGGAGGACGCGGACGCGATCGGCCTGTCGGTGCTGTCGGGCGCGCACATGACCCTGTTCCGCAAGGTCCTGGGCCTGCTCGCGGAGCGCGGAGCCGGCGACATCGTCGTATTCGGCGGCGGCATCATTCCCGCTGCCGACATCGCTGAGCTGACCGAGTTGGGCGTGGCGAGGATCTTCACCCCCGGTGCCCCGACCCAGGACATCGTGGACTGGGTCCGCACCGAGCTGGGAACGGCTGCCCAGCGAGCAAAGGCGTGAGACGCCGGCCGGGCGGGACCCGGCTCCGGCGCCGCGGCCGCACGGCACTAGGCTGCCTGCGCAGCCGGCGGCGGAAGGCCGCTGCTGAGCAGGCCGCGCCTGCGGCAGAGCAGGTGACAACAGCAGCGAGCGCATAGGACGGACCCGAGTGGACCTGTTCGAGTACCAGGCGAAAGAGCTATTCGCGGAATACGGCGTGCCGATCCAGCCCGGCAGGGTCGCGCACACGGTGGAGGAGGCCCGCGCGATCGCGGCCGAGTTTGCCGCGGCCGGCCAGCCGAGCGTGGTGATCAAGGCACAGGTGAAAACCGGCGGCCGGGGCAAGGCCGGCGGGGTGAAGCTGGCCAGCGACCCGGATGAGGCCGCGGCTAAGGCAGCGAAGATCCTCGGCATGGACATCAAGGGCCACACCGTGCACTCGGTGCTGATCGCTCAGGATGTGGACATCGCCCAGGAGTACTACCTGTCGTTCCTGGTCGACCGGGCCGACCGGGCGTTCCTGTCGATGTGCTCGGTGCAGGGCGGCGTGGAGATCGAGGTCGTCGCCAAGGAGAGCCCGGATGCGCTGGCGAGGATCGCAGTGGATCCGCTGACCGGCGTCGACGCGGCGAAGGCGCGGGAGATCGTCACCGCGGGCGGCCTGCCGCCGGAGGCGCTGGCTGGGGCGGCCGCACTGGCCGAGAAGCTGTGGACCGTGTTCACCGAGGAAGACGCGACCCTGGTCGAGGTCAACCCGCTGGTCTTCACCGGCGGCGGCGACGTCATCGCGCTGGACGCCAAGGTCACCCTGGACGACAACGCGTCCTTCCGGAACCGGCACGACCGGTTCGCCGCCGCGCAGACCGGTGACCCGCTGGAGGCCCGGGCCAAGTCCCGGCACCTCAACTACGTGAAGCTGGACGGCGAGGTCGGCATCATCGGCAACGGCGCCGGTCTTGTGATGTCCACCCTGGACGTGGTGGCGTACGCCGGGGAGTCCTTCGGCGGCATCCGGCCGGCCAACTTCCTCGACATCGGCGGCGGCGCCTCGGCCGAGGTGATGGCCGACGGCCTGGACATCGTGCTGTCCGACCCGTCCGTGCGCAGCGTCCTGGTCAACGTCTTCGGCGGCATCACCTCCTGCGACGCGGTCGCGAACGGCATCGTGTCGGCGGTCGGGATGCTGGCCGAGCGCGGCGAGTCGCTCACCCATCCGCTCGTGGTCCGGCTGGACGGCAATAACGCCGCCGAGGGACGGCGCATCCTCGACGCGGCGGGCATCGCCGCCATCGAGCAGGTAGGCACCATGGACGACGCGGCGCGGCGCGCCGCCGAGCTGGCCGCTGCGGCCGCGACGGGAGCATGACATGGCGATCTTCCTGACTAGCGAGAGCCGGATCGTCGTCCAGGGCATCACCGGCTCCGAGGGCCGCCGGCACGGGGCGCGGATGATCGCCGCGGGCGCCAAGGTCGTCGGCGGCACCAACCCGCGCAAGGTCGGCCAGCACGTGGAGCTGGCCGGCGAGCAGGTGCCGGTATTCGGCACCGTGGCCGACGCGATGGCCGCCACCGGCGCGGACGTCTCGGTGATGTTCGTGCCGCCGGCCGGCACCAAGGCCGCCGCGATCGAGGCCATCGACGCGGGCATCCCGCTGCTGGTGGTCATCACCGAGGGCGTGCCCGTGCACGACACCGCCGAGTTCTTCGCCTACGCGCAGGCCCGCGGCGCCGCGACCCGGATCGTCGGCCCGAACTGCCCCGGGGTCGCGTCGCCGGGCCAGTCGAACGCCGGCATCATCCCGGCCGACATCACCACCCAGGGCCGGATCGGCCTGGTGTCCAAGTCCGGGACACTGACCTACCAGATGATGTATGAGCTGCGCGACATCGGCTTCTCCACCTGCGTGGGGATCGGCGGCGACCCGATCGTCGGCACGACGCACATCGACTGCCTGGCGGCGTTCGAGACCGATCCGCAGACCGAGGCGGTCGTGATGATCGGCGAGATCGGCGGTGACGCCGAGGAGCGGGCGGCCGCTTACATCGAGCGGAGCATCACCAAGCCAGTGGTCGCCTACGTGGCGGGCTTCACCGCGCCCGAGGGCAAGACCATGGGCCACGCCGGCGCGATCATCTCCGGCTCGGCCGGCACCGCGCAGGCCAAGAAGGAGGCCCTGGAGAAGGTCGGCGTCCGGGTCGGCCGGACCCCCAGCGAGACGGCCGCCCTGGCCCGCGAGCTGCTGGCGGGCGGCGCGGCCAGCTAAGCCGGGCCGCCCCCCGCGGCTCCGGCCTCGCCGGGCCCGGCGCCGCGGGCCGGCGCGCCTCCCAGCCGGCGGCGCCGGCGGTTGCCAGGCTGGATGTCGTGTTTACCTCGGTTCTGGGTGACCGGCCCGCGGCCCGGCGCGATACGGCCGAGCCAGAGAACGTCCGCCCGATTCCCGTCGCCGGCGCGATCGGCGCCTGCGCGGCGGCCGCGGTCGGGCTGGTCATCCTGACCCTGCTGGTGCTGATCGGGTGGATCGCCGCCCCGCACGGCGGCACCGGGCTGACCGGCGTGCTGCGCGCGGCTGCGGCGCTCTGGCTGATCGGCCACCATGTCGGCTTCGCGCTGCACGGCGCGGGCCGGATCGGGATGCTTCCGCTCGGCCTGGTGCTGCTGCCGGGAGCGCTGCTGTGGCGGGCCGGCCGCTGGACGGTGCGCTCGGCCGGAGTGACCCGGCTGCGGCACGCGGGCTACGCGGCGCTGGCGCTGGCGGCCCCCTACGGCGTGCTGGCCGCCGGGCTGGCCCTGGCGAGCCGGTCGGCGCACCTGGCGCCCTCGGTGCTGCAGGCGGCCGCCGCCGGGTTCGCGCTGGCGCTGACCGCGGGCGGTCTCGGCGGCCTCCGCGCGCTGGCCCCGTGGTCGCAGCTCACCGGCCTGCTGCCGGTCCGGCTCCGGTCGGTCATCGCCGGTGCCATCGGCTCGCTCGCGGTGCTTGCCGCGGTCGGCGCGATACTGACCGGCGTCTGCCTGGGCGCGCACCTGCACGCGGTCAGCGCGGCCACCGCCGCCCTGGACCCCGGCACGGTCGGCACCGGGCTGCTGCTGCTGGCCCAGCTCGGCTATCTGCCCAACGCGGTTATCTGGGCAATCTCGTTCACGGTGGGCCCCGGGTTCGCGTTCGGGACCGGCACCACGGTCGCGCCGACCGGCTCGGCGCTCGGCTCGCTGCCGCAGTTCCCCATGCTGGCGGCGCTGCCGTCCGGGCTGCACTCCGGCCTGCCGCTCGTGCTGCTCGCGCTGGTGCTCGCGGTACCGTACCTGGCGGGGGCGGTCGGCGGCGCGCTGCTGGCCCGGGCCGCGCCGTCCCCGGTCCTGGAGATGGCCCCGCTGTGGGGCTTCCTCAGCGGGGCGCTGGCCGGCTGCATCCTGGGCATCCTGGCCGCTTTCGCCGGCGGCCCGCTCGGCGACGGCCGGCTGGCGGAGGTAGGGCCGTCCGGCTGGCAGGTCGGGCTGGTCGCAGCCCTGGAACTGGGGATCGCCGCGGCGGTCAGCGCCGGGGCCGCTAACTGGCTGCGCTTCCGCGGCCAGCCCCGGCCGGCCGCCCAGCCGGGCCGGCGGGCGGACACCGGGTGGCCACCAGACCTGGACCCGCCCGGCGCTGACGACGACGGCCACCTGATCTACCTTGACCCGTGGGCGGACGACGGGGCCGCCGATGACGCCAGCCCGCCCCCGACGGGGCCGGCCGGGCCCCTGCCGCGGCCTTAGCCGCCCCGGGGTCAGCCCGGTGCCCGCCGCGGTCAGCGTGGCGTCAGCCCGGACCAGCGCCGGGTCAGCCGGTACCGGAACCGATCTTGCCGTCGACGGCCTTGTAGAACTGGCTGCTGCACGACTGCTGCGCGGACAGCGTCTGCGCCGTGGCCAGGCACCTGCTGTACTGGGTGAGCTGGCTGGCGAACAGCGCGAAGGTGAGCAGGAAGAACAGGGCCAGCATCGAGGCCAGCGAGCCGAAGATCGTCCCGGCGATCGCCCCGCGCGGCCGCATCGTGGCGCTCTTGCGTGCCTTGCGCATCGCGCCGATGCACAGCCAGCATGCTGCCGGGCCGATCACCACGCTGAAGATCACCAGGTAGATGCCCCGGTGCAGGTTGCCGCCCACGCCGAACAGCCCGAGCAGTGCGAGCAGCCCGAAGACCAGGCCGGCGATCGCCCGCTGCTGCACCTCTCGCTGCGGCGGCGAGGAGCGCCGCGGCCGGGCCTGATAGGGCGCCGGCCCGCGGGGCGGCCGGTTACCCCACGGCCACCCAGGACCGCCCGGCTGCCCCTGCGGGGGTCCCGCCGGGCGGCCGTCCGGCCCCGGCGGCAGCTGTCCGTGCTGCCCGGGACCGGGCGGCCACGGGGCCTGGCCGGGAACTGGCGGCTGCTGGCCCGGGGCAGGCGGCCAGGGCGACTGCGCGGGATCCGGCTGCTGGCCGGGAGCGGCCGGGCCGCCCGGGCCGCCCGGGCCGCGGACCTGCTGGTCAGGCGCGGCCGGGCCGGTCAAGGGCTGGCCGCTGCCTGGCTGGCCGCTGCCTGGCTGGCCGCTCCACGGCTGGTCACTGCCCGGCTGGCCGGGCCCGGCCTGACCGGGCCAGTGCTGGCCCAGCTCGGACGGCGTTCCTGCCCGCGGATCGCCCGGCGCCGCCTGCTGCGGCCCGGCCGGCCCGGGCTGCTGCGGATCGGTACCGGCAGGCGGATCCGGAAAGTACAGCCGGGGCAGCCCGGGAAGGCGGGCCGGCGGCTGGTCGGCAGCGGGCGGATCCTGGGGCGTCTGTTCGGCGGGCAGGGCCGGTCCTTTCCTGATGCCGTCGGCGGCCAGTCTTCGTGCCGCGCGGCGGGCGAGGTCCAGGCTCTATTTCACCACCGCCCGGGCCCTCTTCGGGCCACCCTGATCAGGCCGCCGCCGTGCCGCCGCCGTGCACGGCCGCCGTGCCGCCGCTGCCGTGCCGCCGCTGCGGCGCAGGCCGGCGGATGGCCGCCGGCGCCGGGCGCTCTTGTAAGCTCCCAGTCCGGGCCCGGCGGCGCGCCGCCGCCGGGCGGCCCGCCGCCGGCCGGAACCGTCCGGCAGCAGGGCCACCGGCACCGGATGACCGCAGCGTACCGCGGTCGCAGCAGGCGTCGCTCGCGCCGGAAAGGGGGTCTGCGGTCGGCTCTGCACGGATTGTGGTGCTGGTATCGGGCGCGGGGACGAACCTGCAGGCGCTGCTGGATGCCTGCGCGCAGGAGGCGTACGGCGCCCGCGTGGTCGCGGTCGGCGCGGACCGGGACGGGATCACCGCGCTGGACCGGGCCCGCTCGGCCGGCGTGCCGACGTTCGTCTGCCCGCTGAAGTCCTATCCCGGCCGGGAGCAGTGGGATCACGCGCTGACGCAGGCGTGCGCGGGGTTCCGGCCGGACCTGGTCGTTCTCGCCGGGTTCATGAAGCTGGTGGGCGCGGGCTTCCTGGAGCAGTTCGGCGGCCGGGTCATCAACACGCACCCGGCGTTGCTACCGTCGTTTCCCGGCATGCACGCGGTCGCCAACGCACTCGACTACGGGGTCAAGGTCACCGGATGTACGGTGTTCTGCGTCGACGCGGGCACCGACACCGGACCGGTCATCGCGCAGGCAGCCGTGCCCGTCCTCGACGGCGATGACGAGGCGTCCCTGCACGAGCGGATCAAGGTGGCCGAGCGGGCGCTGCTGGCGCAGACCGTCGGCTGGATGATCCGCGACGGCTGGTCAGTCCACGGCCGGAAGGTGAGGATCGGCGGATGAGCAAGGTAGCCATCAGGCGGGCGCTAGTCAGCGTGCATGACAAGACGGGGCTGGCGGACCTGGCCCGCGCGCTGCACGAGTCGGGCATCGAGATCGTGTCCACCGGGTCCACGGCCGCCGCGGTGCGTGCCGCCGAAGTGCCGGTCACCGCCGTGGAGGACCTCACCGGCTTCCCCGAGTGCCTGGACGGCCGGGTCAAGACGCTGCACCCGGCGGTGCACGCCGGCCTGCTGGCCGACGTGCGGCTGCCCGGCCACGCGCAGCAGCTCGCCCAGCTGTCGATCGCGCCGTTCGAGCTGCTGATCTCCAGCCTGTACCCGTTCGAGCAGACCGTGGCCAGCGGCGCCGGCCCGGAGGACTGCGTAGAGCAGATCGACATCGGCGGCCCGGCGATGGTGCGCGCCGCGGCCAAGAACCACGCCAACGTGGCGGTGATCACCAGCCGCGAGCAGTACGGCGACCTGCTGGCGGCACTGCGCGAGGGCGGCTTCACGCTGGAGCAGCGCCGCAGGCTGGCCGCGGCGGCGTACGCCCGGACGGCCGCCTACGACGCGGCCGTGGCCTCCTGGTTCGCCTCCAGCTACGCGCCCGACGAGGTAGCGGCGCAGACCGGCTGGCCAGATGTGCTGGCGGCCACCTGGACCCGCCGGGACGTACTGCGTTACGGAGAAAACCCGCACCAGCGCGCCGCCCTCTACACCGCGGGGACGGCGGCGCGCGGGATCGCGGGCGCCGAGCAGCTGCACGGCAAGGCGATGTCCTACAACAACTACGTCGACGCCGATGCGGCCCGCCGGGCCGCGGATGACTTCGACCAGCCGTGCGCGGCCATCATGAAGCACTCCAACCCGTGCGGGATCGCGGTGGCCGCGGACCTGGCCCGGGCCCACGCCAGCGCGCACGCCTGCGACCCGGTCTCCGCCTACGGGGGCGTCATCGCGGTCAACGGGGTGGTCACGGCCGGGCTGGCGGCGCAGGTCGCGGAGATCTTTACCGAAGTGCTCGTCGCGCCCGGCTTCGATCCCGCCGCGCTGGACATCCTGACCCGCAGGAAGAACCTGCGCCTGCTGCGCTGCCCGCCGCCGGCCGCCGGGGCGGCCACCGAGCTGCGCCCGGTCAGCGGCGGCCTGCTGGCGCAGTCCGCTGACCGGCTGGCCGAGCCGGGCGACCGGGCGGACGGCTGGCAGCTCGCCGCCGGGCCTGCAGCCTCCCCGGAGGTGCTGCGGGACCTCGAATTCGGCTGGCGGGCCTGCCGGGCGGTCAAGTCCAACGCGATCCTGCTGGCCGCCGGGCAGGCGTCGGTCGGGATCGGCATGGGGCAGGTCAACCGGGTGGACTCGGCCCGGCTCGCGGTGGCCAGGGCGGGCGAGCGGGCCCGCGGCTCGGTCGCCGCCAGTGACGCGTTCTTCCCGTTTGCCGACGGGTTCACGGTGCTCGCCGAGGCGGGCGTGCAGGCCGTCGCCGAGCCCGGCGGATCGATCCGGGACGAGGAGGTCATCGCGGCGGCACAGGCGGCGGGCGTGGCGCTTTACTTTACCGGGGTTCGGCACTTCTATCACTGACCCGGCTCACCCCTGACGGCGGGAGATGCGGGTCGGGCAGAATGGGACGGCGATGACTGCGACGATCCTCGACGGCAAGGCGACCGCTGCCGCCATCCGCGAAGACCTCACCCGGCGGGTGGCCAAGCTGGCCGCGCACGGGGCCGCGCCGGGCCTCGGGACGATCCTGGTGGGCGACGACCCCGGCAGCCGGGTGTACGTCAACGCCAAGCACAAGGACTGCGCCCAGGTGGGCATCGCGTCCATCCGCCGGGACCTGCCCGCCAACGCCAGCCAGCAGCAGGTCGAGGACGCGGTGGCCGGGCTGAACGCCGACCCGGCGTGCACCGGGTTCATCATCCAGCTGCCGCTGCCGGCCGGGCTGGACCCGCAGCCGGTGCTGGCGCTGATGGACCCGGACAAGGATGCCGACGGGCTGCACCCGGTCAACCTGGGCCGGCTCGTGCTCTCCCAGCCGGGCCCGCTGCCGTGCACGCCGCACGGCATCGTGGAACTGCTGCGGCGCTTCGGCGTGCCGATCGCCGGGGCCGACGTCACGATCATTGGCCGGGGCATCACCGTCGGCCGGGCCCTGTCCCTGCTGCTGACCCGCCGCAGCGAGAACGCGACCGTCACCCAGTGCCACACCGGCACCCGGGACACCGCCGCGCACACCCGGGGGGCCGACATCGTGGTGGTGGCGGCCGGGCGGCCGGGCCTGCTCACCGCGGACATGGTCAAGCCCGGTGCGGCCGTGCTGGACGTCGGCATTACCAGGACGCAGGCAGGCCTGGTGGGCGATGTCGATCCCGGCGTCGCCGAGGTGGCCGGGTACCTCGCGCCGATGCCCGGCGGCGTCGGCCCGATGACCAGGGCCATGCTGCTGTCCAACGTGGTGGAGGCGGCCGAGGCCCGGACCTGACGGCAGCCGGGGCCGCCGCGCGGCTACCAGCCGGTAACATAGCCGGGGATACCCGGGGCTACCGGCGGCGGGGCTTGTTTGACAGGCTTGATCTGCCCGCTGCCGCGCGCCGGCCGGCTGGCAGCGGCGGCCGGGCGCCTGCCCGAGGGCCGTCACGCAGTGCACGTCGCGGGCCGCACGGCCTGCAGAGGGAGGTTGGTCGCCGGTCATGAACATCGTGGTCTGTGTGAAACAGGTTCCTGATACCTGGTCCGAGCGCAAGCTGGCAGAGTCTGACTCGACGCTGGACCGGGACGCGGCCGACGCGGTGATCAACGAGCTGGACGAGTACGCGATCGAGGAGGGCCTGCGCCTGGCCGAGGCACACGGCGGCGAGGTGACGATCGTGTCCATGGGCCCGGAGAAGGCCACCGAGTCGGTCCGCAAGGCCCTGTCGATGGGCGCGGACAAGGCCGTGCACCTGCTGGACGACGCGCTGCACGGGTCGGACGCGCTGGTGACGTCGGCGGCGCTGGCGAAGGTGATCGAGCGGGCCGGCTTCGACCTGGTGATCCTCGGGTCGGAGTCCACGGACGCGCGGACGGGCGTGATGGCCGCGATGCTGGCCGAGCGGCTGGGCGTGCCGCAGGTGTCGCGGGCGGCGAAGGTGGAGATCGACGGCAGCGCGATCAGCGTCAACCGCGAGGCCGACTACGGCTATGACCGGGTGACGTCCGCCCTGCCTGCCGTGGTGAGCGTGGTGGAGAAGATCAACGAACCGCGGTACCCGTCGTTCAAGGGGATCATGGCGGCGAAGAAGAAGCCGGTCGAGACGCTGTCGCTGGCCGACATCGGGATGGACAAGGACCAGGTCGGCCTGACCGCGTCGGGGACCGAGGTGGTCAGCTTCGCGGCCCGGCCGCCCCGGGCGGCAGGCGAGATCGTCACCGACGACGGCGACGGCGGCGCCAAGGCTGCCGGGTTCCTGGCCGCGCGCAAGTTCATCTGACCGCCGCCGCTGACTGACGAACGAGGGACGGAAATGGCTGAGATCCTGGTGCTCGCCGATCATGAGGGCGAGACCGTCAAGAAAGTCACGCTGGAGCTGCTGACGCTGGCGCGGCGGTTCGGCGACCCGGCGGTGGTGTGGGCCGGGCCGGGCGCGCCGGCCGGCCGGGAGCGGCTGGCCGAGTTCGGCGCCGTGAAGGTCTACGTGGCCGACGGGCCGGAATACGACGAGTACGTGGTGGCCCCGAAGGCTGAGCTGCTGGCCGCGCTGGTGGCCGAGAAGTCCCCGGCGGCGGTGCTGCTGCCGTCGACCGCCGAGGGCAAGGAGATCGCCGGGCGGCTGGCGGTCAAGACCGGCTCGGGCGTGCTCACCGATGTCGTCGGCCTGGCCGACGGCCTCGTCGCCGAGCAGTCGATCTTCGGCGGCGCGATCGTGGTCCAGGCGAAGGTCTCCGCCGGGACGCCGGTGATTGCCGTGCGGCCGAACTCGGTCGCCCCGGAAGCAGCGCCGGCCGCCGCGGAGATCGAGCAGGCCAGCGTGACCATCAGTGACGGCGCCAGGGCCGCGAAGATCGTCGAGCGGGTCGTGGCCGAGCGCGGCGAGCGCCCGGAGCTGACCGAGGCGGCGATCGTGGTCTCCGGCGGCCGGGGCGTCGGCAGCGGGGAGAACTTCGCGCTGATCGAGAGGCTCGCCGACTCCCTCGGCGCTGCCGTGGGCGCCTCCCGCGCGGCAACCGACGCGGGCTGGTACCCGCACCAGTTCCAGGTCGGCCAGACCGGCAAGACCGTCTCGCCGCAGCTGTACCTGGCCACGGGGATCTCGGGCGCGATCCAGCACCGGGCGGGCATGCAGACCTCCAAGACGATCATGGTGATCAACAAGGACCCGGAGGCGCCGATCTTCGAGCTCGCCGATTTCGGCGTCGTCGGCGACCTGTTCAAGGTGGTGCCGCAGCTCATCGAGGAGATTGAGCGCCGCGCGCAGAGCTGACTCACCCGGCGGCGGCGGGCCGGCTCCGGCCCCCGCTACGCTGGGGGCATCATGGGACATCTCGACAATGCCGTCGGCTCTAGCGCTGCTGAGCAGCCTGAACCGGACACGCCGGTGTACCTCGACCATGCGGCCACCACCCCGATGCTGGCCGAGGCGATTGCCGCGATGACCGAGGAACTCGGCCACCTGGGTAACCCGTCGTCGCTGCACAACGCCGGCCGCCGGGCCCGGCGGGTGGTCGAGGAGGCGCGGGAGCAGATCGCCGACTGCTATGGGGCCCGGCCCAGCGAGGTCGTGTTCACCAGCGGCGGCACCGAGGCCGACAACCTGGCGGTGAAGGGCTTCTACTGGGCCCGCCGGGCCGGCGATCCGGCCCGGCGCAGGATCCTTGCCCCGGCGATCGAGCACCATGCCGTGCTCGACAGCATGCACTGGCTGGAATCGCACGAGGACGCCGAGGGCTCCTGGCTGCCGGTCGACGAGACCGGCCTGGTCCGGCCGGAGGTGCTGCGCGCGGCGATCGACGCGGACCCGGCCAGCGTGGCTCTGATCACGGTCATGTGGGCCAACAACGAGGTCGGGACCGTCCAGCCGGTCGCCGAGCTGGCCGAGATCGCCCGCGAGTACCAGATCCCGCTTCACTCCGACGCGGTCCAGGCGGCCGGCCAGCTGCCGGTGCAGCTGGCCGAGTCCGGCGGCACCGCCCTGACGATCACCGCGCACAAGATCGGCGGTCCCGTCGGCGTCGGCGCGCTGCTGCTGGCCCGGGGTGCCGGCCTGGTTCCGGTGCTGCACGGCGGCGGCCAGGAGCGGGATGTCCGTTCTGGCACCCTGGACGCGCCGGCGATCCGCGCGTTCGCAGCCGCCGCCGCGGCCGCCCGGATGGGCCGCTGCGCGGAGGCCAAGCGGCTGGCCGACCTGCGCGACGACCTGATCGCGCAGGTCCGTTCCGCGGTCCCGGACGCGATACTCAACGGCGCCGCGCCCGGTCCGGGCCGGCTGCCCGGCAACGCGCACATGTCGTTCCCCGGCTGCGAGGGCGACGCGCTGCTGATGCTGCTCGACGCGCGGGGCATCGCCTGCTCGACCGGGTCGGCCTGCACCGCCGGCATTGCCCAGCCCAGTCACGTGCTGCTGGCGATGGGCGCCGACGAGGCCCGCGCGCGCGGCTCGCTGCGCTTCACCCTGGGCCGGTCCAGCGCGCAGGCCGACGTGGACGCGCTCGGCGCGGTGATCGGCGAGGTCGTGGAGCGGGCCCGCCGGGCTGGCCGGTGAGCCGAGCCACGCAGCCCTGTGACCAGCGCCTCAGCCGACCGGTAACCGAAGCCTGCCGCCAGGTGGTGTCCGGGATCCGGTAGCGGGCGGTGGCCCAGCCCCCTCGCCGGCCGGTGACCGCGGCCCGCCGTCAGGCGCTCCGGGGTGTCGCCGGGTGCCGGGCGTCTGCGGGTGCTGGCGCCCCGCCGGGGGCTGGCGCATACCCTCGAAGGCGACGACTATCGCAGGAGGTGCTTAGCGTGCGGGTGCTGGCCGCCATGTCCGGCGGCGTCGACTCGGCGGTGGCTGCTGCCCGGGCCGCCGCCGCGGGCCATGAGGTCACCGGGGTGCACCTGGCCCTGGCTCGGAACCCGCAGCCCTACCGGACCGGTGCCCGCGGCTGCTGCACGCTGGAGGACGCCAGGGACGCCCGCCGGGCCGCCGACGTGATCGGCATCCCGTTCTACGTCTGGGACATGGCGGAGCGGTTCCATGCCGACGTGGTCGAGGATTTCGTCGCCGAGTACGCCCGCGGCCATACCCCGAACCCGTGCCTGCGATGCAACGAGAAAATCAAGTTCGCGGCGGTCCTGGACCGCGCGGTGGCGCTCGGCTTCGACGCGGTCTGCACCGGCCATCACGCCCGGCTGCTGCCGCCGGTGCCGGGCGGCCCTGGTCCCCGGCTGGCGCGCAGCGTGGATTCGGCCAAGGACCAGTCCTACGTGCTGGCAGTGCTGACCAGCGGTCAGCTGTCCCGGGCGCTGTTCCCGCTGGGTGACTCCACCAAGGACGAGGTGCGCAAGGAGGCCGCCGACCGCGGCTTGGCGGTCGCCAGCAAGCCCGACAGTCACGACGTGTGCTTCATCCCCGACGGCGACACCCGCGGGTTCCTGGAGCGCCATCTCGGCCGGGTGCCCGGCGCGATCGTGGACGAGTCCGGGGCCCAGGTGGGTGTGCACGACGGCAGTTTCGGCTACACCGTGGGGCAGCGCCGAGGCCTGCACATCGGCCGCCCGGCCGCCGACGGCCGATCTCGTTATGTGCTGGACATCGAGCCGGTATCCGGCACGGTCACGGTCGGCCCGGCCGAGGCCCTGGACGTGACCCAGATCGAGGCCCGGCACCCGGTCTGGACCGGCTGCCCGCCACCGCCCGGCCCGCTGGACTGCCTGGTCCAGCTACGCGCCCACGCCGACCCGATCCCGGCCAC
>JBKQSL010000169.1:0-4522 GCA_052143655.1 Streptosporangiaceae bacterium | reverse complement strand
GGCTGGCCGCCGACGGTCCGCTCGCCGCGGAACTCGCGGATCGCCAGCCAGCCGAACCAGGCGGTCGCGATGGCGAAGACGACCTCCCAGCCGCCGGCGTAGAACACCCGCAGCCGGGGCACCAGCATTCCGGCCATCGCCACGCCCATCAGCACGTGCAGGGCATCGACCTGGTGGTCGCTCGGCCGGTGCTGGCGCCAGGAGATCAGCAGCCTGGCCAGGCAGTACACCGCCAGCGCGATCATGATGATCGCGAACGTCCACGCCAGCCAGGTTTCTCCGCCCATGTCAGGCTCCTTGTCGGTGCGACGGGGACTGGGCCGGGGCCAGGTCCGACTGTGCGGCCGCGGCTGCGCTGGCCGGTCCGGGGGCGACGGCGCTGCGCGCGGCCACCGGCCAGTAGGCCACTGCGACCAGCGCGAGCAGCAGCCCGGAGTTCGGGTCGGTGCCGCCGCCGGTGAGAATGCCGCCGAGGCCCTCGCCGAGCCAGATGAACGCAGCGGTCAGCACGGCGAGCACCACGCCGGCCCGGGCGAGCGGCGGCGGCGGCAGGTACACGCTGATCGCCACCGCCGCGAGCACCACCGCGAGCACGACGGCCATGGCCGGGCCGTTGCTGGTCAGGAACGACCCCAGGTGGTTGTCGATGGCCGCCAGCCAGCCGGGCTGCCCGGAGGCCATGCCGGAGACCATGCCGCCGAACGCCTTCGCCGCCCGGGTGGCGGGCAGTAGTGCCATCACCGCCAGGCTGCCCCACAGCACCAGCCACAGGGCCCGGGCCACGCCCGCACCGGTAGACCACGCCGCCGCGAAGGGCCCAGGCCGGCGGGTGACCGTCGGCCACAGCAGCACCGCGAGCAGCGCGTAGATGATCACGGCGCCGGGTGCCCCGTTGGCCGGGCTGCCCCCGCCGTTCAGCACGCCGCCGAGTCCCTCCCCGAACCACCACACCCCGACCGACCAGATGATCGAGGCGCCGAGCGCCAGCCGCAGCGTGGGTCGCCACGCGATGCCCAGGGCGATCAGCAGCTGGATGGCGGCGAAGATCGCGTTCGTCACGGTCCCGTTCTGGGCGATGATCTTGGCTGCCCAGCTGATCGGGTCGGCGATGACCGCTGGGTTGCCCGGCCCGGTGCCGGCCAGCATCTGGGAGAAGCCCCGGCTGAACATGAACGCCTGGAACTGCAGCACCGCATCCAGCAGCCAGATGCCCGCCAGCGCCAGCTGTAGCCGTCGCCGCAGGTCAGGTGCCGACCAGTCGGTCTCGTAGATCGCGCCGATCGATTGCAGCCGTCCTGGCCCGGACCGTGCGTCCGCCGCCTGGCTCGTCATTGTTGTCCTTTCCGCGCTGCGCGGGCGCCGACCTTCGCGCGTGCCGCCCTGGCGCGTGCCGACCGGGCTCCGCGGCGTCGTGCCCGGGCCGCAGTGCCCGGTTATCGTGATTAGCTGCCTACCGTGCTCGCAATGGCACGAGGCTAAAGCGTCTGCCCTGAATCGCACAAGCGGAGTGGTAAAGTCTTTCCGCTGGCGCAGGACGCTCTAATTACCCCGGAACCGTATTACTTGAGCCCTCCGGGGGTATGAAAAATACTCGTCCAGGGTATCCGAATAGACCCCTCAGAGGTATTTCGATACCCCACGGCGGAATGCGAAGAACCCGGGACGGGTATTTATTATGGTGTGCTGCTTGGCCCGGGTAGGGAGACCCGCGACGTGCCGTCGCATCCCGGTAACTGAGCGGTAACTGAGCGGCGGTCGGCCATAGTGGGCCGCAGGTACACCTGCTGTCCGCGGGCTCCGGACGGCTAAACTGGCGTTCACTGCGCTGCGAGGACGGCGTACCGGCGGAAGCAGACGAGAAACGGAACCATTCGTGGTAGCCATGAGGCTCCTGCTGTGCTCTGACTGTAGCGCGCCGGGTGCACGCCGCCATCGGCCGTCCGGGCGAGTGGCCTGCGGGGCGCCGCGGTGAGCCCGGCAGTCCGGCTCAGTGCCTTCGGGCTGCTGCTGCTCGCCCTGTTCCTCGGCGCGCGTGCCGTCGGCGCCCAGTTCGGCCCGGTAACCACGATCTACGTCCGGCCAGGCGGCGGCACGATGAACATGAACATGTCGCACGGGCATGCGCCGGTAAGCCGGTATCAGGTATCCGGTCACACGGGGCAGCGCTGATGACCGCCCCGGCCGGCCAGTCGGTGGCCCTGCCTGCCGGCCCGGGCCAGTCCGCCCCTGCGCAGGCCCCGGTCGAGTTCGCGGTCAGCGGCATGACCTGCGCGGCCTGCGCGGCCCGGATCGAGCGGCGGCTGAACCTGCTCGACGGCGTCACCGCCACGGTCAGTTACGCGACCGAGCGCGCCTACGTCACCGCGACCGGCGGCCGGGACGTCACCGAGCTGATCACCGCGGTCGAGGCGGCCGGGTACGCCGCAGCGCTGCCCGCGCCGGAGCCGGCGGGACCGGCCCTCGCCCTGCGAGCCCGCGACCTGCGGCGGCGGCTGATCATCTGCGTCCCGCTGGCGGTGCCGGTCGTGGTGCTGGCCATGGTCCCCACCGCTCAGTTCCCCGGCTGGCAGTGGTGGAGCCTGCTGCTGGCCCTGCCGGTGGTCGGCTGGGGCGCCTGGCCGCTGCACCAGGCGGCCTGGGCCAGCGTCCAGCATGCCACCGCCACCATGGACACCCTGGTCAGCCTGGGAATCAGTGCCTCGTTCCTGTGGTCGGTGTACGCCCTGCTGTTCGGCGGGGCGGGCATGATGGGCATGCGGATGCCGTTCGCGCTGTCCTTCGGCCCGGTCGGCGAGCACTCGCTGTTCCTGGACGTCGCCGCGGGCGTCACCGTGTCGGTGCTGACCGGGCGCTACCTGGAGGCGCGGGCCAAGGACTCCTCCGGGGCCGCGCTCGCCGCCCTGGCCCGGCTGGGCGCCAAGACCGTGGCGGTGCTGCGCGACGGCGCCGAGCAGCGGATCGCCGCCGATGCGCTGGTCCCCGGGGACCGGTTCGTGGTCCGGCCGGGGGAGAAGATCGCCACTGACGGCGTGGTGGAGGAGGGCCGCTCGGCGGTCGACGCGTCGCTGCTCACCGGCGAGACCGTTCCCGCGGAGGTCGGGCCCGGCGACGAGGTGACCGGCGCGACCGTGAACATGAGCGGCCGGCTGGTGGTAGCGGCCACCCGGACCGGCGCGCAGACCACGCTGGCCCAGATCGTCGCCCTGGTCAGCCACGCGCAGGCGAGCAAGGCGCTGGCGCAGCGGCTAGCCGACCAGCTGGCAGGGGTGTTCGTGCCGTGCGTGATCACGCTGGCCATGGTCACGCTGGGCTTCTGGCTCGGCGCCGGGCTGCCGTCCCAGGATGCATGGGGCACCGCCTTCGCTGTCCTGGTGGTGGCCTGCCCGTGCGCGCTCGGCCTGGCCACCACGACCGCGCTGCTGGCCGGCTCCGGGCGCGGGGCGGAGCTGGGCATCCTGGTCAAGAACGTGCAGGCGCTGGAGTCGGCCCGGCGGATCGACATCGTGCTGCTGGACAAGACCGGCACGGTCACCACCGGGAAGATGTCCGTCCGGGCGGTCACCGCCGCCGCGGGGACGGACGAGACCGAGCTGGCGCGCCTGGCCGGGGGGGTCGAGGACGCCTCCGAGCATCCGGTCGGCCAGGCGATCGCCCGGCACGCGGCCGCACTGGGCGAGCTGCCGCCGGTCACCGGATTCGCCGGGCTGCCCGGCTTGGGCGTGACCGGCGAGGCTGAGGGCCGCGCCGTCATCTGCGGCAGCCTGACGCTGTTCGCCGAGCGCGGCCTGACCGTGCCCGCCGAGCTGGCGGCCGCAGCCGGCCAGGCCGAGGACACCGGCTGCACCGCGGTGCTCGCGGGCTGGGACGGCCGGGCCCGCGGCCTGTTCACGATCGCCGACACGGTCAAGCCCGGCGCGGCGCAGGCGGTGGCCGCGATCCGGGCCCTCGGCGCCCGCCCGGTGCTGGTCACCGGCGACAACGCCCGGGCCGGGCACGCGGTGGCAGCCCAGCTCGGCCTGGCCGCCGCCGAGGTCCGGGCCGGCGTCCGCCCGGCGGCCAAGGCGCAGCTGGTCGCGGAGTTCCAGGCGGGCGGTCAGCAGGTGGCAATGGTCGGCGACGGGATCAACGACGCCGCCGCGCTCGTCCGGGCCGACCTCGGCATGGCGATCGGCACCGGCACCGACGTGGCGATCGGCGCGGCCGGCCTCACCCTGATGACCGGCGACCCGCGCAGCATCGCCGATGCGGTCCAGCTGGCCCGGGCCACGCTGCGAGTGATCCGGGCCAACCTGATCTGGGCGTTCGGCTACAACCTCATCGCCATCCCGGTCGCGGCCCTCGGCTATCTCAACCCGCTGTTCGCCGGGGTCGCGATGGCGGGCAGCTCGCTGCTGGTGGTCGGCAACAGCCTGCGGCTGCGCCGGTTCCGGCCGCGGCACGCCGCGCAGCTGGCCCGGGCCGGGAGCGCGCCATGATCACCAGCGCCCCCGCGGCCGCGGGGGCGCCGGGCGGCGCGCCCGGC
>JBKQSL010000168.1:0-16055 GCA_052143655.1 Streptosporangiaceae bacterium | reverse complement strand
CAGTCACAGGGTTCTCCTCTGATTACCGGGAACGTGCGGCACAGACCTCGCTGCGCATGCCAGCAGTCCACCGCAGCACCACACCAGGGGCATCACCCTGAACGGGCTAGCCCACCAGGGCGCGCGGCCGGGGCGGCGACAGGCTCCCGGCTCCGGGTGCAGCGGCGTCAGCCGGGGTTCGTGCTGGCGCAGGCCCGGCACGGCGGATACCTGGTCGGCTACGCGACGGGCATGCCGCTGCGGCCGTCGACGTCCTGGTGGCGGGACCTGACCACCGCACTCCCGGAGGAGGTCGCCGCCGAGCATCCCGGGCGCACATTCGCCCTGGCCGACCTGCTGGTCCGGGCGCCGTGGCGGCGGCAGGGCGTCGGCGCGACCCTGCATGACATGGTCCTGGCCGACCGGGCCGAGGAGCGGGCGACCCTGACGGTCCTGCCCGCCGCGACAGCCGCGCAGCGGGCCTTCCGGGACTGGGGCTGGCAGAAGGCGGACCTCCCGCGGTCGCGGCCGGCTGACGGCCGGCCCGGTACCGGGGACCATCCCGCGCAGGGGACCCGCGCGGCCCGGTTCTAGGATTGCTGGGTGCCCGCATACTCCGAGTCCCTCACCGCCATCCTGGACCGTGAGCCGGAGCCGGCCGACGGCATCGAGACCGCCGACACCGACTACGAGGTCGACGGCACCGCCTGCTGCGGCTTCCTGGCCGCGGCCGCCCGCGACGCGACCGCGCCCGGCATCGTGGTGTTCCACGACTGGCTCGGCGTCAGCGACTACGTGCGGATGCGCTGCGAGATGCTCGCCCGGCTCGGCTACATTGCCTTCGCCGGCGACATCTACGGCGCCGGCACCCGCCCGACGCCGCAGACCGCCGCGCAGGTCGCCGGCGGCTACTACGGCAACCAGCCGCTGTGGCGGACCCGGGTCACCGGTGCGTTCGGCCGGCTGCTGGCCGAGCCCCGGGTGGACGCCACCCGGACCGCAGCGATCGGCTACTGCTTCGGCGGCGCCAGCGCCCTGCAGCTCGCCCGGACCGGCGCCGACCTCACCGCCGTGGTCAGCTTCCACGGCGGCCTGCAGACCGGCCCGGAAGGCGAGGCCGCCCAGATCAAGGCGGCCCTGCTGATCCTGAGCGGCGCCAGCGACCCCTTCGTACCCGACGAGGCGATCACCGCGCTGAAGAACGAGCTGCGCGCCGTCCCGTCGCTGGACTGGCAGCTGACGTCCTACTCCGGCGCGATGCACGCGTTCACCCTGCCCGACGCCAACAGCCCCGAGCACGGCGCCGCCTACAACGCCACCGCCGAGCGGCGCAGCTGGACGGCGATGCGCGACCTCCTGGCCGAGATGCTCGGCTGACCGGCGTCTCCCAGGCCCGGGTTCCGTCAGCCGCCGGAGCCGGCCGGGTCAGCTGAGTCCGCAGGATCCGCCGTGCCCGCTGGGCCGGCGCTGGCCGTGCCCGCCGGGACATCCGGGTCAGCCTGGCCGCCGGCGGCCGAGTCAGCGGTGCCCGGCGAGCCTGCTGTTCCGCCTGCACCGCCGGTAAGGGCCACGAGCAGGTCATTCAGCCTGGTCACGAACCCAGCCGGCTCTTCGATCCGCGCCCCCAGGGTCAGCACGGCCTGGCTGTAGAGGACCCGGGCCCAGTCGGCCAGCCGCTGCTCATCCTGCTCGTCCTGGAGCCTGGCCACCAGCGGATGCTGCGGGTTGATCTCCAGCACCGGCTGCGCCGGCAGGCCGGAGCCCTGCAGCCTCCGGGACAGGCTGAGCTCGGTGTCCGGCTCGTCGGTCACGATGCAGGCCGGCGAACTGGTCAGCCGGCTGGTGACCCGCACGTCAGCGACCTCGCCGTCCAGGATCTTCGTCAGCCGCCCGGCCAGTGCCGCAAACTCGCTCCTGGCGTGCTCGCTCGCCTCTTTCTCCGCCTCGCCGGCTAGCGCGCTCAGATCGGCCGAGCCCTGGGCGACCGACTGGAGCCGCTTGCCGTCGAACTCCCGCAGGCTGCTCACCACCCAGCCGTCCACCAGGTCGCCCAGCAGCAGCACCTCGACGTCCTTGGCCCGGAACGCCTCCAGGTGCGGGCTGGCCGCCGCCGCGGCCAGCCCCGGGGCCAGCAGGTAGTAGATCTCCTGCTGGCCGTCCTTCATCCGCGCCACGTAGTCAGCGAGCGAGATGTCCGGCCCGGCCAACCCCGACTTGGTGGAGGCGAACCGCAGCAGCCGGGCGATCTCGTCCCGGTGGCCATAGTCCTCGGCCACGCCCTCCTTCAGGGCGGCGCCGAACTCGCGGTAGAAGGCGGCGTACTTTTCCGGCTCCTTCTCGGCCAGGTCGGCCAGCAGCCTGAGCACCCGCTTCACCGCCGTGGAGCGGATGCTGCTGACCGCGCGGCTGCCCTGCAACAGCTCCCGGGACACGTTCAGCGGCAGGTCAGTGGAGTCGATCACGCCGCGCACGAAGCGCAAGTAGCTGGGCAGCAGCTGGCCGGTGTCGGCCATGATGAACACCCGCCGCACATGCAGCCGGACACCGTGCCGGAAGTCCGGCAGCCACAGGTCGTACGGCGCCCGGGACGGCAGGAACAGCAGCATCGTGTACTCGAAGGTGCCCTCGATCTTGCTGTGCACCCAGCCGACCGGGTCGGTGAAGTCGCCGGTGATGTGCCGGTAGAAGCCCTTGTAGTCCTGGTCGCTGATCTCGCTCTTGGGCCGGGCCCACAGCGCCGAGCCCTGGTTGACCACCGTCTCGCCGGCGCCCGCCGCCTCCTCTCCCTCGTCCGTCTTCTCCGCGGGCATCAGGATCGGCAGGCTGATGTGGTCGGAGTACTTGCCGATGATCAACCGCAGCCGGTAGCTGCTGAGCAGGTCATCCTCGCCCTCGCGCAGGTGCAGCACGACGCTCGTGCCCCGGTCGGCCCGCTCGGCGGTTTCCAGGGTGTACTCGCCCTTGCCGTCAGACTCCCAGCGCACGCCCGCGCTGGCGGGCAGGCCGCCCCGCCGGGTGGTCAGCGTCACCCGGTCGGCCACGATGAACGCCGAGTAGAAGCCCACCCCGAACTGGCCGATGAGCGCGGCGTCCTTGCGCTGGTCACCGGTCAGCGTCCGCAGGAAGTCGCGAGTGCCGGACTTGGCGATCGTGCCGATGTGCTCGATCACCTCCTCCCGGCTCATCCCGATCCCGTTGTCGGAGACCGTGATGGTGCGGGCGCCGGAGTCGAAGGCGACGTGTATCTGCAGCGGGCCCTCGGCCTCGGGGGATTCCGCGCGGGACAGCAGTTCCAGCCGCAGCCGGTCAATGGCGTCCGAGGCATTGGAGATCAGCTCGCGCAGGAATATTTCCTTATTGCTGTACAGCGAGTGGATCATCAGGTCCAGGATCTGGACCACCTCGGCCTGGAAGCTGAAGCTCTCCTGCTGTGACGCTGCGGTCATCGGGTCTGTTGCCGCCTTTCCTGATATCGCCTGCCGCCGCCCCGGAATCAGAGGCGGCCGCGCGCAGCCGGAAATCGGCATCAGGGTACTCAGTCCGCGGCGGGCCGGCCAACAGCCGCCGGGCGGCCGGGAACGCACCGGCGTCATCCGGGCCGACGGCGGGCGCGGACAGCACCGGGCGCCCGCGGCTGGCTCTCGCCGCGGGCGCCCGGATCGTCTCCCGGCCTGTCAGGCCTTGATGTGCAGCAGGTTCCGGGCCCGGCCCCAGGTCAGCACGGCGTCGGTCGGGGTGCGGCCGCAGACGCCGGCGATGAGCTCGGTCTCGCTGTCGCCGTAGGCCTTGCCCTTCGTGACGTGCCCGGCTCCCATGGCGATCACCGTCTGGCCGCCGCCGCACATCGACTTCGTGGCATAGCTGCCGAGGATGTTGTCCCGGTGGCCCCAGGCGGAGCCCCCGTCGTCGTACATCCACCCGTAGTCCGCGCCGAGCGCGTTAATCCAGCCGCCGGCCCAGTTACCGCCCAGGTTGGCCGGGTGGCCGCCGCCGGGCAGCGTGCGGGGCACGTCGCCGAGCGGCGGGTCGGTGTCGTCGTTCGCACCGGTCTGCGCGATCTTGTCCAGCGACCTGGTCAGCTCCCACACCGGGCGCAGCCCCCGCTCGGTCCGCTCCAGGTTGACCGTGACGAACAGCTGCTCGTCGGGGGTCAGCTTCTGGTATGCGGTCCGGGAGAACGACATGCCCGGGATCTTCTCCAGCACCGAGCGCGCGCGGGAGATGGCCCGCACCGCGAGGGCATTGCACCGCGAACCGTCCTGCCCGCCGACGCAGTAGCCGGAGCCGAGGAAGAACGGCACGGGCGACAGGCTGCGGGACGGATTCGCCGGCGGGATGATCCCCCGGTGCCCGGCGGCGGCCGCGGGCCCGGCAGCGGCATTCACGTCCGCGGCACCGGCGTCCGCGAACCCGGCGGCGGGACCGAAGAGCGCGGCCCCGGCGAGGGCGATCGCGCCGAATGCCGCTGTCAGTCTGATCGCTGGCATGTGGCTCACGTGCTCCTTTCGGGTTCCCGCTCCCGATGGCAAGCTGGCGAGTCGCCGCTCTCGAATCGCGGGTGAGAGCGTAGCCCGGCCAGGCTGGACATCCCTGGCAAACGCCGAAGAGCGCGTGCCGTCGGCCCGGTTATGCCGTCGTGCGTGGTTTCGGCGGCGCAGGAGTCCCGTTCCGGGATCCGGCTGCCTGATCGCCAGCCGGGGTCCTGACAGCCGGAGACGGTGCCGCTGCCGACGTTGGAGGCGAACAGTGGCCAGCCGGATATCCTGTCGTGTCGGCGACCTGATCGGAGCGGGGGCCGGGCACCCGCCCGCCAGCTATCCGCCCGGGCATAACCGCAGGCAGATTGACCGCACGCCCGCAGGACCGCCGCGCGGGCCCGGCCCGCTCCGCGCGACCGCGCCGCCCGCGGCGCCACCGGGCCGGATATCTACCCTCGGCCGGACGGAGGCGGATGACGAGCAAGGCAGCGACCGCGGTAAGCGGGCTGGCTCAGTGGACGGCAGCCGGCGCCGCAGCCGGGTGGGCGGCGGTCCGGCTGACCGGCACCGACCGCTGGCCGGCCGGGCAGGCCCCGCTGGCACCGCTGATGTCGTTCACCCCGCAAGCCACCGCTGCCGCGGCAGCCGCCGCGGTGCTGCTGCGCCGCCCGGGGCCGGCGGCTGTGGCCACGGCCGCCGCCGGAGCTCTCGCCGCGGTGCTGATGCCGCGGGCCGCCGCGTCGCGGCAGCCGGCCGCGGACGGCCCGGTGCTGCGAGTGCTCACAGCCAACCTGCTGGTCGGCCGGGCCAGCGCGGAGGCCGTCGTAGGGCTGGCCCGGCGCAGCGGCGCGGACGTGCTGTTCCTGCAGGAGCTGACCGACAGCGCGGTCACCCGGCTCAAGCGGGCGGGCCTGGCCGACCTGCTGCCCTACCAGATGGCGGATGTCCGTGGTGAGAGCACGCACGGCTCGGCGATCTACGCCCGGTTCCCGCTGGCCGACGGGCTGACGCTGGAGCCGATCAGGCTGGCCCAGCCCACCGCCCGGATACTGCTGCCCGGCGGCCCGGCGCTGGACCTCGTCTGCGTGCACCCGCATCCGCCGGCGCCGGTGTTCTCGCGCCCGCTGGTGGCCCGGTGGCGCCGGGAGCTGGCCGTGCTGCCCGGCCCCGGCGAGCCGCCGCGGCTGCTCGCCGGGGACTTCAACACCACGCTCGACCACGCGGGACTGCGCCGCCTGCTGCGCGCAGGCTACGTTGACGCGGCCGCGGCAGCCGGGCAGGGCCTGCGGCCCACCTGGGGTCCCGCCGGCTGGCCGGGGCTGCTGACCGTCGACCACGTGCTCGCTGACCCGCGGTGCGCCGTGCTGGGCGTATCGGTGCACCGGCTGCCCGGCAGCGATCACCGCGCCGTCTTCGCGGGGCTGCGGCTGCCGGCCTGACGGCCGCCGGCCGGCCGCGGCTCGCCAGGGCTCCCGCTAGGCTTAGCGACGTGGGCAGGGACGCCGACCGCCAGAATGCGCCGGCGCCGATGCGCCGGGATGTCCGCCTGCTCGGCGAGCTGCTCGGGAACGTGCTACGGGAATCCGGCGGGCAGGATCTGCTGGACGACGTGGAGCGGCTGCGCCGGGCCGCTATCGCCGCCCGGCAGGACGAGGCCCGGCACAACGCCGGCCATGCGCCAGCCGACCACGCGATCGCCGACCTGGTGGCCTCGTTCGGCATCGACCGGGCCGAGGCCGTCGCCCGCGCCTTCACCGTGTACTTCCACCTCGCCAACCTGGCCGAGGAGCATCACCGGATCCGCGCGATGCGCGAGCGGGACGCCGGCGGCAAGCCGGTCCGCGAATCGCTGGCCGCGGCGGTCGCCGAGCTCGGGCACGCCGACGGGGGCACCGAGCTGGCCGGCCTGATCGACGAGCTGCGGGTGCATCCGGTGCTCACCGCGCACCCGACCGAGGCCCGGCGCCGGGCGGTGACCGACGCGCTGCGGCGGATCAGCGCACTGCTGGACGGCCTGGAGGACCGGCGGCTGGGCGACAGCGAGCGGACCGGCATCCGGCTGCGGCTGACCGAGGAGATCGACCTGCTGTGGCGGACCTCCGCACTGCGGGAGACCGCGATGCGGCCGCTGGACGAGGTGCGCACGGCTGCCGCGGCGTTCGACGAGACGCTGTTCGGCGTGGTGCCCGCGCTGTACCGGTCGCTGAACCGGGCGCTGCTGGGCGAGAACGCCTGCGCGGCCCCCGCCGCAGCGCCTGCTTTCCTGCGGTTCGGCAGCTGGATCGGCGCGGACCGCGACGGCAACCCGTTCGTGACCGCGGAAGTCACCCGGCAGGCCGCTGAGATCCAGGCCGAGCACGTACTGCGCGCGCTGGAGCGCGCCGCGACCAGGATCGGCCGCGCGCTGACCGTGCACGCGAGCCTGCGGCCCGCCGCGCCGCTGGCCCGCGCCCTGGCCGCCGCGCAGCGTGCCCACCCGCAGCTGCTGAGCGACATCCTGGAGCGGTCGCCGGGCGAGCCGTTCCGCGCCTACCTGCTCTACGCCGCACGCCGGCTGCGGGCCACCCGGCACCGCGAGCACAGCCTGGCCTACAGCGGCCCGGCCGAGTTCATCGCCGACCTGTGCCTGCTGCAGCGGGAACTGGCGCAGGCCGGCGCCGTCCGGCAGGCGCACGGAGAGCTGCAGCAGCTGATCTGGCAAGCAGAAACCTTCGGATTCCACCTGGCCGAGCTGGAGGTCCGCCAGCACAGCGCGGTGCACGCCAGGGTGCTGCGCGAGATCGGCACCGGTGCTGCGCTGTCCCCGCAGGCCCGCGAGGTGCTTGCCACCTTCCCGGTGATCGCCTGGATCCAGGAGACGCTCGGCGCGGACGCCTGCCGCCGCTACGTGGTGAGCTTCACCCGGTCGGCCGCGGACATCGCGGCCGTCTACGAGCTGGCCCGGCATGCCCTGCCGCGGTCCCGGCCGCCGGTGCTGGACGTGATCCCGCTGTTCGAGAGCGGCGCCGACCTCGCCAGCGCCACCAGCGTGCTGGACGAGATGATCAAGCTCGAGCCGGTGGCGCAGCGGCTGGCCGCGACCGGACGGCACCTGGAGGTCATGCTCGGCTACTCCGACTCGGCCAAGGAGCTCGGCCCGGCCGGCGCGACGCTGCGGCTGTACGACACCCAGCAGCGGCTAGCCCGCTGGGCAGCGGACAACGACATCCGGCTGACCCTGTTCCACGGCCGCGGCGGCGCGCTCGGCCGGGGCGGCGGCCCGGCCGGGCGCGCTGTGCTGGCCCAGGCGCCCGGCTCGGTGGACGGCCGGTTCAAGGTGACCGAGCAGGGCGAGGTGATCTTCGCCCGGTACGGCCACCCGGTCATCGCGCTGCGGCACCTGGAGCAGGTCTCCTCGGCCGTGCTGCTGGCCACCGCGGCCGCGCGGCGGCCCGGCCCGCAGCCGCCCGGCCCGGCCCGGTACCACCAGGCCACCGCGGCCCTGGAAGACGGCGCGGTGCGGTGCTACCGGTCGCTGGTGCAGGCCGACGGCTTCGCCGAGTGGTTCGCCCGGATCAGCCCGCTCGCGGAGATCAGCCGGCTGCGGCTCGGCTCCCGGCCGGCCCGCCGGGGCCTGGCCGCGACCCCGGCCGGGCTGGACGACCTGCGCGCGATCCCGTGGGTGTTCGCCTGGGCCCAGACCCGGGTCAACCTGCCGGGCTGGTTCGGCCTGGGCAGCGGGCTGGCCGCCGCCGCGCAGGCCTGCGGCCTGGACGCCGTGCAGGCCGCCTACCGGGGCTGGCCGCTGCTGGCGGTGCTGCTGGACAACGCCGAGATGAGCCTGGCCAAGACCAACCGGACGATCGCGCTGCGGTACCTGGCCCCCGGCGGGCGGCCGGACCTGACCGCGATGGTCCTGGGCGAGTACGACCTCACCCAGCAGCTGGTGCTGACCGTCACCGGCCACGACCGGCTGCTGGCCGGACGGCAGATCCTGTCCCGCGCGGTCGCCCTGCGCGACCCGTACGTGGACGCCCTGTCGCACCTGCAGCTGCGCGCGCTGACCGCGCTGCGCAGCGGGACCGGCGACCGCGGGCAGCTGGAGCGGCTGCTGCTGCTGTCGGTGAACGGGGTCGCCGCCGGCCTGCAGAACACCGGCTGACCCGCGGCCGGCCCGGGCGGGCTCTTCCGGCCGGGCTCTTCCGGCCAGGCAGGCCGGTCAGCGGTAGGTGCGGATGCCCAGCACCACGGCCAGGGCCAGCCCGGCGCAGCCGATCGCGACCCGCAGCGGCCGCGGCGGCAGCCGCCGCACCAGGGCAGGACCGATGGCCCCGCCGATCAGGAAGCCCGCCGCGAGCGGCACTGCCGCGGCCCACCGGACCGGGCCGAAGATCGCGAAGCCGATGGCCGCGGCCGCGTTCGCGAGCCCGGACACCACGTTCTTCACCGCGTTGACCCGGGCCAGGGCCTCGTCCAGCAGGATCGTCAGGATCGCGAGCATCGCGATCCCGCCGGCCGCGCCGAAGTACCCGATGTAGACGGCGACGGCGAACATCCCGGCCCGCAGCAGCAGCCCGCGAGCCCGGCCGGGCGGCTCGCCCGGGGGTCGCGCCGTCAGCCTGGCCAGCACCGGCTGCGCGATCAGCAGCGTGGCGGCGGCGGCGATCAGGACCGGCGCCGCGGCCGCGAACGCGCCCGGCGGGGAGGCCAGCAGCAGCGCGGCTCCGGCCGCGCCTCCGACCGCCGTGACCAGGCCGAGCCGACCCGCCAGCCGGCCCTGGCCCGCGAGCTCGGGCCGCGATCCCGCGGCGGCGCCGACGGCGGTGAACACCAGCGCCACCGTGTTGGTCACGTTGGCGCTGACCGGTGGCAGCCCCACGGCGAGCAGCGCCGGGTAGGAGATCACCGAGGCCAGGCTGGCGATGGTGCTGGCCAGGCCCGCCCCGACACCGGCCGCCAGCAGCGCGATGATGGCGACCGGGCTCACGCTCCGACCCTGGCACAGCGGGCACCCGGCGGGCGCAGCTGCCCCGGCCCGGCCAGCGCAGCACGCCCAGCTCGGCGCAACCATCCCTGCCCGTGCGGCGCGGCCCGCGCATTCTGCCCGGCCACCGCAGCGCCTCCAGGCCCGCCCGGTCAGCGGCCGGTGAGTATGCCGACGGCCAGCGCCAGCACGATCGCGTTGTAGAAGAAACTGAGCACGCTGTGCGCGAGCACGTGCCAGCGCATGGATGGCGTAGTGACGCTCACGTCGGACACCGCGAACGAGGTGCCGAGCGTGAACGCGAAGTACATGTAATCCACCGGGGTGGGCCGCGTGGTGCCGGGGAACTCCAGCGGGCGCTGGCCGCCTGGGTGCTCGAAGCACAGCCCAGCGTAGAACCGGGCGTAGCCCGCGTGCAGCAGCAGCCAGGCGAAGAAGATCGCGGCCGCTCCCACCAGGGTGATGCGGCCGCCGGCGGTCCGCCCGTAGTACAGCACCGTGCCCGCGGCGGACAGCCCGGCCAGGCTCGCGCCCAGGATGCAGGCGAAATTGAACCGCGGCGAGATCAGCGCCCGGCGCCAGCCGGACGCCGGCTCGTCCAGGACACCGCCGTGGCGGTTCCGCCCGTGCCGGACGACCGTGATGCCCACCGCCAGGTAGAGCCCGGCGATCACGTCCCACAGCAGCAGGTAGCTCGCCCGCTCGCGCTCGCCCTCCGCCACCAGGGCGAACCCGACCCAGATCGCAATGAGCGCGAGCTCGAGCAGCCGGGCGAGCACGTACCCGGCCCACATCACGGCCGGCCGCGGCGGGGCGCTGTCCATCGCGGCCGGCCGTGCTGCTAGCGGCCTACCGGCGGCCGGTCCGCACCACCAGGGTTCCGGCGGCATGGTCGCCGACCCGCTGGTGCTGGCGCGAGACGAGCATGGTGATCAGGCCGACCAGGCCGAGGAACAGGTCGTCGACGATCAGCAGGATCCACCGGCCGACAAGCTGCCCGGTGCCGGCCGGGCCGCCGCGCTTGCTGACGATCGCGATGCCGAGCATCTGCATGCCGAACGTCTGCCCCATGTGCCGCTTCGGCCGGAGGACCCAGTACCAGACGTAGACCACGACGGACAGCACGAACGCGATCAGGGCGCCGATCACCAGCCGGGCGCCGTGCCCCCGGTCGAGGGCGAAATAAAGGATCGACGGGATGATCGAGGCCAGGACGATGTCGATGATGTACTGCACGACGCGCCGTCCGACCACCCGGGTCGGGTCATCGACCGGGCCGAGCCCGCCGTCCTGCGGGCCGGTCCCCCACTCGGGCCGCCACTGCGGCGCCTGCGCTGCTGCCCCGGCTGCGACCGGGCCCGCGGCCTGCGGGCCGGCCGCCGGCTCGCCAGCCACCGGCTGGCCGCCGACCTGCTGGCCCGTCGCATGCTGGCCCGGCAGGGGCTGGCCGGGCACCGGCTGGCCCGCGGCCTGATCGTCCCCTGCGGCACCCTGCGGGCCGCTGCCTCGTTCCGGCCCTTCCGGGCCTGTCTGCGGCATGCTGCTCATTCGATCCCCCCCGAATCGTGCGCCCCGGACCGGAGCCCCCCGGCCCGCCGGCAGCACGGGCGCGCTGCCATCAGGCGCCCATGGTTGTACCCTCAGTAGTCGTCCAGACACTTATCGCAGCGAAGGCTCGTCAGCGCCCGGCGACGACGGCAGGTCAGCGCCCGGCGGCGGCTACCGCTACCTGGGCGGCGAGCGCGGCATTGTCGGCGATCAGCCGCTGGTTGACGGCCCCGCTGGCCCCGCCGCTCAGCTCCTCGACCATCGTCAGCACGGCCGGGGTCACGGCCTGCCCGGTCACCCCAGACCGGCGCACCCGCTCGACCGCCTCGTCGATCAGCTCGGCCAGGTCCAGTCCGCCGGCCGGCGGCCGGGCGAGCAGCAGGCCGCCGGGGACCAGCTGCCAGTGCGCCGCGGCGACCGCGGCGGCCTCGGCGGCGGTGGTCACCGTGGCCGACACCGGCGGCCCGCCCTCGGCGGTGTAAAACAGCGGCAGCGTACCGGTCTGCCAGCCGAGCACCGGAACGCCCAGGGTCTCCAGCAGCTCGGCGGTCGAGGGCACGTCCAGGATCGACTTGGCGCCGGAGCAGACCACGACCGCCTCGGTGCGAGCCAGCTGCGGCAGGTCGGCCGAGATGTCCAGGCGCTGCGCGAACCCCCGGTGCACGCCGCCGAGCCCGCCGGTGCCCATGAACCGGATGCCGGCGCTGCGGCAGACCGCGAGCGTGCCGCCCACGGTGGTGGCGCCCAGGGCGCCCTGCACCGCGCAGGCGGCGAGGTCTCGCGGGCCTACCTTGCGCGCGGACTGGCCGGCCTCGGCGAACATGTCCAGCTCGGCGGCGGTGAGCCCGACGCGGACCGTGCCGCCGATGATCCCGACCGTGGCCGGCACCGCGCCGTGCGCCCGGACCTGCTCCTCGGCCTGGCGGGCCGCGTCGGCGCCGCGGCCGCCGGAGAACCCGTGCGAGACCAGCGTGGTCTCCAGGGCGACCACCGGGCCGCCCGCCGCGAGTGCCGCCGCGACCTGGCCGGCTACTTCCAGCCGCAGGCTCACGGCATCCCCCCAACCGTCGCCACCGCGCGGGCCGCGGCCCGCAGCCCGGTCTCGATGCCGCCGAGCAGGTACCCGGCGGCGAAGGCGTCGCCCGCGCCGGTCGAGTCCACCGCCCGCGTGGGCATCGCGGGATATCGCCGGCCAGCGGCCAGCACGCCATCCGCGCCCAGCTTAACGATCAGCTCAAGGCCGGGCAGCGGGCCGACCAGCGCCGCCTCGGCCGCGGTGCCGAACACCACGTCCGGGCGCAGCCTGCCGAGCAGCCCGGCGAACCGGGCCGGCCCGTAAGCGGCCAGCGCCGCCGTCGACGACAGGTCGACCGACAGCCGGGCCGAGTGCGCCGCCGCGGCCCGCGCCGCGGCCATGGCCGCCCCGGCCACCGGCTCGGACACCAGGCTGTAGGCCGGCAGGTGCAGCCAGCTGCACCCGTCCAGCCAGGCCTCGTCCAGTGCGGCCGCCGTCAGCCGCGGCCCGACGCCGCGGTCGGTCAGCATCGACCGCTGGCCGCCGCCGTCCGACAGCGCGATGACCACGCCAGTGCGGCCGTCCAGCACCGGTCCGGCCAGTTCCACGCCGCGCCGGGTCAGCTCCCCGGTGACCAGCGCAGCGGCGGGATCGGTGCCGCGCGCGGTGATGAGCCGGCTGCGGCCACCGAGCGCGCAGGCCCACGCCGCCACGTTGGCGGCCTGGCCGCCGACACCCAGGGCCGAGCGCACCGGCGTGTCGGTCTCCTCGGCGGGCGGCCCGGTCAGCAGCGCCACCACGTCAATGTGCGCGTCGCCGAGCACGCAGATCACGCCCGTCCCGGCCGTCATCAGGGCAGCGTAACCAGGCATCCGGGGAGCGGGCCAGCCGGCGGCCCGGCGGCACCGGTCAGACCGGCAGCGGGAGAACGACGATCGGCTTGGTGGTGGGCTGGCGGGTACCGCCGGCCGGCTCCACCGTGACGCCGATCCGGTCGCCGCGGCGCACCCCGCTGGCCAGCACCGGCGGAGCGGACCCGGCCGTCCCCGCCAGGCCTGCCGACCTGGCCTGCGCCGGGCTCAGCACCCACAGCTGGTACACCCGGCTGATCGGCAGCGCCGGCAGGCCGGCCATCGTCACGATGACCTTGTGCAGCCGCCAGGAGACCACCACCGTGGTCGTGCCGCCGACCGAGGTCGTGGCACTGGCCAGCCTGGACCCCGGAGCGCTCAGCACCGCGGTGACCGCAGACTGCTCGCCGCGGACGGCGCTGAGCTGGCGCTGCGTCGAGGCCAGCGAGACGGCGAGGACGACGATCACGGCCACGCACGCCGCCGCCAGGCCCGCCGCAGCGGGTGGCATCCACCCGCCCTGCCAGCCGCGCGGCCGGGTCTGCCGGGACCGCCGCCGCCGCGGGTCGGCCACTGGCGGCAGCTGGCGGGTGCGCGCCGCCCGGCCCAGCACTGCCTCCCGCATCAGCTGCGGCGGCTGCGCGGCCGACGCCAGGCCCATCCGGGTGGCGGCCTCCCGCAGCCCGCGGACCTCGTTGCTGCATGCCTGGCAGTGCCGCAGGTGCCGCTCGAATCGCTCCCGCTCCTGCTCGTCGAGTGCCCCGACCGCATAAACGCCGGAAAGCTGGTGGAGATCCTGGCGCATCAGCCTCACCAGCTCACCCCCATGCAGTCGCGCATCCGGATGAGGCCATCCCGGATCCTGGTCTTGATCGTGCCGAGCGCGACGCCGAGCAGGCCGGCCACCTCGCCGTAGGTGTAACCGCCGTAGTACGCCAGGGTCAGGGACTCGCGCTGGATGTCCGTGAGGGTCTCCAGGCAGTGCCGCACCCGCTCGCGCTCAAGGCTGGCCTCCACGGCCTCGGCGACCTCGTCGATGGGAACCGCGGCGGACGCGGCCGCGGACTTCTGGTCCCGCTGCGCCTCGGCGCTGGCCGACCGGACCCGGTCGACAGCGCGCCGGTGCGCGATCGTCATGATCCAGGTCTGTGCGCTGCCCCGGGCCGGGTCGAAGCGCGACGCGCGCCGCCAGACCTCCAGCAGCACCTCCTGCGCCACTTCCTCGGACTGGGCCGGGTCCCGCAGCACCCGGCAGATCAGCCCGTACACCGGCCCGGCCAGCTGGTCGTAGGCCATCTCGAAGGCCTGCTGGTCGCCGCGCGCGACCCGGCTCAGCAGCGCGTCGAGATCGGCGCCCCGGCTGCCCGGACCGGATCCGGGCACCGCCTCAGGCCCTGGCATGCCGCGCGCAGTCATGCGGGTAGTTCGAGGCCGCCAGCCTCTCCGGATGGGTCTTGCGGGCTGTGGCATACCCCGCACCCGGCGTTCGGCCTGGCGGCCAGCCAGAAGCCAGGCAGCTCCGGATTACCCGCGTGATGACCCGGTGCAGCGCATTGCTGACCGAACGTGCCGACCATAAGAGATGGCATCATGAAATCTCGCGTCCTTGCCGCTGGGACGGTGCCGATGGGCACCAGCCTAGGCTCCGCGGCCTGCGGCTCAAGCGGCAGTACCGCCAGCTCAGCGGCTGGCTCCGGCTCCTCCTAGCCCGCCGCGCGCACCGCCGCCGCGGCCTGCTCCGTGGTCCACCCCGGGTGCGAGCCGAGCAGGGCAAGCTCGCGCACGAACGCCGGCCCGCTGACCGTGCCCACCCCGGAAGCGAGGTCGTAGCCCGGCCGGGCCGAGAACCCGCGGACGGTGTGCAGCGTCCCGCCCTGGCGGAACGACACGGTGTTGTTCCCCTTGACCACGTCGGCGATCCCGGGCGCGCGCAGTGCGGACATCCGGTAGAGGGCCGGGTTGATGAAGCCGAGCGAGTGGTGCGCCTGCTGGTCGGCCAGCGCCACGATGCCGGCGAACTCGGGGGTGGCCTCGCTGGTCCCGCAGGTCGGGTACCAGCCGGCCGGCTGGCCGGCGAAGCTCTGGTACATGTCGGCCGCGCCGTTGCAGGCACCGCTCATCGAGATGTCGGGGACGCCGCGGCGGCCGCCGACCACGTCCTGCACGCCGTCCTGGTAAGCCGGGCGGCGGAAGATGACTGACTTCCCGCCGCCGCCGGCCAGCGCGTTGGGTCCCTTGCTGCCGAAGACGAACTCGTTGGTGGGCACGCTGTAGGTGTCGTTCCACACCGTGGCCGGACCGACCGGGCGGCCCGAGGCGTTCAGGTGCAGCATGGTGCCGCCGACCCCGGTCACCAGCGGGTCGCTGTCCGGCCAGGACGTCACCGGGTGCAGGTAGTAGGTGGACCCGTTGTACCGGACGTCGGCCGCGCCGCTGTCTCCGGACGCGGCAAGCATGGTCACCCCGCCGCGCGCCGCCGCGACGATCGCGCCGCGCAGGCTGAGCAGCCGCTGCGGGGTGGCGAACGTCTGCTCGGTGGCGCTGAAGCTCTGGCTGATCACCTCGCCGAGATGGTGCCGGATCACGAACTTCTCGGCCTGCACGATCCGCGGGAAGCCGGTCCGGCCCTCGTTCTCCGCCGTCGGCGTCTCCACCAGCAGGATCCGCGCCCCCGGCGCGATCGTGTGCGCGTACTCGACGTCCAGTTCGGTCTCGCCGGCCCAGCCTGCCCGGTTGCTGTTCGGGCGGTACGGTGCGACCCGGCCGGCCGGCTGGATGATCTTCAGTGACGGCGGCGCGGGCAGGTGCGCGGCCTGGTCGAACACCCTCAGGTCGCGCCGGACGGTCGGGGATCCGTAGGAATCGACGATGACGATCGTCTGCCCGCGGCCGGTGGCGCCGTGCCGGTACAGGGCGGGCAGGCCGTAGGCCTGCTCGATCTGGCCCGGGAGGTAGCAGGCGATGTGATAGTGCCGCTCGCAGTAGGCGGTCGTCGGCGGCACTCTCGTCGCGCCGGCGACGTGCCGCACATCGGAGCGGATCAGGACTGCCGGGGCGGCCGCCGGGCGGGCGGCGGCGGGCCCCGCGACTGCCGCTGTCCCGCCGAGGGCGCCGGCAGCGGCCAGCGAGGCAGCGACTGCGAGTGCTGGCCGACACAGGCGCATGAGCTCTCCATAAGTGCGCGCGAAACCAGGTCTGGCTGATCAGCGTAGCGTGGACTC
>JBKQSL010000167.1:0-28126 GCA_052143655.1 Streptosporangiaceae bacterium | reverse complement strand
GTCCGGGCTGAACGCGACCGAGTAGACGTGCCCGGCCGGGCCAGTGAGCTGAGCCCGCAGCACTGGCCGGGCCGGGTCCGCGACCCGCCACAGCCAGACGCTGTCGTCGGTCGAGCCGCCGGCCAGTTCTGACGGCCCGCAGCCTTGCCGCGCGCGGCATCTGCAGCGGGCTTGGCGAAGTTCCCCCATCTGCGCCGCCGTGACGGCTATCGTGCAAACTGCCGGCGGGGCTGAAGGTCCCCCGCTCCCCAAGCAGCCCCGCCGGCATTTTCCGGCGAGGCGCCGCCATTCCGGTGCCGGGCACTGGCCAGGATGGGCAGCATGGCGAACCCGACCGCACTCCCGCCGACCGGCGCCCAGCATGAGCTCGCCGCCGGTGATTACACGGCCACCGTCACCGAGCTTGGCGCGGGCTTGCGCCAGCTCAGCCACCAGGGCACGCTGGTGATTTTCGGCTACGACGTGACGCAGCTGCCGCCAGCCGGGGCCGGCCAGCTGCTCGTGCCCTGGCCGAACCGGGTCGCCGGCGGCCGCTACGCCTTCCGCGGGCACAGCTACCAGCTCGACCTGAGCGAGCCGGGTCGCGGCAACGCCATCCACGGCCTGACCCGGTGGGCCGGGTGGGCGCTCGGCGACCGCACGCCCGGCTCCGGCGCCCTACGGCAGCGGCAGCGGGCTGCTCGTGCTAGAGCCTGGTGACGCCGTGACGCATTCCTGGGGACTGGCCGTCCGGCCGACCTGAGCCGGCCCCCGGGTTCGGCACGTTCCCCTACGCTGTTTCCTCTGGATCGCCGGCCGGCGATCCCAGCTCCGCCGTGATCCGGGCCAGGTCGGCCGGAGTGTCGATGTCGTCGGGCCGGCCGGTGTCGCCGCACTCCACCAGCGTGACCAGTTCCGGCCGGGCGCGCAGGAAGCCGCGCGCCCCGGCGTCGCCCACGGCCAGCGCCACCACCTGCGGCCAGTGCTCACGGCCGAGCAGGACCGGGTTGCGCGGCCGGCAGCCGTAGGCGGCCACGGCGACGGCCGCCCCGGCGGCCCTGGCCGCGATCAGCCGACCCACCGCCTGCGCGCCGACCAGCGGCTGGTCGGCTAGCGCGACGACCGCCGCACCGCAATCGGCGGGCACCGCCGCCAGCCCTGCCGCCAGCGAGGATCCCATCCCGGTGCGCCAGTCCGGGTTCGGCACGGTGATGACCCCGGGCAGCTCCACCGGCACTGCGCCGGTGACCACGATGACCGGCGCGGCGCCGCCGTCGCGCAGCAGGGCCGCGCCGCGGGCGGCCAGCGGCACGCCGCCGACCGCCACCAGGGCCTTGGGCCGCCCGAGCCTGCTACCCTCCCCGGCGGCCAGCAGGATCCCGGCCACGCGCTCCGCCACGCTAGCCACTGTAGTTTCCAGTCCGCCCGGCCGCAGTTTCCAGTCCGCCCGGCCGCGGTCTCCGGTCCGCACCGCCCGGCGCGTCCGGCCGGCCGAGCCCAGCCTTGCAGCGACGTTCACCGGCCGGCCGGGTACCGGTCACCGTCCCGTCACCTTGCCCGGGAAGGCTCGTGCCGCTGTCCCCCGCTGACCCGGTGACCCAAGCGAGGCCCGATGTCCCTGACCATGCGCGCCGCCGCCAGGACCGCGGCGGCAGCCGCGGCCCCGGCCAGCCTGCTCACCGCAGGCCTGCTGCTGGCGACCGCCGCCCCGGCTCCGGCCGGCGCTGCCGGGCTCGAGCCCGCCGCGGCCGCCGCGCACCAGCCTGGCAGCCAGTCCCCCGGCGGCCCGTGGCCGGGCGGCCGGTTCCGCGTCCGGCCGATCCTGGACGGCCAGCGGCTGCGGCACGCCTTCACCCCGGCCGGGACCGGGCACGCGCGCCGGACCGAGCGGCTGGCTGATCCCGACGACATCACGGTCCTCGGCCGCCATCTGTACACCGCGTTCCAGAACGGGGTCGGCCCGCAGGGCCAGCCCAGCCCGGACGGCGACACCGAAAGCACCATCGTGGAGTTCACGGCGGCCGGGCGGGTTATCCGGCAGTGGGATGTCCACGGCAAGTGCGACGGCCTCACCGCCGACGCCCGGCGGCACCTGCTGATCGCCACGGTGAATGAGGACGCGCATTCCAGCATCTACACGATCACGCCAGGCGCCCGGAGGCGCGCGCAGATCCGGCACTACCGCTACAGCAGGCCGCTGCCGCACCAGGGCGGCACCGACGCGATCTCCATCTGGCGCGGCCGGGTGCTGGTGAGCGCATCGGCGCCGGGCACCACCGGCAAGCCCGCGCCGCAGCCGGGCTATCCGGCGGTATACTCGGTGACTTTTCACCGCGCCCGCCGGATCGCCGCGATCGCGCCCATGTTCTCCGACGAGGCCCGTGCCATCGTGGCCAACGCCGGCCGCGGTTACGGCAGGGTGGTGCGGCTGGCGCTCACCGACCCCGACTCCAACGAGATCGTGCCGCGGCGGGCCCGGTTCGCCGGTGACTTCATGCTGACCAGCCAGGGCGACAAGGAGCAGATCTTCGTCCGGCCAGGCGGCCGCCCGGGGCGGCGGCTGGCGGTGCTGCGGCTGTCGCAGTCGGTGGACGACACCGCGTGGGCGCGCAGCCCGGCCGGGCGGCTCTACGGCAGCAACACCAGCGGCGACACCGTCGACGTGGTCACCGGCTGGTTCCGGCCCGGCGCGGTGTACACGGCGGTCACGCCCTGCGACGCCAACGGGGCGCCGGCGACCTGCCCGGCACCGGGCTTCCCGCCGAACTACCTGGGCGCGCTGAACCCGTGGACCGGCCGCATCACCCGGGTCCGGCTGCGCGGCCCGGCATTCGGGCCACAGGGCCTGGTGTTCGTCAGCCCCGGCTGGGCAGTGACGCCAGGCTGACTGGCGGGCTGCCGCCGCCGCGGGCGGCCGCCTGGCGGCCAGCGGCGGCTGCCAGACGGCAGGCGGCCGCTGGCGGCCGCTCAGCTGCGGTGGATCCGGCCGGCGGTGCTGGTCAGCGGCTGGCCGGAACCACCCCACCGCAGCTGGATCAGCTCGGCCGCAATCGCGACCGCGGTCTCCTCCGGGGTACGGGCGCCGAGGTCCAGCCCGATCGGCGAGCGCAGCCGGGCCAGCTCGGCCTCGGTCATTCCGGCCTGGCGCAGCCGCTCCAGCCGGTCGGCGTGGGTCCGCCTGCTGCCCATCGCGCCGATGCAGGCCGCGGGCATCCGCAGCGCCAGCTCCAGCAGCGGCACGTCGAACTTGGGATCGTGAGTGAGCACGCAGATCACCGTGCGGTCGTCGGTGACGCTGCGGCTTAGGTAGCGGTGCGGCCAGTCGGTGATCACCTCGTCGGCCTCGGGAAAGCGCGAGGAGGTGGCGAACACCGGCCGGGCGTCGCACACAGTCACCCGGTAGCCGAGGAACTTGCCGATCCTGGCGACCGCGGCGGCGAAGTCGATCGCGCCGAAGACGAGCATCCGGGGCGGCGGCGCGAAGGACTGCACGAAAACTGACAGGTCGTCCAGGCGGCGCTCGCCGTCGGGCCCGTAGCGGCGGATGCCAGTGGCACCCTGGGCCAGCATGCCCCGCGCGTCGTCGTCGACGGCCTGGTCCAGCCGCTGCGTGGCGCCGAGCGTGCCCGAGGCGCGCGGCCCGCCGTCCGCCGCGCCGCCGTCCGCCGCGCCGCCGTCCGCCGCCTCGCCCGCGTCGGCCCAGATGACCCGGCGGGCCCCGATGATCCCCGGCCCTTCCACCACCGTGGCGACGGCGACGGGCCGGCCGGCCCGGATCGCGGCGTCGATCTCGCCCAGCTCGGGGAACCGTTCCCTGCTTACCGGCTCGACGAAGATGTCGATGATGCCGCCGCATGTCAGGCCGACCGCGAACGCGTCGTCGTCGCTGATCCCGTACCGCTGCGCCACCGCCTGGCCGCTGCCGCGGACCTGCCCGGCCAGCTCGTAGACCGAGCCCTCGACGCAGCCGCCGGATACGCTGCCGACTGCCTCGCCGTCCGCGGAGACCGCCATGGCCGCGCCGGGCTCATGCGGCGCGCTGGAGTAGGTGCGGACGACCGTGGCAAGGCCGAACGTCTCACCGCTGTCCCACCACTTGACGATCTGGTCCAGGATGTCGCGCACGGGCTATCCCCTCGGGTAGGTCCTCAGGGTACGTGGCGGCCGACTCGGCCACGCTACCTGCGGGCAGCGCCGCGGGCCCGGTGGCTGGCGGGTACGGCCGCGCGCCTGAAGGAAAGCCGTGCAGGTGCGGCCCGCGCCGCCGGCCGACGAGCAGCCGATCATCGTGCGGACTCTCGGTGCCCGGCAGCTGCCGCCGGGGGCGCGTGTCGCGCTGCGCGCCTGCGGCCCGGTGCTCGCCTGGCCCGGCCGGTAGCAGCGGCCGGGCGCTGCGCCGTCAGCTGGTGCCCTGCCGCAGGTCGCGCAGTACCAGGGCGGTCTCCAGCGCGGCGAGCACGGCGTCCCAGCCCTTGTCCTCGCTGCTGCCCTCGCCCCCGGCCCGCTCGGCCGCCTGCTCGGCCGTGTCGCAGGTAAGCACGCCGTTGCCGACCGGCACGCCGGAGTCCAGGGCAACCCGGGTCAGCCCGTAGGTGACCGCGTCGCAGACGTACTCGAAGTGCGGCGTGCCGCCGCGGATGACCGCGCCCAGGCAGGCGACGGCGTGATGGCGGCGGGCCAGCTCGGCGGCCACCACCGGCAGCTCCACCGCGCCGGGCACCCGGACCACGACCGGGTCGGTCACGCCGCAGGCGGCCGCAGCGGCCAGCGCCCGGGCCACCAGCAGGTCGGTGATCTCGGGATGCCAGCGGGTGGCGGCCACGCCGAGGCTGATGCCCGCGGCCGGCACGGCCCGGCCGCCGGGACGGCCGGCACCGCTCATCGCTGCGCCCCCGCGGTCAGCGGGTCGCCGGCCGGGCCGAGATTGTCGATCTGGTGCCCGAGCCGGTCCCGCTTGGCCAGCAGGTAGCGCAGGTTGTCGGCTGTCGGCTGGACCGGAAGCGGCACCCGGCCGGTCACCTCGATGCCGAACCCGGCCAGCCCTGCCATCTTGGCGGGGTTGTTGGTCAGCAGCCGCAGCGAGCGCACGCCGAGATCGGCGAGCATCTGCGCGCCGGTCGAGTAATCCCGGGCGTCCACCGGCAGGCCCAGCTCGGTGTTGGCGTCCACCGTGTCCGCGCCGTCGTCCTGCAGCTGGTAGGCGCGCAGCTTGGACAGCAGGCCGATGCCGCGGCCCTCGTGCCCGCGCAGGTACAGCACGATGCCGCGGCCCTCGGCGGCGATCGCCGTCATGGCGGCGTCCAGCTGGGCACCGCAGTCGCAGCGCCGGGACCCGAACACGTCCCCGGTCAGGCACTCCGAGTGCATCCGCACCAGCACGTCCGACGGCTGCTCGCCAAGGTCACCGAGGACCAGCGCGATGTGCTCGGTGCCGTCGACCAGGTTCTGGTAGCCGACCGCCCGCCACTGGCCGTAGGCGTTCGGCACCCGGGTTTCCACCACCCGGCGGACCATCTGCTCGGCACGCCGACGGTAGGAGATCAGCTGTGCGATCGAGATCAGCGCCAGCCCGTGCGCGTCGGCGAACGCGCGCAGCGCCGGCAGCCGGGCCATCGTCCCGTCGTCGTTGACCACCTCGGCGAGCACGCCGGCCGGGCTGAGACCGGCAAGCCGGGCCAGGTCCACGGCCGCCTCGGTGTGCCCGGGCCTGCGCAGCACGCCGCCCTCGCTGTACCGGAGCGGGAAGATGTGCCCCGGCCGGACCAGCTCGTGCGGCTCGGTCGCCGAGTCCACCAGGGTCCGCACGGTCCTGGCCCGGTCGGCGGCCGAGATGCCGGTGGTCACGCCGTCGCGGGCGTCCACGCTCACGGTGAAGGCGGTGCGCATGCGCTCGTTGTTCTGCGTGGTCATCAGCGGCAGCGCCAGCCGGTCCAGTTCCGTGCCGGGCATCGGGACACAGATGACCCCGCTGGAGTGCCGGATGGTGAACGCCAGCAGCTCGGGCGTGGCCTTGCTGGCGGCGAAGATGATGTCGCCCTCATTCTCCCGGTCGGCATCATCGACGACGACGACCGCGCGCCCGGCCGCCACGTCGGCGATCGCCCGCTCGACGGCGTCCAGCCGCACCCCGGCCAGCACCGTGCCCTCCGGGGCTGCTCCCTCGGGCACGGCCCCGTCGGACCCGGGCCCGCTCGACGCGGCCCCTTCCGCAGCGGAACTGCCGGGAATCACGCTGCCCGCAGCTGCGCTGCCGCGGGCAGGCCGGGCCGGGCCGCCCGCCGTCCCGTTCACCGCCGCGCCGCCTGCGCCCGCCCCCTGCGGGCCGGTGCCTGCCAGCCCGGGGATGCCGGTCAGATCCCCCGTCATGACTGCTCACCGCCCGCCTGCAGCAGCCGTTCCACGTACTTGGCGATCATGTCAACCTCCAGGTTCACCGCCGCGCCGGGATGCTTGCGGCCGAGCGTGGTCCGGGCCAGGGTCTCGGGGATCAGGCTGACCTCGAACCAGGGCGGCTCCCCCGCCCCGCCGCCCGCGCCGCCGCCGGCGCTCGCCGCGCCGCTCACCCCCGAGACGGTGAGGCTGACGCCGTCGACCGTCACCGATCCTTTTTCGACCACATAACGGGAAAGCCCGGCCGGCATCGAGATCCGCACGACCTCCCAGTCGCCCGCAGGGGTCCGGGCGGTGATGACCCCGGTGCCGTCGACATGGCCCTGCACCAGGTGCCCGCCCAGGCGGCCGTCCAGCCGCATCGGGCGCTCCAGGTTGACCGGGTCGCCGGGGGCAAGCCCGCCGAGGATGGTCCGGCCCAGGGTCTCGCCCATGACATCGGCGCTGAACTGGCCGCTGGCCAGGCCGGTGACGGTCAGGCAGGTGCCGCTGACCGCGATCGAGTCACCGCGGGCAGTGCCGTCAGTGACCAGCGGCCCGCACACGGTGATGCGGGCTGACCCCTCGGCCGGCTCGATGGCGACGACCTGGCCGAGTTCTTCCACGATTCCGGTGAACACCGGTGCCTCCTCCGGAGCTGTTCCCGCTGGCTCCGGGGGTTGCGCGCGGCGGCGCAAGCGCGGCCGCGGCCGTAGCCGACCGCCGCGCGCGTGCTGCCTCCCATCCGGACTTTCACCGTCGGTCCCGGAGTTCCACCGGGTCAGCCGGCCGATGGCTTCGGCCGGGTCGCGGACTGTCACCGCCGGTTCGGAGTTTCACCGACCCCGGAGCACGCTGTTGCTGCTGCTAACTAGTCTCCCATGCCCGGCTATTCCGCGCCCGCACCGGTGTCCCCGGTCCCCGGACGCAGATACAGCTGAGTCCCGTCCGGCGGTGCTGCCAGGCGCGCCGGGCGGGGCCGCGACGATCGCGCTGATCAGCCCGGCACTGACCCGCAGTACATCCGGGCTCGCCGATGCCAGGTCTCCTCGAACTGCGCGCCAGGAACCAGCACAGCTCATGAAATAGCCACAATTTCGCTGTCCGAAAAATTGAGGCGGCCCATCTCATACATTCCGGCGTAGACCCGGCCAGCCTATGTAGGCATGCCCACTGTGACCAGCCAGACACAGAAACAGACCCCTGATCTTTCAATCCCCGTAGCCGGGATTCCCCGTTTCGTTACAGGTAAATCTATGGGCTGACCGAAGCTCAGCCGTACGAGGACCGCGTGCGCCCGGGAGGTGCACGCGGTCCTCGTAGCGGAGGCCGAGCGGCCGATCAGGAATCGCTCCAGCGATACCAGCAACCGCCGCAGCCGCTACTGGCATCTACGCCGTAGAGTGGATCTGTCTGCCGATCTTTAGCCACCGCAAGGTCCCCCATCCCGCCCCAATCGAAGTTACGCCACCCGTCTTCCGGGCCGGTGTCCTGTATCCATAGTTCCGACGTTAGATACTCATTTCCGTTGCCACCGCATCCTTGGAGCAGTACCTTGCGAGCACCGTTCATCCCGAGACATAGGCTATGGCGGCCAAAATTCTTGACGTCGATGAAGTATGAGCAGATGTACTGGCCGCCGTCCCCGCATTCTACGCCATCGACCTCGTACCAGTTCTTGCTTTTAGCCTGCGCACACTTGTAGAGCCAGATGGTAGCGCCAGAGTGGTTGTTATCGTTCTTGATAGCGGCACAGTAAGACGGCGCATGCGTCAGGTGAATATAGACGTTAGGTGTGTCCGGCCTTAGCGGCGTTTGTGGCATAGCGGAGGCAGCGCTAACCGGCCAGAGGGCCACCATAGAGATGATTGCGGCGGGTGCTACTAGAGCTGCCAGCCACCGTCGGCGCCTTCGCGATCGGTGGCTTTCGTGCCGCATTTGCGTGAAGTCGGGTCTTTCTTGCATCATCGGCTCCTTCCGAGAAATTGTGTTGCTGCGAGATGGTGACCGGAAGAACCTGGCAAAGCTAGCCTCGCCGCGGGCCGGAACACGGTCTGACGCAAAGCAGGCCGGGCGTCACGTACCGGTAGTCCCGGCTGCTGGCCTGCGAGGTAGGGCCCCAGCGCGAGCGTGAACTGAGAACTAGCCCGAGCGGAACTTGCAGCTCAGGCGGGAAAGCTCCAAGTTCTCCACCGACCAGAGCTTGAAACCAAGCGCATCGACATCGTCGGCCTCTAGCTGCGCCCTCCGGACGACGCTGTCGTCGTCTGAGTGTGCGAAAAGAGCGAGATCCGGCGCTGGACCGCACCCAACACCATCTTTTCGTTGCGGCCCAATCTCCCGGAGAAAGCCACACACGACCAGCCCGGCATGGCACCGCCATGCTGCGCGTCCTCGATTTGAACTGTCCACCGGCTATGTCGTTGATGCATGCTACCCCAGAATTGGAACCGCGAATACCTGCGCTCTTTAGAAGGCTTCCGTCCTGGCTCAACCCGGTGGAGGGTCTTTCTCGATCATCACCCGGCGGGTCATCCGCCGCAGCGTCTTCCGCTCGGTCAAAAAGGTGATGGTCAAGATGCCAGCCGTTCACCATGGGCCACACCCCGGCCGATGGATTACTAATTGAAATCAGACAGAAAAGACCTCCCGCGCGGACCCGCAGAGCCAAGTACAGTTAATCACTTAAATACGAGAGTATGGTAGTCTAGGTCGATACGCAATAGCCGTTCCTGTATTTCTTCAGGTCACTTTCAGTAACTGCAGGTGCGGTGATTTTCCTGGCTCAGGTGCCTGCACCCGGCCTGCAAAGGCGAGCCCGGACCGCCCGGCACTCTCGTTCTTTCGGCCGTTATGGCAGGTCGTCGAATCAAGCAACCAGACATTCAAGGGCCAGCCTAGCCCTCGATCTTTCGTGCGCCCAGCAGAGCGGCAGGCGACACCCGTGACGTAGCGCCATGGTGGCGAGGTGGGCCTGAGCGTCGCGGGTAGTACTCCAGCCGTAGATCGTGATCGTGTGGTGTGACGGACGGGGATAAGGGACGGCCACCGTTTGATCATCATGGTTTGTGAAGACTCAAGATAATCTTGCGGTGGCCGCTGGCCACAGCGTAGACCCTGACCGCTGGCTCAGGGCATTCGATGGCCTCATGCTCCAGGTCGGCTCACGTTTCCGCCGGGTGGAGCCGCGGCGGCGGGCGCGGGCGTTCGTGCTGGGCCTGCTGGCCGAGCTGCCGCGCAAGAACTGCTGGACGATCGCCGAGCATGCCGGGGACGCAACACCGGACGGCATGCGCCGGGACCCTGTCGCGCGCAGCCAAGGACGTGTTCGACAAGCCTCTGATCCAACGCAGCCAGCAGCACAAGATCAAAAACGGCCGGGACAAGCTCCCCGCTGCGGGGGGCATTGCCGAGACCCTGACGGCTATTCCGCGGCTGCCTGGCCGGCAGGCTAGAGAACCCTCAGATGCGAACCCTGCGCGCTAGGGACCGCCTGCACCGGGATCGACTGGTCGAAGGTCACGAACCGGCCGTCATGCGCCACGGCCAGCGCGAGGAGATAAGCGTCGGTGACCTGGCGGGCTCCGTGCAGCCGGTCGCGGCGGACGGCACGCTCGTCCAGCAGGCTCACCGAGCAAGGCCAGAACTCGTGCAGCTCGGTGCTCGCAGCCCCGGCCAGCCGGGCGACTGCCTTCGCAGGCGGCACCGGGCTGGGATAGCGGGCCTGGCTGATGATCCGCACGAAACCGTTCTGCGTAATCGCGCACGAAGCCCAGCCGTAGCCGATCTCGTGCTCCAGCCAGAGCCGGGCCCGCTCGTGATCGACGTGATCGCTGTCCAGCAGCGCCAGCAGCACGCTCACGTCGAGCAGGGCGCGCTTCACGCGTCTTCCTCCTCGCGCAGGCGGTCGATGAGCGCGCTCGACACGGCCGGACCGCGATGTGGGAAGGGCTCGAAACCGTGCAGGGAGGCAGGCGCATTATCCTGCTCTGGCTGATGCTGGCTGGTAAGCGCCTGCCGGGCCAGATCGGACAAGACCGCGCCGACGCTGCGCTTCTCCCGTCTGGCTCGTTCCTGGACGGCCAGCAGGACATCGTCGTCGACGGTCAACGTAGTGCGCATGCATCTGATGATAGAACATCAGATGCATGCGCAGCTGTCCCGCGCCGCGGGGCAGGGCACGCTGCGGCGCGGGACAGCCGTCTTCCGGTCAGACTGTTGAGCGGCTGCGGCGGGCCAGCGTGTCGATGGTCACGGCGGCGAGCAGCACGATCGCGGTTACCATGTCGGTGGCCGCGGCGCTCATGCCGATCAGCGCCAGGCCGTTGTCGATTACGGCGACGACCAGGCCGCCGAGGACCGCGTTCAGCATCCGGCCACGGCCACCGAACAGGTTGGTACCGCCAATGACGGCGGCTGCCACCGCGAACAGCACGTACTGGCCGCCATTCTCGGTGGTGCCCATGGAGTTCAGCTGAGAGCCCAGCATGATGCCGCCGATCCCGGCGGTGAGCCCGCACATCACAAACGCGAGGGTCCGGATCCGCATCAGGTTGACGCCGGCCCGGCGGGCGGCTTCGGCATTGCCGCCGATGGCGTACAGGTAACGGCCGTAACGAGTCCGGCCGGTGATCACCGTGTAAAGCACCACCACGCCGAGAACGATCAGCACGGCCCACGGAACCCCGCGCAGCGGGGTCAACCCCACGCTCCGGTTCAGGTTGCCGACGATCACTACGGCCACGCCCGCCACAGCCATCGCCGCGACTTTGAGCATGGTGACGCTGACAGGCGGCGCCACCAGGCCGTTGGCCCGCCTGCGCCGGTCCCGCTGGAACATGATCAGTCCAGCCAGAGCGACCAGTACCACCATCACGATCCAGGCCGCCGCCGGGCTCAGATTCCCAGCCGTGAAGTCATTGATGATATTGCTCGGGTTGCTGATCGAACCGCCCGCGCCGTGCCCGGTGTCGGCCGTCAGGATGATCTGGAGGCCTTCCAGGAAGAGCAGGCCGGCCAGCGTGACGACGAACGACGGCAGTCCCAGCAGCGTAATGAACAGGCCCTGCACCAGGCCGATGAAGGCCGTCACGGCAAGCCCGATGATGATCGCCACCCACCAGGGCAAGGTATATGCCGCCCAGAACACGACGGTCGCGCCGATGGCCGCGTTGTAGCCCGCTGACAGGTCAATCTCGCCCAGCAGCAGCACCCAGATCTCGGCCATGCCCAGGATGATGAACGTGGCGGCCAAGATCATCAGGTTGACCAGGTTGCCGGCGGACAGGAACAGCGAGTTCCGTATCTGGAAGAAGAGCACGATGGCGACGAGACCGAGAATGACGGGCAGCGCGCCGCTCTCGCCGTTCCTGGCCCGCTGCCACCAGATGCGCGCGTACTCGCCAATCGAGTTGGCGAGCACGTCCGGCGCGGCGGTCATCGCGGCCCGGTCGGCCGCGACATCCCCGTTCTGCGGCTGATCCGGGGCCGCGACGGTGTCGGCGGCGCTGTCCCCGGTGCCATGCTGTGTCGAAGCCATGTTCAGCCCTCCCGGCCAGGGCCGCGCGCCGGCTCGGCGCTGTCTCCGCTTGCGCCGTTCGCACGGCTGGACTTGCCCGTCGTCATGATTTCCACCACTGACTGGGTGTCGTAGTCCGACGCCGGGCCAACCGAGGCGAGCCGGCCCAGGTACAGCACCGCGATCCGGTCGGCGACCTGGAACACGTCGGTCAGGTTGTGCGAGATCACGATGACCGCGTGGCCGCGCTCCCGGAGCCGGCCGATGAGATCGAGCACCAGTTCCGTCTGGCTGACGCCGAGGGCCGCGGTCGGCTCGTCCATGATGACCAGCCGGGCATCGAGCATGACCGCCTTGGCCACGGCAACCGACTGGCGCTGGCCGCCGGACAGCGAGCCAACCGGCTGCCGGACCGACCGGACCGTGACGACCCGCAGGTCAGCCAGCGTCTGCTTGGCGGTCCGCTCCATGCTGATCTCATCGAGCAGGAGGCCACGCAGCGGCTCATGGCCGAGCATCATGTTCTGCACGATGTCCAGGTTGTCGCACAGGGCGAGATCCTGGTACACGGTCGCAATGCCGAGATTGGTGGCATCCTTCGGCCCGTGCAGGCGGACTGGCTTGCCGTCCCAGAGCATGTGGCCGCTGGTCGGCTCCCAGATCCCCGAGATCGTCTTGATCATCGTCGACTTGCCGGCGCCGTTGTCGCCGACCAGGGCGGTGACCTGGCCCTCGGGGACATCCAGGTTGATCTCGGTCAGGGCCTGCACCGGGCCGAAGCTCTTGGAGATGCCCTGCAGCCGCAGCAGCATCCGGCTGGCCTGGTCCGTTCCCGTGTTAGCGGCGGACGGGGCCCGGCCCGCGGACGCGGGCCGGGCCTCGTTAGCCGAGCTAGGACTCATTGCTGACGTCCTTGCTAGTCATTCGACTCCTTGTCAGCTGCTGATCAGCCGGAGATGCCCGCGGCCTTGCACGCCGAGGCGTACTTGCCCGCGCACAGCTGGGAAGCGGGGACGAACTTGTCGGCGATGACGGTGGAGCTCATGTTGCTCGGCGTCACCCACTCCGGGGTCAGCAGCACTGACGGCACCGACTTGTGCTCCATGGTGTCGGCCGTGGCGCCGTTAACCAGGCCGGACGGCGGGGTGTCGCCGGCCCGCAGGTACATGGCCAGCGCCGCGGCGGCCTGCGCCTCCAGGTAGATCGGCTTGTACACGGTGCCGCACTGGTAGCCGGTGAGGATGTTCTGCAGGCCGATCAGGGTCGCGTCCTGGCCGGTGACCGGGAAGGTCTTGGGCTTGATGCCCTGGGTCTGCAGGTAGTGGATGATCGGCGCTGCGTTCTCGTCGTTCGGGGACAGCAGCGCGTTGATGCTCTTGTGCGCGGTGAACTGACCCTGGAACTCGGTCTCCGCCGTGGGCGGGTCCCAGGTCCCGGCCGCCTTGCCGACCGAGGTCCACTTGCCGCTCTTGAACAGCGGGTTGAGGATGGAGTTATAGCCCTCGGCGAACAGGGTCGCGTTGTTGTCCGTCGGCGCACCGTACATGACCAGCACGTTCGGGTGGCTCACGTGCCAGGCGGCGACGCAGCTGACCAGGCCGTGGCCTAGCAGCTGGCCGACGTGCACGTTGTTGAAGCTGACGTAGTACTTGCGGCTGCCGCCCAGGGTGAGCCGGTCATAGTCGATCACTGCGACGCCGTGCGAAGCGGCGTACTTCTCGATCGACGCGCCGACGCCGGAGTCGAGCGGGTCCATGATCAGCACGGTCGCGCCCTTGGTGATGTCCGCCTGGGCGTCGCTCAGCTGAGTCGCGTCGCTGCCCTGCGCGTTCTGCACGGAGAACTGGGAGGACTTCAGCCCCGCCAGCTCCAGCGACTTGGTCAGGTAGGGCGCGTCGAACTCGGTGTACCGGGCGGAGGAGACGGTGTCGGGCAGGATCACCCCGACGTTGCCCTTGCCCTTGGCAGCCAGCGGCTTCAGCTTCGTCATGGCCGAGAAGTCGTTGGTGAAGGAGGTAGCGGACACCGCTGGTACCTTGCTGGAGCTCGAGGAGCTGCTCGAACTCGATGAGCTGCCGCTGCTGCCGCAGGCGGCCAGCATCAGGGCAGCGCTGCCGGCCACTGCCGTCAGCCCCGCTCTCTTAGTTACTGAAGACAACGAAACCACCTCGCTCGTAAGCGGGACGCACCAGGACACAAGCCAGCCCGGGTCCTCTGGGCCGTCACCGCTGGCGGGAACCTAACTGGGAAAACAGTAAGCCGACGAGGATAAACAGCGGCGTTAACATCCCCGTAACCATGTGAAAAAAACGTTAACAACGTCTGCGCGGCCTGTACAGTTCCGCCGCCGCCGGACGGCGTGGCCCCATCGGGCAGCGGCCCTCATTCCGCCGCGATCCGGTATCCGGCCCGCGGCTGGGTGATGATCAGCGGAGTGCTGTCCCCGGTTTCCAGCTTGGCCCGCAGCCGCCGGATGTAGACCCGGACGTACTCGGTCTCCGTCTCGTAGCCGCGGCCCCAGACCACCCGCAGCAGGTGGGCATGGGTCAGCAGCTTCCCCCGGTTGGTGGCGAGCTCACGCAGCAGCGCGAATTCCGTCGGGGTCAGGTGGACTTCCCGGCCGCCCCGGGTCACCTGCTGGCTGGCCAGGTCGATCACGACCTCGCCAAGGACGATGACCGGCGGCCGCGGCTCGGGGACGGGCTGGGCCGGCCGGGTGCGGCGCAGCGTGGCGGTGATCCGGGCCAGCAGCTCCTCGATGCTGAACGGCTTGGTCATGTAGTCGTCGGCGCCCATGTTCAGCGCGGTGACCTTATCCCGCTCGCCGCCGCGCGCGGACACCACGATGATCGCGACGGCCGACCGTTCCCGGATCAGCCTGCACAGCTCGAAGCCGTCGATCTCCGGCAGCATCAGGTCCAGCAGCACGATGTCGGGCGACTCGGTCTCTAGCAGGTTCAGCGCCCGCGTCCCGTCCGTGGACACGACCGTGTCGAAGCCGCGGACCGCCAGGTTGGATCGGATCAGGTCGACGATGTTGGGGTCATCCTCGATCACCAGCGCCCGGGTGTGGGCGGCCGGCTGCGGCCCGGGCCGGTCAGCCACGGGGCAATGCTCCTATCGCGGCTCCCGCGACGCGCACCGCCGCAGGCGGGACGCCCGGATCGCTGATCGCGGCCGCAGGCGCCTCGACCGGCAGGTGGATCTGGAAGCTGGTGCCCGCCCGGGGCCGCTGCGGCCGTTCCAGCTCGATCCGGCCGCCGTGCGCCGCCACGATGCCGCGGGTGATCGACAGGCCGAGCCCGGCCCCCCCACCCGCGGTGCGGTGCCGGCGCATCGGCTCGAACGGCGCGAGCGCGACCTCAGGCGGCATCCCGGGCCCGTCGTCGGTGACGGTGATGACCACGCCGACCGGCCCGTCAGCAGCGGCGGTGACCCGCACCCGGGTGCCGGGCGGATTATGCCCCAGCGCGTTGCCCAGCAGGTTCACGAATACCTGCTCCAGCCGGTCGTGGTCGGCCCACACCACCGGAAGCTCCGGCGCGCAGGCCACCTCCACCAGCGGCGCGCTGGCCGGCGGCAGGCAGGCGATGGCCGCGTCGACGACCAGCGGGATGTCGCACCAGTCCCGCTGCAGCCGCAGGATTCCCGATTCGATGGCGGAGAAGTCCAGCAGGTCGTCGACCAGGCGGCCCAGTCGCGCCGACTCCGCGGCGATCCGGGCGATGAAGCGCTGCTGCGAGTCGGCGTCCCAGGTCACGTCGGGCTGGAGCAGGCTGGAGGCGTAGCCGCGGATCGCGGTCAGCGGCGTGCGCAGCTCGTGGTTCAGCCGGGACAGGAAGCCACGCTGCAGTTCCTGGGACCGGCGCAGCGTGATCGCCTCCTGGTGCGCGAACCAGGCTTCCTCGCGCTCGAGCGCCAGCCGCAGCGAGTGGGCGGCGTCGTCCAGCAGCGCGGTCGCGTCGGCCGACGGTGCCCGGCTGTGCCAGCGGGCCACCAGCACCGCCGGGCCGCCGGGGGCGGTGAAGACCACCGACAGCAGCCGGTCGCCGCCGGCCCCGATCTGCTGCACCGCCGAGCCACTCTGGCTGGCCAGCGAATAGGCCGCCTGGGCGGCGGTCAGGGCATGCTCGGCTGAGGCCGCTGGCACCTGATCACCGGACTGGCCGGACAGGGCCCGGCAGGCCGGCGGCTCGCCGGCCGGCCGGACGACCAGGGCCACCTCGTCGGCCTGCAGGCCGCAGCACAGCGCCTGCAGCGCAATGCCGAGTCCGTCGGCGACCGGCATCGGGCCGGCCAGCGTCTGCAGCACCTCCCGGATCGTCTCCAGCACCCGGTTGCGCGCGGTGACCTGGGCCAGCAGCCGGTCGCGCTCGATGGCGCTGGCCGCGTAGCCGGCGTACAGCGTGGCCAGGTCGAGGTCGTCGCGCTGCGGCCGGCCGGTGATCGCGCGGAACACGGTGATCACTCCGAGCAGGCCGCCCCGGCCGAGCACCGGGACCGACCACGAGCTGGCCACCTTCGAGCTGCGGGCCAGGTCGCCGAACACCGACCAGGCCACCCCGGTGCGCGCGTTCTCGGCCACCACCGGCTGCTCGGTCTGGGCGGCGATGCCGACCGGGCCGCCGACCGGGCCGGCCGGCAGCCGGGACCAGGCGGCAAGCAGCTGCGGCGGCAGCCCCAGTGACGCGGCGCAGGCCAGCGAGCCGCCTTCGGTCAGGTGGATGCACAGGTGCTCGCTGGACAGCGCGGTGCCGAGCGCAGACAGGATCAGCGGCAGGCCGGAGGAGGCATCGGCCGAGGCCAGCTGATCGGCCAGGCCGTGCAGCCGGGTCAGCTGGCGGCGGGCGGAGAAGTTGATCTCCTGGCCGGACAGCAGCGCGACCACGTCGTCGGGGTGCACCTCGCTGGGGGGCACCTCGGCGATGACCCGGCCGTGCCGCAGCACCGCGATCCGGTCCGCCAGCCGGAACATCTGGCTGATGTCGTGGCAGGCCAGCAGGATCGTAGTGCCCTGCTCGCGCAGCCGCAGGATGAGCTTCTCCACCAGGTCCGATTCGCGCACGCCCAGCGAGGCCGTCGGCTCGTCGAGCAGCAGCAGCCGCGGCTGGTGCGCCGTGGCCCGGGCCACGGCGACCAGCTGGCGCTGGCCGCCGGACAGCGAGCGGATGCTGCGGGTGGTGTCCCGTACCGGGATGCCCAGGCTGTCGAGCAGCCGGGCCGCGTCGGCGTGCATCCGGCTTTGGGAGAACAGCTGGCGGCGGCGCTCGCGGCCCAGCATGAGGTTGGCGGCGATGTCGAGGTTGTCGCACAGCGCGAGGTCCTGCCAGACCACGGCGATGCCCAGGCGCTTGGCGGCCAGCGGGTCGGTCGTGATGGGCCGGCCGTCCACCAGGATTGACCCGGCGCTCGGCGCGATGTCCCCGGCGATGCAGCGCACCAGCGTTGTCTTGCCCGCGCCGTTCTCCCCCGCCAGCGCGACCAGCTCGCCGGGCCGCACCGCCAGGTGGACATTGGCCAGGGCGGTCAGCTGGCCGTACCGCACGCCGACGCCAGCCACCGCGAGCAGCGGCTGCACGGGCTCGTCCTGGGGAGCGACGGCAGTCATGGGACATTGTGGCCATAGGACCAGCCAGATCAGCAACTGCGGGTCATGCTGGCAGGCCGCCGGCGGGCCGCCCGGCCAGCGGGAAAGCGGCATGCTCGCGGCGACCGGCCGGCAGCGCGCTTGCGGCCAGCGGCCAGCGGCGAGCGGCCAGCGGCCAGCGGCCAGCGAGTATCCAGGCCCCCGGTCAGGCGGCTTACGGCCGCGGGCCAGAATTTCCGGAGATTGGCTGCAACATCAGCGTGCCCGCCGGCGTCATTAGGGACGTGGGTAGCGCTGTAATGGATTCCCCCCGGGCCCTCGCGCCCGCCCGGACGCGGGCCCGCACCGTCCTGGTGCCGCTGTTCGACGGAGTGCAGGCCCTTGACGTCACCGGCCTGGCCGAGGTCTTCCGTGCCGCCAGCCGGGTCAGCCCGGCCTACCGGATCTGCACGGCGACGCTGGGCGGCAGGCCGGCCCGCACCTCCTGCGGCCTGTCCCTGCTGCCCGACGCCGACCTGCGCGGCCTGGCGGCGGCCGGGATGGACGTCCTGCTGGTGCCCGGCGGAGCCGGTGCCACCGGGGCTGACCGGGAGCTGGCCGCCTGGCTGCGCGGCAACGCGCGCCGGGCGGGCCGCGTCGCCGCGATCGGCACCGGGGCGGACCTGCTCACCGCGGCGGGCGTGGCAGCATGGCCGCTGCTGCCGGACGAGCCCGGTGAGCCGGGCCGGGGAGAGGGCCGTCCCCGCCGTCTGGCCGGCGGCCTGCTGGCGGCCGTGACCGTGGCCCTGTCCGTGGTCGGCGCGGATCTCGGCCCGGAGACGACCCGGGCCCTGGCTAGTGACCTGATGCCCGGCGCCAGGCACGGCCCGGCCGCCGACGCTCAGTTCAACGCCGAACTGCGGGCCCGGATGGCCCGCCGCACGCCGCTGCGCGACCTGCAGCACTGGATCCGGGCCCATCCGGCCGCCGACCTGTCAGTGCCTGCCCTGGCCAGCCGGGGCGGCCTGTCACCGCGCCAGTTCACCCGGGTGTTCGCCGCGGAGACCGGGGTCACCCCCGGGCAGTACGTGGATCAGGTCCGGCTGGAGGCCGCGTGCCGGCTCCTGGTCGACACCGAGCACGGCCTGGAGCAGATCGCCCGGGCGTGCGGCTACGGCACGCCGGAGACCATGCGCCGGGCCTTTGTCCGCAGGCTGGGCATCGCCCCGGGCGGGTACCGGCGCCGGGTCATCCTCGACCGCAGCGCCAGCTGACCGGATCAACGACGGCCCGCAGGACGCCGTCATCAGCGGCAGGCGCACACTGCCCGGCCTGTCCTGCCCGGGCCCGTCAGCCCGGGCCCGTCAGCCCGGGCGCCTCAGCCTGGGCCGCCTGCCTTCGCGGCGGCCGCCCGCTGACCGCTGTTCGCGTATCGGCTGGCCCCGTATCCGCTGCCCCCGCGACGGCCGCCTGCGCCGCGGACCGCAGGGCGGTGACCGCCGCCGCCGCATCCTGCGCGCTGAACACGGCTGAGCCCGCCACGAACACGTCCGCGCCGGCCTCAGCGCAGCGCGCGATGTTCTTCTCGCTGACGCCGCCGTCAAGCTGCAGCCAGATCGATCCGCCGTGGGCGCTGATCAGCTCGCGGGCTCGGCGGACCTTGGGCAGGACCAGGTCCAGGAACGGCTGCCCGCCGAATCCCGGCTCGACGGTCATCAGCAGCAGCATGTCGACCTCGCCCAGCAGGTCGGCATAGGGCTCGACGGGCGTGGCCGGGTTGATCCCGAGCCCGGCCCGGGCCCCGGCGGCGCGGATCATCCGCAGCGTCCGCACCGGGGCGCTGGCCGCCTCGGCGTGGATGGTGACGCTGCCCGCGCCCGCCTCGGCGTACCCGGGGGCCCACCGGTCCGGGTCGTCGATCATCAGATGGCAGTCCAGCGGAAGGCTGGCGTGCTTGAGCAGTGCCTCGACGACCGGCAGGCCGAGCGTCAGATTCGGCACGAAATGGCCGTCCATCACGTCGATGTGCAGCCAGTCCGCCACGTCGGCGACGCTGGCCGCCTCATCGGCGAGGCGGGCGAAGTCACAGGACAGCATGCTGGGCGAAATCTGGATCGTCATCTCACGGTGAGTCTAGGGTCCGCGTGCGACACTTGCGAAGAGCCGTGCAGCAGGAACTGTCGCACCCACCGGCTAGCTTCGATCCGGTATTCGAATCGTCTCGTCGCAAGGGAGAAAGCTCGTTGGAGACTGAGGCTCCAGACCGGCTGCTCGACCGGGTGCGCAAGCTGCTGGCCAAGGCTGAGGGCGATGGCGTCACCCCGCCGGAGGCGCAGGCCCTCACCGCGAAGGCCGCCGAGCTGATGGCGAAGTACGGCATCGACCGGGCGCTGCTGGCGGCGGACCGGCCGGAGACCGACCAGCCGTCGAACCGCCTGCTGGACATTGACAATCCCTGGGCCCGGGTCAAGGCGCATCTGCTGTGCGGGCTCAGTTCCGCGCTGCGCTGCCAGTGCATCCTGCTCACTCCGCCCGCCAGCGGCAGCCGGGTGCACATCTTCGGCTACGCGTCCGATATCGAGCGCGCCGACATGCTCTACACCTCGGTGCTGATCCAGATGTGGCACGGGCTGGCCGGGGCTCAGGTGCCCGACTGGAGCAGCAGCCCGCGGGCCTGGCGCCGCAGCTGGCTGCTCGGCTTCGCCACCGCGGTGATCTCGCGGGTCCGGATGGCCGAGCACAAGGCCGCGTCCGCGGGCCAGTCTCCCGGTACCGAGGCCGGATCGCGGACCGCGCTGGTGCTCGCCGACCGCGCGCTGGTAATCCGGCGAAACGTGGAGGAGGCGTATCCGCGGACCCGGCGGGCCCGGGTCACCTACAGCGGGTCCGGCTACAGCGAGGGCTACGCCCAGGGCCAGCGGGCCGACATCGGCGGCAGCCGCGTCGCCGCGGGCCGGGGACGAGCCCTGACCTCAGCCCGCTGACTCGGCCGCTAGTGCGCTGACTCAGCACTCGCCTCCGGCAGCCGCCGCAGCAGCGCCAGGAAGATTGCGTCGGTGCCGTGCCGATGCGGCCAGAACTGGGCGCACTGCTCCAACGGCGCTGGCGCGGCCAGCCCTGCGGGCATCGCATCCGGGGTCGCTGCCACCGCCGCGCGGTCCGGCGCTCCCGTGCCGCGGTCCGTCTCCGCCGCCGTGCGGGCAGTCCCGGCCGCCGTCCCCGGCGCGATCGCCTCTGCCAGGACCGCCGGGGCGTCCAGGAGCTCGGCGTCGGGGCGGGCGGCGAGGACATCGCGCACCACGTCCCGGGTCTCGGCCAGGTGCGGCGAGCAGGTGACGTAGCCGACCACCCCGCCAGGGCGGGCCGAGTCCAGCGCGGCATGCAGCAGCCTGCGCTGCAGCCCGGCCAGGGCCGCCACGTCGCCCGGGACGTGCCGCCAGCGGGCATCCGGCCGGCGCCGCAGCGCCCCCAGGCCAGTGCACGGCACGTCGGCGAGGACCCGGTCGAAGGCACCGGGGCGCCAGGCCGGCGCCGTCCCGTCCGCGGCCACCGCGGTCCCCGAGCCGACGGCGCCGATCGCGGCGGCAGTCAGCTGGGCCCGGTGCGGATGCAGGTCCGCGGCCAGCAGTCGAGCGTCCCGGCCTGCCGCCAGGCCGGCCAGCAGCCGGGCCTTGCCGCCTGGCCCGGCGCACAGGTCCAGCCACCGGTTGTCGCGGCCGCTGACCGGCGCGGCCGCCAGCGCCAGGGCCGCGAGCTGGCTGGCCTCGTCCTGGACGCCGGCCCGGTTCTCGGCCACCGCCGCTATCCGGGCCGGATCGCCGGCCGGCAGGTACGCGCCGTAGGGCGACCAGCGGGCCGACTCCGCCCCGGCGGCGGCCAGCTCGGCGATGTCCGCCAGGCCGGGTACGGCGCACAAGGTCACGACGGGCGCGACGGCGTCGGCGGCGAGTACCTCTGCGGTCTGCCCGGCGGCGGAATCCGGCTCGCCGAGCGCTTCCCGCAGCGCGGTCACGATCCAGCGCGGGTGGCTGTAGCGGACCGCCAGGTAGCCGTCGGGATCCTCGCCCTGGTCCGGGGCAACGGCCGCCACCCACGCCTCCAGGTCGTGCCGCGCCACCCGGCGCAGCACCGCGTTGACGAGCCCGGCCGGCCGCGGGCCGGCTACGGACCGCACCAGGTCGACCGAGGTGGCCACGGCGGCGTGCGGCTGAATCCGGGTCGCCAGCAGCTGGTGCGCGCCGAGCCGGAGCACCTCCCGGACCGCCACGTCCAGCTGGTCCAGGTCCCGGTCGCAGCAGGCGGCCAGGATGGCGTCGTAGCTGCCGCGGCCGCGCAGCGTGCCGTAGGTCAGCTCGGTGGCCAGCGCCGCTTCGCGGCCGGTGATGCCGCGCCCGGCAAGCAGCCCGGGAAGCATCAGGTTGGCGTATGCGCCCCGCTCGGTGACCGCGCAAAGTACGTCGTACGCGGCGCGGCGCGGATCCTCCTGCGGACTGCGGCGGTCCGGCCGCGGCCGGCCACGCAGCGGGTCGGCGGCCCCTGTCCGCGACTGGCCAGACGCCGGGGCTGCTGGCCGGCCCGGCGACTGGCTCCGCGGCTGGCGGCTATCTTCGGCCCGCGGCCGGCTGTCACCTGCCGGCCGCGACTGGCTGCTGCCTCCCGCCCGCGGCTGGCCGGCACCGGTCCGTGGCTGACCGGCACCGGTCCGGCGTGCGGGGCGGCCGCCCTGCTGGCGGCCGCGCTGTGGCACGGCCATCTCAGCCGAGGACCGCGGGCCGAGTGCTGAGCCGCAGGCCGCGGGCCCAGTCGGCGGCCGGCATCCGGCGCTTGCCGTCGGGCTGCACCTCGCCGAGCACGACCGGCCCGGTCCCGGTCCCGGCCAGGACGCGCTGGCCGAGTTCCGGGCCACGCAGCACGCGAAGTGCGCCGGGGGCGAGATCGCCGACCGCCTGCTCGCCGCTCGGCGCGCTGGCCGCGGCCAGCGGGCCGAGCTTGAGGCGGGTACCGTCCAGCGTCGTCCAGGCGCCCGGGGCCGGCGTGCAGGCCCGGATCTGCCGGTCAACGGCGACGGCGGGGTTCTTCCATTTCACCTCGGCGTCCGCCGGGGTGATCTTCGGTGCGAGGCTGACGCCGTCGGCGGGCTGCGGCCGCGCCTGCAGGGTGCCCGCCTCGATCCCGTCCAGGGTCGCCACCAGCAGGCCCGCCCCGGTGATGCTCAGCCGCGCGAGCAGGTCACCCGCGGTGTCGCCGGGCCCGATGGGCTCGGTCAGCACGCCGTAGACGGGGCCCGCATCAAGCTCGGCGACCAGCCGGAACGTGGTCGCCCCGGTAATGTCGTCCCCGTGCAGGATCGCATGCTGCACGGGTGCCGCGCCCCGCCATCCGGGCAGCACGGAGAAATGCAGGTTGACCCAGCCGTGTGCGGGGATCTCCAGCGCCGCGGCCGGGATCAGCGCGCCGTACGCGGTCACCGGGCAGCAGTCCGGGCCGATCTCCCGCAGCCGGGCGAGGAAGCCGTGATCGCGCGGCCGCTCCGGCTGCAGCACCTCGATCCCGGCCGCGTCCGCGCGCCGGGCTACCGGGCTGCGGCCCAGGCGCCGCCCCCGGCCGGCCGGAGCATCGGGACGGGTCAGCACGGCGGCTACCTCGTGACCGGACTCGAGCAGCGCGTCGAGCGAGGGCACCGCTGCCTCGGGCGTCCCCGCGAAGACCACGCGCATCTGCTAGAAGGCCTTGCCCTCGGTCGGATGCGGGGACAGCTTGACGACCGGGGCCGGCTCGCCCCACCATTCCGCGGCCCGGATCTCCTTCATGGCCAGCTTGCGCATGGCCGGGTCCAGCCGGTCGATGAACAGCACGCCGTCGAGGTGATCGGTCTCGTGCTGAACGCAGCGGGCCAGCTGGCCCGAGCCCTCTAGCGTGACCGGCTCGCCGTACTGGTTGAACCCCCGCGCCACCACGCCGTAGGCGCGCGTCGTCGGGTAGGCCAGCCCGGGGAAGGACAGGCATCCCTCGTCGTCGGTTTCCTCGTCGTCGGACAGCCGCAGCGACGGGTTGATCAGGTGGCCGAGCACGTCGTCGACGTAGTAGGTGAAGACCCGCAGGCCGACACCGATCTGCGGGGCCGCCAGGCCCAGGCCGGGCGCGTCCTGCATGGTCTCGGTCAGGTCGTTAACCAGCTTGCGCAACTCGACGTCGAAGTCAGTGACCGGCTCGGCCGGGGTGCGCAGCACGGGATCACCGAACAGGCGTATCGGCTTGACGCTCACCCAGGTCCTCCGTCGGTAACAGCGCGCGGGCAGTTCACAGTCTAGGGAATCGGGCCGACCGCTCTGGCCGATCAGCGGGGAATCGGCGGAGTCGGCGGGCACTGGCCGCACCGCTCGGCGCCCGGCGGGCTGGGCCGCCGGGCTGGGCCGCCGGGCTGGCCGGGCCGACTGCGCGTCGGCTGGCGGTCACGAGGGCCGGCTGGCAGTCAGGGCCGGCTGGCAGACAGGAGAGCTGACTGGCGGTCAGCCGGCGCCCGCTCCCGCGGCCGGCGAGCGGGCCTTGAAAGCGGCCTTGCGGGCAGCCCGCGCCACTGCCGGGTCGGGGTGGTGCTCGCTCAGCGCGGTGAGCAGCTCGGTGACGGCCGGATGGCGCACCTGCCACAGCCCGGCCACGATCTCGGCCTGAGCGTCTGGCGAGACCTCTGGCAGCAGTTCGGCCACCACGTCGCGCGGATCGGCTTCCTCCAGCAGGCCGGCCCCGAGGTCGACCAGCAGCCAGGTCCGGTCGTCCGGGCTGAGCTCTGCCTCCTCGCCGTGCTCATGCAGCCAGACCGCCGCATGCGCCCGGAGCACGGGATTGGCCAGCGCGGCGCGCACGGCCGGGACCGCGACCTCGCCGATCCGGTCCAGGACCGCGAACGCGGCGCCGCGCAGCCCAGGCGACCCGCCAGCCGCCGCCTCGATCAGCTCTGCCGCGGCCCGGGCCGGAGCGCGCTGCTCCAGCCATCCGGTGATCTCGGTCTCGCCGTCCTCAGCGTCGCAGCTGGCCAGCAGGACCAGCAGCCCGGCCGCGCCGGGCTGCTCGCTGCCGAGCACCGGCACGTGCCACCCCTGGGCCCGGAGCCTGCGGTGCACGCCCCAGACGCCCAGCGGCGAGAGCGCCACCGTCAGGCCGCCAGCGCTGTCGTCGGTCCCCAGCTCGACCACCCCGAGGTCGGCGAGCGTCTCAAGCTCAGCGGACAGGGCCGCAGTCTCGTCCGGCTGCCCGGCGCCGGGCTCGCGGCCCGGCGGCTGGCCGGCCCGCTGCGGCTGCCCCGCGGCCGCGCTCGCATACGCCTCGAACAGGCTGTCCATCCGCACCGGGCCGCCGACCGTGTACAGGGCGGTGGCCAGGCCGTCCAGTTCCTCGGCCGCCAGCACGGCAGCGAGCGCCTGGCCCCAGGCCGCCAGCACGGTCTCGGAACTGGCCGCCAGCAGGCCAGCGTGGTCCTCCGGGCCGGCCTGGCCGGCCGCCGGGTCCCCGGCCATGCCGGTGGCCAGCGCCACCCGCCAGGCCGCCTCGACCTCGTGCGGCGTTATCTCCAGGGCCTCGGCGGCTGCGGCCGCAGCCGCCGGGTCAAGCCCGCCGGCCTCGGTGCTGGCCGGCCGGGGGCCGGCCAGCGGGCGGCCGGGCGGCGGGACCTGGCCGACGCAGGCCCCCACAACGCTGGCCTCCCCGGACGGGCGAGCGGCACTGGGGCGATCCTGGCCGCCTGCGTCCTCGGCCGGGGCCTGGCCCGCGGCCCAGCGGGCCAGGTCGCGAGCGGCACGCAGCAGCGGGGCCACCCGGGCCGCAGCCGCCAGCTCGTCGCGCGGCGCGAGCCGCACGGGTGGCATCCGGGTCCGGCCGCCGGCCGCAGACCGCCCGGCCCCGGGCGCGGTGCCGGCCGCGCCAGTCCCGGCCCCGCCAGTCCCGGCCCCGCCAGTCCCGGGCGCGGCAGTCCCGGGCACGGCAGGCGCGGGCGCGGCAGTCCCGGGCACGGCAGGCGCAGAGACGGCAGACGCGGCCGGTCCGGCCTCGCCGCCCGGGTCGCGATGCGCCGCCGCGGCAGGCGGCGCATGGTCCGCGCCAGCCAGGCCGCTCGCCAGCCGGCCGGCAGGCGGCAGCGGGACGCTCGGGTTCTGTCGTGAACCAGCCACCCCAGCACCCTACGACCTTCGGGCAACTAGTCAGATCAGCGCGGCCCGGGCCGTCAGATCAGCTCGGCCGGATCGAGCTGCACCCGGACCGGCCGGGGATCCTTGCGGGCGCTGCGCACCCGCTGCTCGGCCTGCAGCGCTGCGGCCAGCGCCGCGCTCTCCTCGCGCGGTACCCGCAGCAGGTAGCGGACCGTTTCGGGGCTCTGCAGAAGCAGCTGCTGATCTTCCGGCTGACCGCCGTCCGGGGAGGCGGTGCCCGGCTGGCCGTCACCGGCCCTGCTGCGACCAGCCTGGCCGTGACCCGGCTGCCCGTGGCCGCCAGGACTGGCACCCGCCTGCCCGGGGCCGCCGGCGCCGTGACCCGGCTGCACGTGGCCGCCAGGACCTGCACCCGCCTGCCCGGGGCCGGCCGGACTGTGACCGGCAGGGCCCGCAGCCGGCGGCCCGGATGGCCGGACGGTCCCGGGGCCTGCGGCGACGGGGACCGGGCCGAGCAGCTCCGCCGCGGGCGGCAGCCCGGCGGCCCGGGCGACCGCGCCGGCTGCCTCGGCGGCCCCGGTCACGGCGGCCATCCGGACGGCCGGCGGGAACCGCAGCTCCTGCCGCTCCCCCAGTTCCCGCCGGGCATGCGCGGCCGGATCCCAGCGGATCAGGGCCTGCACGGCGGGCAGCCCGGCGTCCGCCACGACGATGACCGTGCCGCCGTCGGGGGCCGGCCGGACCAGCGCGGCCGCGGTCAGCCACCGGCGCAGCGCCTCCTCGGCGGCGCGCAGGCTGGGCCGGCCGAGCAGCGCCCAGCTGTCGAGCAGGATCGCCGCCGCGTAGCCGCCGTCGGCCCGCGGCTCGGCGCCCGGCGTCGCGACCACGATCGCCGGGGCGGCCGGCACCCGGGTGAGGATGCCGGCCCGGCCCGAGGTCCGTACCGGCACCGACGGGAAAGCCCGGCCCAGTTCCTCGGCCGTGCGGCCGGCTCCGGTGACGAGGGCGCGCAGCCCGTCGTGGCCGCAGTTCGGGCAGCGCGCGCTGGCCGGCGAGCCGCACCAGCCGCAGCGCGGTGCTGCAGCCGGGCCCGGCACCGTGACCGGGCCGCCGCACCGGCCGCACCGGGCCAGGGCCCGGCAGCGCTCGCAGCAGACGGCCGCGAGGTAGCCGCGCCTGGGCACCTGGAACAGCACCGGCCCGCTGGCGAGCGCCGCGCGCGCGGTGCGGATGGCCAGGCCGGGCAGCCGGGCCGAGCGGGCTGCCTCATCCCTGGCCAGTTCTGCATCGTCGCCGGTGGCCCTGATCATGGGCGCGCAGCGGCGAATGACCGCCCGGTCGGCCTGCAGCGGCCTGGCCCAGCCGCTGTCCAGCAGCAGTTGCCCCTCGGCGGTCCGGGCGAAGCCGCCGAACAGCGCGGCCGCGCCGGCCTGGTACGCCCGCAGCGCGAGCACCTCGCGGGCGTGCGGATACGGGGCGCGCGGCTCAGCATGCAGGTCGTCGCCGTCGTCCCAGAGCACCACCAGGCCGAGCCTGCGCACTGGCGCGAACATCGCCGACCGGGTCCCGCAGGCCACCGCCACCTGGCCGCGCAGCACCGCGAGCCAGCGCCGGTACCGCTCGGCCGGCCCGAGGTCGGCGGAGAGGCTGACATGCCGGCCCGGTCCCAGCGCAGCGGTCAGCGCGGCATCTACCAGCGCCAGGTCCTTGACGTCGGGGACGACGATCGCCGTGCCCCGGCCGACGCCGGCCGCCGCGGCGGCCGCGCGGGCGATCTGCCCGGGCCAGCCCGGCCCGGGCAGCGCCGACCAGACCGCGCGGGGCGCGCGGCCGCCGGCGAGCGCGGCCAGGAACGCGGGTCCGGCCCGGTACTGGCCCCAGCCCTGCGCGTCGCCGTCCCGGGGCGCGGTCTGCACGGGCCCGCCCGCGGTCGCCCCGGACTCCGCCGCGGCCGACTCGGCCGCGGCGTGCCGCGGCGGGATCGCCAGCCGCAGCACGTCCGCCATCGTCCCCGCGTACCGGTCGGCAACGGTCCGCGCCAGGCTGGCGATCTCGGCGGTCAGCACCGGCTCCGGGGAGACCACCCGTTCCAGGAACGCCAGCCCGCCGGCGTGCTCGCTCTCGGCTGCCCGGTCCAGCAGGTAACCGTCGACCAGCCTGCCCGCGAACCGGACCCGGACCCGGCAGCCCGGCGCCGCATCCGCGGCGAACCGCTCGGGCACGAGGTAGTCGAAGGGCCGGTCGAGGTGTGCCAGCGGCACGTCCACGATGACCCGGGCGACTGGCAGCTCGGCCGCGGGCGCCGGCCGCCGGGCGGCCGGCCGGCGGGCCGGCTTCCGGCGCACGGCCGACGGCGACTTGCCACCCTGTCGTGCCGCCGCTGCCACGCTCCCCGTCCTACCAGAGGCTGCCGACGGCCGGGGCGAGGGCTCCGTATCCGGCCGGCCAGGCGGCTCCGCGCCCGGTCAGCCCGAAGGCTGCCGGCGTGTCGCGAGATCGCCGCCGCGGCCGCCTTCCGCCCGCGGCCCGTCCCCGGGCTCGGCGAGCGGC
>JBKQSL010000166.1:0-15812 GCA_052143655.1 Streptosporangiaceae bacterium | reverse complement strand
AGCCGGACGAGATCGTCGCCGCCCGCGGCCTGGCCGTGGTCAGCGACGACAGCGTGCTCGGCGCGGCTGTCGATGCCGCGATCGCCGCCAGCCCGGAGATCGCGGAGAAAATCCGGGCGGGCAAGACGGCAGCGGCAGGCGCGCTGGTCGGCGCGGTGATGAAGGCGACCAAGGGCCAGGCCGACGCCAGCCGGGTGCGCGAGCTCATCCTGTCCCGCCTCAGCTGACCGCTCCCGGCCTGCCTAGCTGGCGCCGCCGGGCGCGGAGGTCATCGTGTCAGCCTGTACTGACGTTCGCGGCTCCGTGGCATCCGCGCTCGCCGGGTTCGACTTCCGGGCGGCCACCGGAGCGGTCCTGCGGGTCGTGGCCGAGGCGAACCGGTATGCGGAGGCGGCCGCACCGTGGCGGCTGGCCGCGGCGGAGCGGGCCGGGGACCGGGCCGCCGGGCAGGAGTTCGACGCGGCCGCGGCCGTGCTCCTCGCCGCCTGCCGGGTCATCGGGGAGCAGTTGCGGCCGTTCCTGCCCGGCCTGGCCGAGGCTGTGCTGGCGGCCTGCGACGACAGTGCCGGGCGGCTGCCGCCACGGCAGCCGCTCTTCCCGCGCATCGGGCGCGTGATCGCGGCCGCCCGGATGGGCATTGCCGTAGCCGAAGTGATTCCCGCTGTAGTCCCTTCCTCAATCGAAGCGTGACCTGCGGCACGTAGTGTGAACACGGCTTCGCCGGAACGCGAGGTCACGTCTACTGGCTCGGCCCGCCGGGTAACACCAGGATGCCGGGCAGCGACGTTTCCGGTGTCTCGTGCGCTGACAGGGCTCGATGCGGAGCCCGGGGCTCAAGGCTGAGCTGCGGTCACGGTGCCGGTGACCCTGGCTGGCCGGGCGGTGCCCGCACGGCCAGCGGCTGGCCTGCCTCACGCGGGAAGTAACGGGAAGTAACACGCGGGAAGTAAGGAGCCCTGAGTGCCTGCGGACTGCACCGGCGGCGCGCGATGAGCGGGTCCGAGCTGCTCTGGGCCGCGGCCGGGATCGCGGCTGCCGCTGCGGCCGCGGTCCTGCTCTGGCGCGGCCAGGCCGGGGCCCGTGACCGCGACCCGGCTGACCGGCGGGCGTTCCGGTGGCTGATAGTCGCCGCGATCCTGCTGGGCGGCGCGTTCGCCGCGGATGCCTTCGGCGGGCCGCTCGGCGGCACGGCCGTTCCGCTGACCCTGGGAGACGTGCTGGCGCTGCTGGCGCTGCCGCCCCTGGTGCTCAGCGTCGCCGCGATGACCAGCCCAGCCGACGATGAGGCGGCCGGCCAGGGACGGCCAGCCCGGTCCGCCCGGCTGGAATCCGGGCCCGATGCCGCCCGGCGCGGCACGGCGGCCCAGATCGCCGATGGCCTGCTGCTGGCCACCGGCCTGTTCGCCATCGCCTGGGTGGCCGTATTCGGCCCCGCGTACGGGCAGGCTGATACGGGCGCGGGCACGTTCGCTCTGGACCTGGTCCGCCCGGCAGCCGACCTGCTCGCGCTGGCTGCGGCAGCGCAGTACGCCGTCGGCGCCGGGCGGCGTGGCCTGGCCGTGCTGCTCGCGCTGGCCGCGGCGGCGGCCGGGGACACGCTCAACGTGACGGCCAGGACCGCTGGCACGCACCCGGCGGCCTGGACGCAGATCGCCTGGCTCGCTTCGCTCTGCCTGCTGGCCGTCGCTGCGCTGCAGCCGGCCGGGGCCGGCGTGCTGCCCGGCGGCTGGCCGGCCAGGCCCGGGTTTCCCGGCAGCCCGGCCGGCCGGCGGCCGGCGCCGGCGCTCGCGGCGCTGGCGGCCACGACACTGGCTGCGGTCGTGCTGATCGGCTGGGCCGCAGCGGGCGGCCACCAGGCCCTGCCGGTGCTGGTAGTCATCGCGGCGATTGCCGTGCTCGCGCTGGCCACCAGGGTGTTCATCCTGCTGCGGCGGGCTGGCACCGTCACCGCCGTGGCCCGTGAAGCCGGCCGTCAGTTCCGCGAGCTGGCCGACCGGACCAGCGACGTCGTGCTGGTCTGCGAGCCGTCCGGCGCCGTCGCCTACGCCAGCCCCGCCGTGGCCGACTACGGGTACACCACTGCCGACCTCGCCGGGCAGGATCTGTACGAGCTGATTCACCCGGAGGACCAGCAGCACGCCAGGGCCGCCGCGCTGGCCGCCCTGCGGGCCGGCGGCGGCGAAGCCGGGCGGCTCGCCTGCCGGGTCCGGGCAGCCGACGGCACCTGGCGGCATGTCGAGTCGACGATCTCGCCGCACCGGCACGAGGGCTCCCCGGCCAGCCTGCTGGTCACCGCCCGGGACGTGAGCGACGAGGTGGCGCTGCGCCGCCAGGTCACGCACCTCACCCTGCACGACGGGCTGACCGGCCTGCCGAACCGTGCCTACCTGGAGGAGCGCGCCCGCGACCTGCTTGCCGGGACGCACAGGCCGGATGCGCAGGCCGAGCCGCCCGATGGCGTGGCCGGGGCGATCTTCCTGGACCTGGACGGCTTCACCGCCGTCAACGACTCCGTCGGGCACGGCGCCGGCGATGTCGTGCTCGCGCAGGCGGCGCGGCGGCTGCGGTCGGCGGTGCCGTCTCGGGACATCGTGGCGCGCTGGGGCGGCGACGAGTTCGCCGTGCTCATCGACCGGGCGGCGTCGGCACAGGAGATCGCCGACATGGCCGAGCGGCTGGCCGGGATCATCGCGGCCGAGCCGTTCCTCGCGGCGGACCGGGAGGTGACGCTGACCGCCAGCTTCGGCGTGGCCATGGCTCAGGACAGCCGGTGGGAGCACCTGCTGCGCAACGCTGACGTGGCGATGTCGCGTGCCAAGGAGTCCGGCGGCAGCCGGGTGGAGATGTTTGCCGCGAGCATGCACGCCGACGTGGTCCGCAGGCTGGAATTCGCGACCGACCTGCGCACGGCCATCGCCCGGGGACAGCTCGCCCTGGAATACCAGCCCGTGGTCAGCCTCGCGACCCGCCAGGTCGCGGCGATCGAGGCGCTGGTGCGCTGGCCGCGCGAGGACGCTGCGGTAGACCCGGCAGAATTCCTCGGCATCGCCGAGGACAGCGGCCTGATCGTGCCGCTCGGCGAGTGGGTGCTGCGGCAGGCCTGCCGGGACGCCGCCGCCTGGCGGGCGGCTGGCTGGCCGGGGCGGCTGTCGGTCAACTTCTCCCGCCGCCAGGTGACCGGGACCAGGTTCAGCCAGGCCGTGCTCGAGATCCTTGCCGAGTGCGGGCTGCCGCCGGAGGCTCTCATCCTGGAAGTGACCGAGCGGGTGCTCATCGAGGCGAGCGCCCCGATGATGGCGGGGCTGGTCGAGTTGCGCGGCCGCGGCGTGCGGCTGGCTATCGACGACTTCGGCGCGGGCTACGCGTCGCTGGCCTACCTGCGGCAGCTGCCGGTGGACATCATCAAGATCGATCCGTCGTTCGTAGCCGGGCTGGGGACCGATGCGGCCCTGGGCATGCTGACGAAGACGATCGTCAGCGTCGGCCGCGACCTGGGCATCGAGGTGGTAGCCGAGGGCATCGAGCGGCCTGAGCAGCTGGCGATGCTCGCCAGCATGGGCTGCGATTTCGGCCAGGGTTACCTCATCGCCCGGCCAATGCCGGCCGGCGAAGCCGCGGCCACCGTCCGTGCCACGGTCCCCGGCACCACCAGGCAGGCTGCGTCCAGTACCGGTCCGGGTAGCGCGACCGTGCTGGCCGCCACTGCCGGTGACCCGGCGACCGAGGCACCCGCAGTCTTGTGAAGCGGTCACAAGGCGGCCGTTAGACTCGCCGATGACCCGACCGCCGCCGACCGGAGGCTCCGTGCCCGCACCGATCGTCCTTGTCGCCGAGCCGCTATCGCCCGCAGGGATCGCCCAGCTGGAACCGGAGTTCGAGGTCCGTCACATCGACGGCGCCGACCGCGGCCAGTTCCTCCCGGCGCTCGCCGAGGCGCAGGCGGTCATCATCCGCAGTGCCACCCTTATCGACGCCGAGGCGCTGGCCTGCGCCCCCCGGCTGCGGGTTGTCGCCCGCGCCGGGGTCGGCCTGGACAATGTCGACGTCGACGCCGCCACCAAGGCCGGGGTGATGGTCGTCAATGCGCCCAGCTCCAACATCGTCAGCGCGGCGGAGCACGCGATCGCGCTGTTGCTGGCGCTGGCGCGCAACGTCCCGCAGGCGATGGCCTCGCTGCGGGAGGGCCGGTGGGAGCGCGCCGCGTACACCGGTGTCGAGCTGCAGGGCAAGGTCGCCGGGATCCTCGGGCTCGGCCGGATCGGGGCGCTGGTCGCCGAGCGGCTGGCCGCGTTCGGCATGACCGTCATCGGCTATGACCCATACGTGCCCGCGGCGCGGGCGGCCCAGCTCGGCGTGCGGCTGGTCAGCCTGGACGAGTTGCTGGCGCAAGCCGACTTCATCACCGTGCACCTTCCCAGGAACGCCGAGACCGCCGGGCTGATAGGCACCCGGGAGCTGGGGCTGGCCAAGCCGGGCATGCGGATCGTCAACGCCGCCCGCGGCGGCATCGTGGACGAGCAGGCCCTGACCGAAGCCCTGGCCGGCGGCCGGGTCGCGGGCGCCGCGCTCGACGTCTACGCGCGCGAGCCGTGCACTGACAGCCCCCTGCTGGGGCTGCCCAACGTGGTGTGCACCCCGCACCTGGGAGCCAGCACCGCCGAGGCCCAGGAGAAGGCCGGGCTGCAGGTGGCCCGGTCGGTGCGGCTCGCCCTAGCCGGCGAGTTCGTGCCCGACGCCGTGAACGTGCAGGGTGGCCCGGTCGACGAGCTGATCAGGCCGGCGCTGCCGCTGGCCGAGAAGCTCGGCCGGATCTTCACCGCCCTGGCCGGCGGGGTCGCGGTCCGGATCGACCTGGAGGCGCGCGGTGAGATCGCCGCCCTGGACGTGAGCGTGCTGCAGCTGGCCGCCTTGAAGGGGGTGTTCTGCGACGTGACCGAGGAGCCGGTCACGTACGTGAACGCGCCGCTGGTCGCCAAGGAGCGCGGCGTGGATGTCGGCCTCGTCACGCACGCGGAGAGCACCGACTGGCGCAACATGCTCACGCTGCGCGGCGTCATGCCCGACGGCCACCCGGTGTCGGTCAGCGGCACGCTGACCGGGCTGCGGCAGGCCGAGAAGATCGTCGAGGCGAACGGCTTCGACACCGAGATCGCGCCGGCCGCGCACATGGTCTTCCTGAGCTACGCCGACAAGCCCGGAGTGGTCGGGGTCGTCGGGCGGATACTCGGCGACCACCAGATCAACATCGCGGGCATGCAGGTCTGCCGCGATGCCAGGGGCGGCAACGCGCTGATCGTCCTGACCGTCGACTCGGCCGTGTCACCAGGCCTGCTCGCGGAGATCGTGCGCGGAATCGGCGCTTCCGCCGGGCGGGTAGCTGACCTGGACGGATCCTGAGCAGGCCGGGCCAGTAGGGTAGCTCCGTGACCGCGTCACCTGAATCAGCAGGGCCCGACGGCCTTCCAGATGCGGATAGCGCGGCCCCGGCCCGGGCCCGGCGCCTGCGGCTCGCGGTGATCGGCGGGGACGGCATCGGCCCGGAGGTGACCGCCGAGGCCATCAAGGTCCTGCGGGCCGCGACGCAGGACATCCCGGTGGAGACCACCGAGTATGACCTGGGGGCCCGCCGCTGGCACCGGACCGGCGAGATCCTGCCCCCAGCGGCGCTGGCCGAGATCCGCGGCCATGACGCCATTCTCTTCGGTGCCGTGGGCGATCCGAGCGTCCCCAGCGGCCTGCTGGAGCGCGGGCTGGTGCTGCGGCTGCGCTTCGAGCTCGACCAGTACGTCATCCTCCGGCCAGTGCGAGTCTACCCGGGCGTGGCCTCGCCGCTGCCCGGGTTCCGCTCGGAGGCCATCGATATCCTGGTGGTCCGGGAGGGCACCGAGGGACCCTACTTCGAGGCCGGCGGGGTGATCCGCAAGGGCACTGCGCAGGAGGTGGCCACCGAGGAGAGCGTGAACACGGCGTTCGGCGTCAGCCGGGTCACCCGCTACGCGCTGCAGCGGGCCGCCCAGCGGCCGAAGCGCAAGCTCACGCTGGTGCACAAGACCAACGTCTTCGCCTATGCCGGCGATCTGTGGCAGCGCACGGTCGATGCGGAGGCCGCGGCGTTCGCCGACGTCACGACCGACTACTGCCACCTGGACGCGGCCTCGATGTACCTGGTCACCCAGCCTGAGCGGTTCGACGTCATCGTCACCGACAACCTGTTCGGCGATGTGCTGACTGCCCTCGGCGCGGTGGTCGCCGGCGGCATCGGGCTGGCCGCCAGCGCGAACATCAATCCCGAGCGCACCGCGCCGAGCATGTTCGAGCCGATGCACGGCAGCGCGCCCGACATCGCGGGCAAGCAGCTGGCGGACCCGACTGCGGCGATCCTGTCGGCCGCGATGCTCTGCGAGCATGCCGGGCTGGCGGGGGCGGCCGCGCGGATCGAGAGCGCCGTCGCCGAGGACCTGGTCGAGCGGCAGGGCGCCTGGGCGGCTCGGTCTACGCCGGAGATCGGCGACGACATCGCCGAGCGGGCCGCCGGGTAGCTCCGGGAAAGCGAGCAGCCCGGCGCGATCACAGGACCTTGTGTATCCAGCCGTACGGGTCCGGCTGCTGACCGAACTGGATGCCGACGAGCTGCTCGCGCAGCCGCATCGTCACCGGCCCGGGCTGGCCGTCGCCCACGCTCCAGCTCCCGCTGAGGCCCTTGACGTGACCCACCGGCGTGATCACCGCCGCGGTGCCGCAGGCGAACACCTCGGTGATCTCGCCGCTGGCGCAGCGTTCCTGCCACTGCGCCGCCGAGATCTTGTCTTCCGACGCGGGGATGCCCAGGTCCGGCGCCAGCGCGAGCAGGGCCTCCCGGGTGATCCCGGGCAGCAGCGTGCCGGTGAGCGCCGGCGTCATGATCCGGGCCGCGGAGCCAGAGTCGTAGACGAAGAACAGGTTCATCCCGCCCATCTCCTCGACCCAGCGGTGCTCGGCGGCGTCCAGCCAGACGACCTGATGGCAGCCGTGCTCGATCGCCTGCTGCTGGCCGGCGAAGCTGGCGGCGTAGTTGCCGCCGGTCTTGGCGAACCCCGTGCCGCCCGGAGCGGCCCTGGTGTAGCCGTCGGCCAGCCAGACCGACACCGGCCGCACGCCGCCGTGGAAATACGGGCCCGCCGGCGAGGCGATGACCGCGTAGAGGTATTCCGACGACGGGTGGTTCACGCCCAGGCCGCGCTGGGTGGAGATCATGAACGGCCGCAGATAAAGGCTGTGCCCCTCGGCTGTCGGCACCCAGTCGCGGTCCTGGGTGACCAGCAGCTCCAGCGAGCGGACGAAGGTGTCATCGGGCAGCTCGGGCATCGCCATCCGGACCGCCGACCGGCGGAACCGGGACGCATTGGCCTCGGGCCGGAACATCACGATCGGGCCGCTTGCCGCGCGGTAGGCCTTCAGCCCCTCGAAGATCTCCTGGGCATAGTGCAGCACCGAAGTGGCCGGGTCCAGGGTCAGCGGGCCGTAAGGCTCCAGCTGCCCGTCATGCCAGCCGCGATCCGCCGACCAGCGCAAGGTCACCATGTGGTCAGTGAAGATCTGGCCGAAACCAGGCTCTGCCAGCAGCCGGTCACGCTCAGCGGCCGGTACCGGATGCGACGAGGGGCGCAGCGCGAATGCGATCTTGTGAGCAGAGCTGGCAGTCATCGACATCCTCCTTTGCGGCGGTCCGGCGCCGGTGCCGGACCGCGGCGGCCGCGGGCACGCGATGGCCCGCACCCTCCATTCCGGTGACCGTAGTCACCACGACTGTAGCCAGTCCAGCCGCCGGCGGTCAGACCGAGCCAGCCGGTAATTCCGGCTAGCGGCGCAGGCCGGCCGGGTTCTCACCGGGCAGGCGGCCGTCCCGCGGGATCAGCGGCGGGCTGGCCGACCCCGTCGCCGGGTACTTCAGGCCGGTGCCGGTGTTCAGCACGATGACCTCGTCAGTGTCAGCCAGCCAGCCCTCCGCGCGCAGCTCCCTGGCGGCGGCGGAGCAGGCGGCCCCCTCCGGGCAGATCCACGGCCCCTCGGCCCGGGCGACCTGGCCGACGCTGGCGAGCAGTTCCTCGTCGGTCACCGCGACCGCCGTCCCGCCGGTCGACCTGATCGCCTCCAGCACCAGGAAGCCGCCGAGCGGCGCCGGGACGGTCCGGCCGAACGCCTGCGTGCGGGCACCCGGCCACGGCTGCGTCTGCTCCGCGCCGTGCTCGAACGCTGCCGCCACGGGAGCGCATCCGGCTGCCTGGACGGCGACCAGCCGGGGCAGCCGCGCGGCAGCGAGAGCATTCCAGGTGGGTCAGGGTCGAGAAGCTGGCAGGCACGCGGTGGTCCTCTCCCGGGCAGCCGCCCGATGCGGCCTTCTTTCCGGTGTTTAGGCGGTTATCGGCACCCCTGTATTGTCCCGAGCTCGCCTGCCGGGACTGCCGCAGGCGCCGCGGGACCGGCCGAAGCCGGGGCTTGTTGCGCGGGCGGCAGGGCCTGCGCATACCGTAGTTGCCATGGATGACAAGGAGATCATCGGTCACATCGACGAGCTGATCAGGACCGAACGTGACCTGCGAGCGAAGCTCGCCCAGGGCAGCCTGTCCAGCCGGGAAGAGCACGAGCAGCTGAGGGCCGCGGAGGAATCCCTGGACCAGTACTGGGACCTGCTGCGGCAGCGGCGCGCCCGGCGCGAGTTCGGCGAAGACCCCGGTGACGCGGCCGCCCGCCCGGTGCCCGAGGTGGAGAGCTACCTTCAGTAGGCACGGACGCGCAGGTCATCACGGGCTTTCCGCCTCCTGGGCCGTACCAGGGCCGTGATCTTCAGCGAAAGCCGCCTCGATGGCCCGCAGCGCCCGCCCTTCGGCGGACGGCATGAGGTGGCTGTAAATCCGGAGGGTGAACGCCGGATCGCGATGGCCGAGGTATTCCGAGAGTGCCCGGATATCGACTCCGCCGGCCAGGAGCACCGAAGCGTAGTAGTGGCGGAGCATGTGCATGCCGCCGTCACTGATCCCGGCACTGCCGCGGGCCCGGCGCCACGCCTTCCCGAAGGTACTGGAGTTGAGCGCGCCGCCGGCGGGAGTGCTGAACAGCAGCGGGATGGTCACCGGGTCGCCGTGCCGCCGGCTGCCCGGCTCATTCCACGGCAGCGTCACCGTGGCCGGCGGGAACGCTGCCATGTGCGCGGCCAGGGCCAGGGATACCGGGCCGGGCAGCGGGACGCGGCGGTCCTTGCCCTCTTTCGGCGCGGCCAGCCACAGCCGCCCGTTCACCCGCAGCACCTGCCGATTCACGTGCACCGTCCGGTTCCGGTGCAGGAAGTCAACGGCATCAGGGCACAGCCCGAAGACCTCGCCCTGGCGCAGGCCCAGGCCGGCCCCGCAGTCGACGACGGCCCGGAACCGGTCCGGCATCCCGGCGCGGATCGCGGCGACCTGGACAGCGGTCCAGGGAACAATCTTGCGCTGCGGCGCCGTCCGCAGCCGGACCGAGGCCGCCCGGCACGGATTCCGGCTGATCAGCCCATCGTCTACCGCCGCGCCCAGGATGGCCGACAAGGTGATGAAGACCTGGCGTGCACTAGACGCTGCCAGCGGAAGGCCGGTGAGCCACTGCCGGATCATGCTCGGCCGGTCGGCGAGCTGGCCGAGGGTCACGTCACCGAGAACGGGGAAAATGTGCAGGGCCAGGTGCGTGGCGATGTGCTCGCCCCGGCTGGTATCGGGCGAGTACCCGGCCTGCCAGGTCGCGGCGTACCTGCGCAAGGTGATCTTCCCGGCGGCCGGGTCGGTGTAGGTGCCGCGCTGCACGTCAGCCTCGACGGCGACCTTGAACCGGTCGGCGTCGATCTTCCGGTCAAATGACCGGTTCCGCTCCCGGCCGTCCGGCCCGGCGTAGCGGACGCGCCAGCGGCGCCCGGCGCTGCGCCCGTCGCGCTTCCAGCGGTCCTCAACGTGCGCCATCGTCGCCCTCGGCAGCCTCGTAGCCGGCCAGCGCCTGCGCCACGTCCGGCGGCAGATCCGGGAGGATCAGGCCGTGCTCGACCAGGTCACCGCGAATGCCGCTGAGGCTTGCCAGGATCGTGCGGCGATGCTCCCCGCTAGCGAAAGTCCAGTCCGCCAGGAGCTGGTAGAAAACCTGGTAAAGGTGGACCGCGCCCGCCTCGATCGCGGGCGCCGGACGCCCGGGCCTAGCCGCGAACCCTGCCCACCACAGCACCGCTGACCAGGTATCCCGGTGCAGGTCAGGTAGCTGCTCGACGGTAGCGCTCTCGCCGACCGGGAACGCAAGATCAGCCGGTGAGACGGAAAGCGCACGAGCAAGTATCTGCAGTTCGGCGACGCTGATCGATTCGCGGCGCCTGTTCTCGATCTTGGCGATTACCTCGCGCGTCAAAGACGGCAGGCCCAATTCGGCGCATCGGTCGGCGAGATTCTTAGCGCTGATGCCGGCCAGCTGGCGGTGGCGCGCAACCCTCCTGCCGATGGCTGCGGCCTCGCGAGCAGCCCAGCCCTGCCGTTGGTCCATGAGCGAACGATAGATGGTGTCACCGGGAACTGGCAACCTGCTATAGCCAGCAGCCGTGACTTGACAGCCTCCAGCACCTAGCCTGACGATGTGGGTTGCCAGCTCCCAGCCAGGAGCGAATCTATGTCGCTGCGTCCCATCGAAGGATTGTGCTGAGATATGGCCAACCAAGGCCCCGCGTATCTGACGCCTCCCGAGGTGGCCGAGCACTACCGCACGACCCTGGCTGTCGTGCGCTACTGGCGGAAGACCGGCTATGGCCCGAAGGGCGTCCGCTTCGGGGCTCGCGTCCTGTACCCGGTGGCTGAAATCGAGCGGGTCGACCGTGAGTTGGCCCGCCAGCTGGCCCGTGACGGCGCGGCTACCTAGGCAAAAGCGAAGGCCCGCAGCTCCCCAGCCGCGGGCCTTCTGACCACCGACTCCGCCAACCAAAACGGAAGTCAAGATGACGATACCCCAGGGCACGCGCCAGGCACCTAATGCGTACGCGTCGTTGTACTTGCCGAGCGGGCGCCGCAGGTGGCACTGGTACGCATACAACTGCCGGACCTGCGGCCTCTATCAGCTGGGCCGCGCTCGGGAGCTTGAGAATGTCACTGGCGTGCGCCGCGCTGGCTGCGGCCATGAAGTCACCGTCGTCATCGCCCGCGTCTACGGGCGGTCAGCGTGAGCCCAGGACTGGTCGGCGCGGCGTTCGACTACGCTGCCGCGGATGGCCGGTGTTCCCATGCAAGCCAGGCGGCAAGGAACCCGACACAGCCCACGGCTTCCACGAGGCGACCACCGACCCGGACGTCATCCGCGCATGGTGGCGGACACGGCCAGACCGCAACGTCGCCATCGCCACCGGCACGCCGGGGCCCGACGTGCTCGACGTCGACACCGGCCCGGCGGGAAGCGGCTGGGCCGCGTTCGGCCAGCTCAAGCGCGCCGGGCTGCTCACCGGGGCCAGTGCTCTCGTGCGCACCCGCTCCGGCGGCCTGCATGTCTACTTCGTCGGCACAGACCAGCAGTGCGGGCGGCTGCCCCGGCATTTCCTCGACTTCAAGGCCGCAGGCGGCTACGTGCTCGCCGCGCCGTCATTCGTCGCCGCTGACGTCAAGCCAGCCGGCACGTATGCGCTGGTTGACCAGCGAGACGCCACCGGGCGTCTCGACTGGCAGGCCGTCCGCCGCTTGCTCGATCCGCCCCGGCCAGTGAGCCTGCCCCGGCCCGGGCGGCGCGCAGGATCCGCGGCGCTCGCCGAGTGGGTCGCGGCACTCACCGAGGGCAACCGCAACGCCGGGCCGTTCTGGGCCGCGTGCCGTATGGCAGAGGCCGGCCACGCGGCCGACTTTGACCAGCTGGTCGCGGCGGCCGTCCGGGCCGGCCTGGACGAGACCGAGGCCCGCCGGACCGTGGCGAGCGCCGACAGGAGAGTGACGCGGTGAGCGCGCTGGAGAGCCTCGACGTCACCCCGGACGGCGCCGCGGTGCTCGATGAGGTGCACGGCTCGCTGACCAAGTACTTGGTGTTCCCCTCCGAGGCGGCGGCCTACGCGGTCACCCTGTACGCCGCGGCCACGCACGCTGCGGCCGAGCTCGAATTTGCCACCCGGCTGGTCATCAAGTCACCTGTCCGCCGGTGCGGCAAGAGCCGGCTCCTGGACGTACTCGCAGGACTGGTGCACCGGCCGCTCATCACCGCGAACATGTCGGCTGCGTCGTTCGTCCGCGCCATCAACCCGGCCGACCCTCCGGTCAGCATGCTCGATGAGATGGACACGATCTTTGGCCGCGCGCTGAAGGGCGACGAGAAAGCCGAGCACCTGCGCGGCATCATCAATGCCGGCTTCGGCCGCAACCGCCCCTACGTCCGGTACAACGCGGCCCGGGGTGTCAACGAGGACTTCCCGACGTTCGCGTTCGCGGTGCTTGCCGGCATCGGCGACCTGCCCGACACCATCGAGGACCGGGCCGTCATCGTCACCCTGCGCCGGAAGCTGCCCGGAGAGCAGGTCTCCAAGTACCGGATCCGGCGGGATGAGCCGGCGGTCAAGGCCGTGGGCGAGCGTCTGGCCGACTGGATTGCCGGCTGCGCGAAGAAGCTGGGCGACGCCGAGCCCGCCATGCCGGCCGGGCTGAACGACCGGGCCGAGGACGCATGGGAATCATTGCTAGCGGTGGCCGAGGAAGCCGGCGGTCACTGGCCCGCACGAGCCGCAGTTGCGGCAGCCGCCCTCGCCGGCGACGCCGAAGAAGACGCAGCCGAGGGCATGCGGCTGCTGGCCGACCTCCGCGACACCTTCGGCGACGCGGACAGGCTCTGGACCGAAACTATCCTCACCCGGCTGCACGGCATCGCTGAAGCACCCTGGGGCGGCTGGTTCGGCCACCCCCTCACCTCGCGGGAGCTGGCGAGACTCCTCAGGCCCTACGGTGCCCGGCCGCAGGACGTGAAAGAGGACGGCATCACGAACAAGAAGGGCTACTACCGCGCTCCGCTCGCGGATGCCTGGACCCGCTACGCGCCCCAGCGCCGACCGGTACCCGGTATCCCTGTGGCAGAAGCCGATGGCGGGGCCTTTATCGCCGGGTCGGCCAGGAGTTCGTCATCGCGGCTATCGGACCGGAAGCCGAAGTTGACCGCAGGGGCTTCGACCGGGCGGTGCGTCAAGCGCTGGATCGGCTGGAGAAGGTGGAAGGAGGCTAGGGCGAGCAGTCTTGGGTGATGAGGAGAGGAAGAGGAAGATGGTAAAGGTTTCGGATCTGAAGACCGCAGGCCAGATCGAGCAGGAGGCGCGGGCTGACCCTGAGGTCAGGCGCGAGCTTGACCGGACGGCACTGGCTAATGCCGTCGCGATCCGGGTCATCAGCTACCGGGCCGACAACGGGCTGTCACAGACACAGCTCGCCCGGAGGCTCGGAATGCATCAGTCGGCCATTGCGCGGCTTGAGGCGGGTGACCACGAGCCATCGCTGTCCACTCTGGCCAGGCTCGCCATGGGGCTAGGCATCGACTTCAGCATCCGCATCACGCCCGAGGCAGTGGAGCTGGGCGCCCCGGCCGAGCCTGCTGCCGTAGCGGCCGGATGACCGGGCCTGGAACCGGCCCCTGGTCCCGCCGTCACGGTGTCGTCCGGTAGCCGAGCCGGGCCAGGAACTGATCGCGGGCCTCCCGGTCGTTGCGGGGCTCCCCGGCGCTGGCGCCGTCGTCGCTGCCCCCGACCAGGACGAACGGGCGGACATTCCGGCAGCCGCCCAGCAGACCCCAGACGGCCATCTCGGCGGCGTCAGCGGGCCCGGAGTCGGCGCCGCCGCGGCGGTCCAGGGCCTTCCCGCCGGCCAGGTCCCGCTCCGCCGCCCACCGCACCGCCTCCTTCAGCGCCGGATGGTCGATGATGCCCAGCCGGCCCGCGGTCAGCTCGTCGACGAAGTTGCCGTGCGCCGCGGCGAGGCCAGCGGCCGTTACCTCGGTGATGTTCATGATCCCGGCCTCGCGGAGCGGGCGCAGCAGCGTGCTCGCGGGCGACCGGGGGTCGATGACCACCCCGATGGTGCGGCGCTCGTCGCCGAGCCTGCTGATGACGGCCACCGCCGCGTCCGTCACCACCGCAGGAGCGGGCCGCAGCTTTTCGCTCAGCCGCTCCGTCAGGCTCCAGGCCCGCGGCGGCGGCTCGTCTGCCGCCCTGGCGATGTAGGCCGCTAGCTCCAGCTCGATCATGTTCCCGAGATAGGACCGGCCCCGGTACCCGGCCGCGGCCACGCTCGTATGCTTCCGGTCCCGGCTCACCTGGACGCCCAGGACAACCTCAGACGGTCTCACGGCCCTCACCCTCGCTTTCCTCGCGGCTGCCGGGCCGCGCCCAGCCTGCCGCCCGCCGACCTGTTGCACCACGAATGACTCAGTGCGCGCGGGCCGCCGCCGCCGTCCGCCATCGGCACGCCCACATGGTCGAGGTCCACCCTCTGGCCCGCCACGATCGGCCGGCCGCACCGCGCGCACGGACGGCCGATGGCTGCAGGACGTCGGGACCGCCGAGGCCGACGAGGCGCGGGCCCTGGCCGAGTTCGAGGACGCGGGCCTGGCCATGCGCGAGGGCTGGTCGCTGGAGGCCGCGCGCCGCTGGGAACGCGCGGGCTCGGCGTGGGACACGGCGAGGAAGCGCGCGGAGGCCGCCCGCCGCGACTTCGACCTGCTCAGCCTGCCCGGCGCGGGCCTGCCGCCAGCCGGGCCGCTAGAGGACTACGCCGAGGACGACTGGCCCGACCTGAGCCTGCCCCTGGGCGCCGATGACGGCCTGCTGGACATCCACGGCCGGGCGCGCATCTGAACGGGCCTAGTGAGGGATCCCGCAGCTGGACGCCAGAGCCCAGATGGCGTTCTTCACCGCACGGTAAAAAGTCGGCCAGCCGGGCATGAGGCCGCCGGACTCCTGGCTCAGGAACAGCTTCGCGGTGGTGTTGAATGCCAGGCTGGAGTCAAGCCCATCCCCTGGGACACCACCCGATTAGTCACCTGCTGGGCCTGCGGACAGCCGGTGGACCAGGTCAACGTGCAGGCCAGCAACGTCTCCTACAGCTACCACTGCATGCCGTGCCGGGTGATCGGCCGCGAGGTGGGCCCGGACTACCCCTACAAGCAGAGCGACGTCTACAACAAGGACGGGATGCTGAACCGCGCCTTCCTGCGCAAGAAGGGCTTAATCGACCACTCCCGCACCTGGGCCCCGAGCCCGGCATGACCGTGCGGCTGGCCCACGACGGGTTCCTGACGCTGTTCGGCTGGTACGTGCCGGGCGGCGGGCTCAGGCCGCCGGTCAAGGTCCGGCACAACTGCTGGTGCTGCGGGCGGTTCATCTGGAACCAGTCCAAGCTGGCCTACGCCTGCCCGCGCTGCGAGGTGGCCTGGCAGGCGGCCAGCGCGGTGGTGTGCCGGGCCGCCGACCTGGAGCAGATGGCCCGCTTCGGGCTCATCGACCACGGCTCGGTCCACCTGCCCAGCCCGGCGTAGGCTTGAGCCCAGCGGTTGCATGCGCAAGACAGGGCCCCCGCCGAGGTCGAGTAGGCGGGGGCCCTGCCGTCTAGTGGGTCAGGTGCCTGACCACTTCTGGTTGGCCGTGTCCTTGCAGGCCCGGATCTGCTGCACCGTACCGGCCGTCTTGCTGCTGCCGGGATCGGTCAGGCACAGCCCGTTGGACTTGAGCACGTACTCCCCGTTGGAGGGGTGCGTCCACGTCTCGGTGCTCGCGCCCTTGCAGTTGGTGATCGACACCTTGGACCCCGAGCCGCCCGTGTCCGACA
>JBKQSL010000165.1:0-10127 GCA_052143655.1 Streptosporangiaceae bacterium | reverse complement strand
CGCACTAGTCAAAATCCTGACTAATGAACCCCCGGCAAATCACCGAAGGGCCTGTCGGCCACCCGCCGCCCGGCCGCAGAAGTCACCGCCCAGATCATCCCGTTCGGCGTAACGGTCACAGGTTGTTGCGCAACGGAGACTGGCGCGCAGGCGGGTCCGGGCGCGGTCGTTGGCGGGGACTCGATCGGCTTCCGTGACAAGTGCCTGAGCCGTCGGCCCTAGCGCGTGTGGCTCCGGGACCGAGATCTGCTGGTGCACGGTCACCGACCAGGTGGCCGCCGCGGAGTACCTCTTCGCGGCAAATGAGTGCTGTGCGGGCTGCGCCAGAAGCTAGCGATTTCAGTTGGCCGGTCAGGTCGGCTGGGCGCCGCTCGGCAGGGGCGAACCGTTGATATGCTCATCCCGGTGGTCCCGGCGAGGGCCGCTCCCCGGCCCTTCTCCTCAGGATCGCCTGGTAGGAGAAAAGGAGAGCCTGATGGGTACGGAGCGGCAAGTGATGCAGGGCTACCTGGACGCCCTTGTCAAGCGCGCCGATTTCCCCGCTTACTTCACTGACGACGTCGTCGCCACATTCGAAGGGACCGATCAGCGTGCCGACGGGCGAGAGGCCGCCGGACAGCTAATCCGCTACGTGCACGAGGGTGCGTTCGACGCTCGGATGGAACTCAAGAATCTGCTGGTCGATGACGGCAAGGCAGCGATCGAGGCGGACTTCGCTGGCACTCATACCGGCGAGTTCGCCGGGATTCAGGCCACGAGCCGGGCAGTCCGGGTCCCGTACTCGGTCGTCTACGATCTCCACGGCGATCAGATCAGCGCATTGAGGATTTACTTCCCGATGAGCCTGCTGATGGAACAGCTCACGAGCTGAGCCGCCAGCTGCCCGGCTGGGCATGTTCACGCTCAGACCAGAGTCGAACCAGCCGTCCGCGCTGCGGCAGAACAGGACGTTCGCCGACCGGGTCATGAGCGCATACCTATGCGAGCTATTGGCTCGCCGTGGACCCTGGCTGCGAGCGGCAAACCGTGAGCGACGCTCGCCGAGCGGCTGATCCGAATACGGGAGGGGACGCGCCGTGCCCATGGTCATGGGTGCCGCGCCGGCGAGCCGTTATGGGGGTGCGGGCCAGTCCTGGCTCGCGGGCTCACGATGCCGATGTCGTAGGCCAGGACGACGGCCTGGATCCGGTCGCGCAGCCCAAGCTTGGTGAGGATCCGGGTCACATGGGTCTTCACGGTTGTCTCGGCCACGACGAGCTCTGCGGCGATCTCGCCGTTGTTCTTGCCCGTGGCCATGAGCGTGAATACCTCGACTTCACGCGGGCTCAGCGCGTGAAGCGCTTTCGCTGGGTCGGCCCTTGGCTTCGGTGCCGTGAACTCCTCAATGAGCCGCCTGGTGATGGCCGAGGCGAGGAGCGCTTGTCCCTGGTGGACCGTGTGGATGCCCGCGATCAGTTGCGGCGCTGGGAGATCCTTCAGGAGGAATCCGCTCGCCCCGGCGCGGAGCGCTTCGTAAACGTATTCGTCGAGGTCGAACGTGGTGAGGATCAGGACCTGGGTTCGCGGGCCGTTCTCGGAAAGGATACGGCGGGTCGCCTCGATCCCGTCCAGGTCTGGCATGCGGATATCCATCAGCACGACGTCAGGATGCAGCTCGCGCGCGGCGCGGATCGCCTCACTTCCAGTGCCGGCCTCGGCCACGACCTCGATGCCGGGATCTGCCGCAAGGATCATCCGGAATCCGGTGCGGATGAGCTCTTGGTCATCGGCGATCACGATCCGCACCGTCACAGCAGCGCTCCATCCGCGGCGCAGGGCATGCGGACAGCCAGCTGCCATTCGTCCTTGCCCGGCCTGGCCGCATCGATCTGGCCGCCGCACAGCGCGATGCGCTCGCGCATGGTGCTGGTGGGCCAGCGGTTCGTGCCGCTGAGCTCCGCGGTGAGGTGAAGCTCGAGGTCGCGGTCGCCGAAAACGAGACACAGGTCCACTCTTGTCTCGCCGCGTGACCGCGTGTCGCGCAACGCTTCTTCCAGTACCCGGTAGACGCCGAGCTCCACAGTGGCGGGGATGTCGCCGGGCTCGCCCTCGACCCGGAGCTCGATGCGCTGTCCGCTATCGCGCGCCTCCCTGACGAGCGCATACACCTGGTCGATGCCCGGCAGTGGCTGACGGTCGGCCGTGGCCTCTCCGCGCCGGAGCGCACCCAGGATGTGCCGCATGTCAGCGAGGGCCTGGCGGCCGGTCTGCTCGACCGCCGTCATAGCCTGGTCCGCCGAGGATGGGTCCTCCGTCAGGTGCGCCCGGGCCACCTCCGCTTGGACCACCATCACCGAGACGGAGCCAGCCAGGGACTCGTGCAGTTCCCTGGCCAGGCGGGAGCGCTCGCCTGCCACCACCAGCCGGGTCCGGTCTTCACTCTCTGCCGCCAGGCGGCAAAGGACGCGCCACAGCGTCGCGTTCTTCGCCCGGCCGGCCCGAACCGCCAGGCCGAGGCCCCACGCGGCACCGGCGATCACCGCCGCACCGGCCAGATCGGCCGGCGTTCCCGTGCGCGAGGCCAGGTGGTCGGCGACCGCGAGCGCGAGCACCAGCCCCAGCCCCAGCACGGCACGGAACCGGTTCGCCCAGGCGGCGACGGTGTAGGGCAGGACGAGGAGGTACAAGGCGGCGGCGATGGCCAAGTCGCGTACCGGCGTTAGCGTTACCGACATGATCCCCCCGATCACGTTAACCACCAGCACGAACAACAAGGGGTACCGCCGCCGCCACAGCGCGGCGATCGCGAAGCCCGATACCGCAAGCACGTTCAACCCGAGCGGGCCCCGGACGTCGCTGCTGGTAAGGACCGCGGTCTCCAGCAAGGCCATTAGAGCGCCCGCGAAGACCAGGTCATGCCACGGCCAGCGGGATCCCTCGCCGGCAGACGGAGGCCGGGCCACGTCAGAGCCTGCCGCGGGCTCGTCGGGTTCCACCGCACCGTGGAGAGGGATGCGAGCGCGGACCTCGAACCCGCCCTCCGGGCGCGGGCCGGCGCGCAACTCCCCGTCGAGAGAGGAGACCCGCTCCTGCATGCCGATCAGGCCCCGCCCCGATCCCGGGACGGGGTTCGCGCACCGGGGCCCGCCGCAGCCAGTGTCTGTCACGGCGATCCGAAGACAGGCTCCGTGTACCCGGGCGCTAACATCCGCACGTGCCGGGCCCGCGTGCTTGATGCAGTTGGTCAGCGCTTCCTGGACGACCCGGTAGGCCACGGCGTTCACTGCCGGGGTAAGCGACGCGACTGGTCCGGAGAGGTGGACGCCCACTTCCAGGCCCGCTCTCCGCGCCCGGTCCACCAGCACCTCGACGTCGCCGAGCCCTGGGCGAGAGGCGCCGCCCTGCTCGTCGCCGCGCCGGAGGGCACCCACCAGCCTGCGCAGGTCTGCGAGCGCCTCACGGCCCGCGCTCTCGACGGCTTGCAGCGCGGCGCTCGCCCGCTGCGGGTCGGCGGCCGCGACCGTCCGCGCCCCGCCGACCTGGACAACCATGACGCTCAGGCAATGCGCAATCACGTCATGCAGCTCGCGTGCCATCCGGTTCCGTTCCTCGCCGGCCGCCAAACGGGAGCGGTGTTCCTGCTCGGTGTCGAGCAGCGCGAAACGGTGCTGGAGATCCGCGGTCAGCAAAGAGCGTGCGGCCAGCAAGAACCCGCACGCGAAGGGAAGCGGGCCGAACAGTGCCCAGGCGCCGACCATGCTCCCGATCGAGCCCGGGCCCGGGTCGAACGTGATTAGCCACGCAGTACCCGACCACACGGCGAGGCAAGCCGCACACCACAGGACCCGCGGCCGGGAGCGGGTGCGCTGGCCAAGAATATAGAAACTGAAAGCTATCGCCGCGGCCTCGAAGGTCCCGTCACCGTTATAGAGACTGACCGCCTGAAAAACTGCAAGGGCCACTGCCGCGACTATCGTCGAGGCGATCGGGTTAACGCGGCGCCAGGCAATGGTGCCCATCAGGACCGCTAGTGCCACCACAGCAAGGACGCCGAGATCCCGATGGGGCTCTATCGCGGCATTCCACCACGCCCCCGCGAACGCGACAACAGCCACGACCCGGTCGACCTGGCGCGGGTCATGGACGAGCACCCGCGCTCGCGCCGCCCAGTCGCGCACCCCGCTCACGACGCAACTCTACCGATAACCTCCCCAGGTTCCCCCGCGCGCAAGGCGCTGCAGCGCCTGGGCAGGCTCATCGCGCTCCGGACCGCGCGCGGCGCGTCTGCACGAAGGCGATGATCCCCAGGATGATCATCAGCAGGATGCAGACGGGAGCCAGAAGCCACGAGGGATTGCCCCGTTTGCCGCCGAGGTTCCCGATAAAGAAGAACGCCACTGCCGCGATCAGGAGCACTATGTAGGTGCCGCGGGTGCGAGCAAGACGGGTCAGACGGTCCATGGCGATGCGCCCCTCACTTGAAGTGATTCTTGCCCGGTCCATCGGGGACCGTGCATGCAGAATCACATGCGGTCGCGCCAAATGCTTCCTCTCACCGTCCGATCCGTGTGGACCGCGGAAGTATCGGCGCTGTGGACCATGGACGTACATGCCCCCGGTGCAGCAGGCCCAGCGGCAAGAAGATCACCACGAACTGGCCCGAGACCCGCATGACGCCAGGGAGTTTGACCACGGCCGGCTCCCGGCCCGGAATACCCGTAACCGGTACACCATGGATAGATCATCTGCGTCCCCACCCCCAACCGCCCGGTTCGCTTGCCTGGACACGTACGGCGGCAATGCGCTGCGATCGCCGAGGCCGCTGGCGAGGTGCCGGCCAGCGCATGAGTATGCAAAAGGAAACGCCCGCTCATCGCATGAGCGCGTGTTGCCAGGTCGTCCCCGCCACGCAGATCAGCCGTTCCGGCGCGGCAACGCCCAGGCGCTCTGGCGACCCATGTTGCCGACCAGATCGGCGGCAGTGCGCGCCATGGCAGGGCGTGATCGAGTGCACGGCGTGACGAGATGCGCCGGACGGCAGGCGGGTCGTCGCAGGCCGGCCTCCCGGGGAGTTCAGCGGAACTGGCCCGGCGGCCGGGTCCAGGAGCCGGACGATGATGTCGTGCTCGCTGTCAGCTCTCTGGCTGCCGGGGACGTTTCTGCGGTCACGCGCATCGTCTGCGGCCTGCCGGACTGCTTCACCAGTGATGTCCCCGGCCAGCCGCTGGCCGATGACGTGCTTGCAGCCGGCTTCGACGGTGCCCGAGCCGGTGAACATGCCCGGGGCGCGGAAGTGCCGGTAGCGCCTGCGGTGGGCGCTGGCCTCGAAGTAGCCCAGTGCCTTGTGGCGCTGGCTGGCCAGGGAGCCGGTGAACCTCAGGCTGCGGCCCGCGGTGAGCAGGCCGGGGATGTCGCCGGCGTCGAGTTCGGCCAGGCGGCGGGCCAGCCAGTCCGGCTGGCTGCCGCGCAGCAGCCGGGTTGCCAGGGTGGCGAGTTCGCGGGCGTGGTGGAGATCGACGATCTGGGTGGCGGCGGGGAACAGCTCGTCGGCGAGGTTCCAGATCCGCACCGCGCCTCGCCGGGCACGACGAGCGGGCGGATGTGCTCGCTGCCGCGGCGGCGGGTCTCGGCGGCGGCCGGCTGGCCGAACCGCTCAGCGGGGTCGGAGGTGGCCAGGCAGGACGACGAGCCCGGGTCGCGGACCGGGAAGCCGGCGCAGCCTTGATGCGCTGAAGGCCCGGCTGGTCTTGTCCGGCGGGCAGCTTGCGGTGCTGGAGCAGATTCTCGGCCCGTTCGCACGGTGGTGCCGCGCGGGCAGAGCCGGGAAAGCGGCTGCTGAACATGTGCCGCGGGCCGATGGCCAGGCCGGCGGTTCGTGACCGGGTAGTCCCGTGCGGCCGTGATGGCCTGCCTCCGCGGGGACCGCCGGCAAGCCGCGGCGCTCAGGGTGCGCTCTTGGTGCGTCGCGTTGTCAGGTCGCGAAGATGTAGATGTCGTCCCCGGCAGTGCCCTGCGGTGACACCGTGGCGCCGGCTGCCGGGGGACCGGTAAGGCCCGTCCCGGCGAAACCGCAGTAGACCGGGGGCACCGCGACGATGCCCTTGTCGGGGTTGACGGCCGGGCTGCCCACGGTCGGCATCGTGCCCGAGGTCTCGGCGACCATGAACCCGAGCCAGTACCCGCCGGTCACCGGGGGGGTGTAGGGCGCCGACAGCGGGATGCTGGCAAGGCTGTTGGCCGTCTCCCAGGTGGCGGCGGCATCAGTCTGGTCAGCCGACGAGGCGACTACCCTGCCGGTGGCGGCGCTGACGATGTTCACAAAACCGTGGGTCCCCCCGGTCTTGGCGGTCCCGGTCACCCACATGCTGATGCTGGTGACCGGCAGCCCGGCGACCAGGCGCACCAGCCGGTAGTAGGCCGTTCCGCTGACCGGGGAGAACGAGCCGGTGATCTGCTGGCGGTCGTGGCTGGTCGCCAGGCACCCGGCCGGCTGCAGGGGGAGGATCGGGTCGACCGGCAGGAACTCCGCCGACGCGGCCGCCTGCAGCGGCACGCCGGGGGTGAAGGCCACGGTGCCAGTTCCCTGGCCGTGGCCGAACGACGTGGATGCGCTGATGGTGACCAGGGCGGCGCTGCCGTCGTTGTAGATCCCCTGAGCGGCACCGATGTAGATGCCGCCGGTAACGGTGATGGTCGTCGTCGCGGCGCCGTTGCTGATGAACGCCATCCCGTATTGCGGGGTGTTGTTCCCGCCGCCGTCCGGGAGACCGGGATATGCCTGGCAGCCGGTCAGGCTGACCGGGCCGAAGTAACCATCGACGCAGTACCCGGCGTACTCGGCGGACGTCGACGATGTCCCGCAACGCCGCACGTAACCGCCGATGACAGTGACCGGCGGGGCGGCTGTTCCCGTGCTCGTGATGAAGAAGCCGTGCTGCCCGCCGGCATCAACAGTGCAGCCCTGGAAGGTAATACCGCCCGCATCCGGGCCCGAGTTGTTGTAGGTGGCCTTGTAATTGAAGCCGTACCCGCTCCCGGAATGCTCTGCGTGGCACTGATTGAACAGCGAGTTGAAGCTGTTGAGGATCTGCCAGGCGTCCCCGTAATTGCTGTAGGAAGAGCAGTACAGCCACTCCGAGTCGGCGCAGTGCACCTGGAACCCGCCGGCTGAGGTGCTGTTGTTCGTCCCGCATCCCCGGACGCCGACATTGAGCGCTCGTATCTGGCCGGACCCGGCGGGGGCGGAGAACCCCCACCCGGTCATCGCGTTGATGAGGATGTTCTGGAAGCCCAGCCTGCCGATACTGCCGCTGCCGCTGTAAACGCAGATGCCCTGCACATTCGATGTCAGCGGAAGACCCGACCCCTGGATCATGATGTCGAGCACATGCTGCTCTTCCGAGACCGTGGAGTACCCCCCCGGTCCCCTGATCGACCAGCAGGATCACCGCGGCCACCGGCCACTTCCCCGCAGAGAACCCCGGCGCCGGCTCAAGGACAGTGCCGCAGCCGACAGTGCCGATCGATCCGGAACTAGAGACGCCCAGCAGTGCCTGATACGGGGGAATGACGACCGGCCCGCTGACGTAGAAGGTGCCAGCCTCAAGCTCGGTAGTGGCGCCGGGACCCTGCAGACTCAGCGCGCCGTTGATGGCCGCCGTGTCAGCAGCGCCGGTAGTATCCCCTGACGGGGCGATCACTGCCGCGACAGTCATCTGCCCGATCCTTCCCGCTGGCGCGGCCCGGGGCCGCTCGCCTGACCGGCGAGCACGCCCGGGACATTCCCGGCGACCCCGCCGTCCCGCACCGGGCCGGCTGCGGCCACGGCGCTGCCAGCTGCCAGGGCAACCGGAAGCCGATCCAGCCGGAGCCGCTCCCCCGCCATGACCGCCTTGCCGGCGGTAGTGCCGAACCGAGCCGCCATGCCCGGCCCCTCGCCGGTGACGCAGCCACCAGGCCCGAGAAGCCCCCAGGCAGGTGACCTCACCCTAGCAGCGAACCCATGCGACGGCGGCCCGCACGAAGACCGGCTGCCCAGTCACGAACCCCATCTCCGCCCCGGCCACCACAAACCGCAGCCCCCCGGCCCTGCCATCCGCCCGGTGCGCTGACCCGAGGACGCAGCCAGATTGCTCGTTCCGGTGCGCCACCGGCAGCCAAGTCGCCCGACCGCGAACCGCGCCAGATCAGGCGGATCCGGCCCGTTAGGCGGCGGACAGAGCTGACCACAGAGCGTGATCTCGAATGCGGGCCACTCGGGAAGGTGCGGAAGCCCCGGAACGCCGATTAGAGGGCTTAGACGGCGGGGCCGTCATGATCGAGTCAATTGCGGGGTTGCCGGATCGCCTCCTGAGTTCTTGTCGGCGGTGGGTGTCAGGCCGCGAGGTGGGCTTGCTGGGTGAGGTCGTCGAAGGCGGCCTGGTAGGCGCGGGCAGCGGTGCGGAGCCTGGAGGGTGCGGGCGGGCTGGGGTCGGTTAGCTCGGCCAGGCCGGCGCGGAGCAGGTGGTCGTGGGCGTGGGTGAAGAGCAGGGCGTGCTGGAGCCCGGTGTCGGTGACCTGGTAGCGCCGGGTTTTGGGGGTGCGGGCGATGAGCCCGTGTTCGCGGAGGCGGCGCAGGTCGTATGTCATCTTCCCGGCGGTGATGTCCTCGGGTGTTTTGCCGAGGAGGGGCGCGATCAGGGTGCGCAGCTCGCGGTTGGTGAACCCGCGGGGCAGCAGCCGGTGGATGAGCAGGGCCTGCAGGAGCGCGTGGACGCGGGGGTCGCCGAAGCGCAGCCCGGGGATGCGGGTTCCGTCGTCGTGGATGATGGGCGCGGTCAGGGCGGTGAATGCCCGGGCGCCGCGGACGGGGTCGTGGCTGATGCGCTGGACGCCGAGGAGGCGCCGGTTGGCGGTGAAGCCGATCTGCCGCAGGGCGGGCAGGTTCGTCAGCCGTTTGGACAGCCCGAAGTCGCGGGTGTCATTGATCGTTGTTTCTGTTCTGATCGCTTTGCCCAGTTTGTGGTACTGCTTGATCTTGTCGTTCTTGTAGTCGACGTGCAGCGACGGGGTGACCCCGTCGGTGATGACGCGGGTGCGGAACTTCCCCGGGGTGCGGCGGCGGCCTGTGGTGATGATCCGCCGGCCGAAGACCAGGCCGATCTGGTCGGGGCGGCCGATGTCGAGGTTGTCGCGCAGGACCTGCTCGAAGAAGATCCGCCCGGCGACCGGGGCGTCCAGGACCTGGGTGAGGGAGAATTCGGCCTGCAAGACCGACAGGTCGTAGGCGTACCCGGCGGCCTCGTCCTCGGCGGTGAACGGGTTCGGCAGGATCTTCAGCCACTTGCGGGCCAGCGCCTCGATCTTGTCCTCGGTCAGGGAGTCGCAGATCGCCTGCACCGCCGCCGGGTCGTCGCAGGCGGCGAACCCGTTGTCCAGGGCCTCGAAGCCGATCCCGGCCCGGGCGGCCTGCCGCTTGGCCCACTCGTTGCCGTTCAGGCAGATTTTTGCCGTGAAAGGGAAGTAGGTGCAGAACTTGATGAAGAACGGGCCGAAGTCGGCGTCCACGCAGTAGAAATAAAAGTGATTGATGAACGCGCTGGACCGCACCAGCCACGCGTAGGAGCTGCCGTCGGCGTGGTAGCGCCGCTGGGTGCCCCACACCCCCGCCTTCTCCTGGCCGCGCCCGACATACAAGACCCCCTCCTGCCCGGTGTACTCGGCCAGCATCCGCTGGGTGATGTCGTCCTTGCGCTCCTTGCCGAAATGGACCAGATCCAGGCCGCGGGCGGCGATGAAGCGGTGGATGCCGGCCACGAACGCCTTGGTCATCGGATCCATCAGCGCCGTCGAGGCGAACTTGTGGCCGCGGTGGCCGGTGAAGAACCCTGCCACCCCGCCGCCGTAAGCCAGCCGGGGCTGCCAGAGATTGAGGTACATCCGGTCGATGCTCTCCACCTCGAAGGTCACGTGATCGGACAGGACATCGGCCACGGTGCGCGGTAGCGTCATTGAAGGCTCCGGTCAGGCACAGGCTGCAAGGCCACCCACCGCCATCAGGCGGTCATCGACGCGACACAGCGTGTCAGCGTCCAGCTCTGACCGGAGCCCTTTCCGCCCACATCAGCCAGAACAAGCATGCCCGTCGGGATGGGGCGAAGCCCGGCTAG
>JBKQSL010000164.1:0-6466 GCA_052143655.1 Streptosporangiaceae bacterium | reverse complement strand
GCGCGTTCGACCAGTCCACACCCGGTAACGGCAAGCCGGTCACCGGCGAGCTGCTCCGCGCGGCCATCGAGCTGACCCTGGCCGGCCAGCCGGTGCCCGAGCCGCACCGGCCCAGCATGGGCTGCTCAATCAAATGGCGGTCCTGACCATCGTCATGACCAGCGCAGCCCGTCGCCACGCCGTTGACCTGGCACCGCCTGCCACCATGACCAAACGCCCATGCCGTGCCAGAATCCGCCTGCCTGCCGACCCTGGGATCGGGTCACTCTGGGTGACCGACCCTGGTCCGGGACCGGTGAGCGCAGTGCCGCCGTTCGGTACGTTGTGATACGCCGTGCCCATGGCCATCGATGCCGCGCCGAAGGGGGCGTTCTGCCCGTCCCGTGGCCGATAGCGTGCATGGCGGCCGTAATTCACGCCCGACGTCGGCTGGAGCGCAACGTAGTCCAGGCAAGACGTGACGAGAGGACCCGCCTCCGCTTCTCGCGGATCTCGATTGCGCGGTGCGCGGATGTGATCCGTTCCTCCGCGTCTGCCTGGGGTCCCCTGTCACAGTCAGTCCACCGCGTCACGGGAGCACGCGCCACGGACCAACGTCCCTGCGCACAGGACCTTCGGCCGGGCGGAGCATGCAGTACGGCAGAATTCCTGCGGCGGGAGATGGCCGACGCGAACGGGCGACCCGGCTCGGTCTGGCAGGCGTGGACGGATCAAGCAGGAACAGCAGTTGCGCGAGCAAGTAGCCGCCGTTCTGCTCGCCAGCGGATGCCTTGTGCTTGTCGGGCATTTGCGCGCAGATCTAGACGTTCTGCGCGCAGGTTGCCCTGCTGAGCGGCGCCGGGGTTTCCGCTTTCGGTCGGCAGGCGGCCGGCCAATAGACAGGTAGTTCTTTCGAAGCGCGCACAGCGGCGATTGCCTCGACGGGTACTTCACGAGTGAGCTCGCAGAGCCGGCTGATCGCTTGCTGCTCGACGGCTGCCGTGCGGTCTGCATGGTGGTAGACGATCAGCGACTGGCCGCGCCGGGCGAAGGCGGCGAGTTCGTCAAGATAAGCGTGCTTGACCGCCTTGGTCCTGTAGGCGGGGACCGGGTGCTGCGCCGGGCGGATGCCGTTGTCGGGATCAGCGAAGATCAGATCACGGCCCGCCGTGGCGGTCAGGGCGCGCTCCAGCCAGGCCCGGCGGCGGGTACAGCGGGCTTCCCGGGCCGTCACCGGAAGGTCGGAGAAGTCCAGCCGCTCGTCAAGGTAACGCGTGACAGCGCGGAGGATGTCAGCGCCGGCCAGGGCAGCTGTGCTCCTCTCGTCAGCGTCAACTATTCCCTTCAGCTGCTGATGGCCTCACTGCGGTGCGGTACCACACGACGCCAAGCTGCGGAGATGCCGGAGAGCCGGGCGGCGCAAGCACGCGGAGCAGCCCGAATTTCAGGTAGTCGCCAAGATCACCCGCATACCGGTCCTGCACGGACCCACTATGGCGCCCGCGGCGGCTAAGGCGTAGCAATTACTGTAGCCGCTCCAGGTGACGGCTAACGGAGGCGCTCGCCCCGGCGGCCCGCGATTCCCCGCCTGGGGGAAAGACGCACCACGGCTCTGGCGGGGTTACCGCCGGGGCCCGTCAAAGCTCGAACGTTCAGCTTAAGTTCCTAGCTTGCTGAGCGGGTTTGCAGAACCGGGGGTGCAACGGTTGAAAGCGGACGTGAGGCGCTGCTCCGGACCCGGCAGTGGCAAGTATCTACCCCTATCGCCCCCGGGGGGTTGAGTGAGTCGCGCAGATCTGCAGGTCACCGGTATCCGGTCGGCTGGCCGTTTGAGTGCCGTCTCCGCAGCGCCTCGCGCCCGCCATGCCTATGATCCGGGGCGCCGCGCTGAAGTTGACCGGGCCAGCCCGGTGCCTCCGGCTGGCCAGCCCGGCCACGGCACCACGGCGTCCCTGCGGCTCCAGCCTGCCCGGCTGGTGGAGGGCCGGGCCGAAGGTGGCTACACCGGCGTGTTCGAGGTCATCTGCTGCGACTGCGGCGACCACCCGTACCTGGATTACTCCCAGGTCCCGCCTCGCCTGCAGGAGATCCGGGGGCCCTACACGATGCAGGCGGGCCTTGCCGCGTACCTGGAGCACCTGGGGCTGGCCACCTGAGAGGGCGCGGGCCGTTCGTGCCGATGGGACAAGAGCCTGATGACCCCGACGGCCACCTCATGGAGATCCTCACCCGGCCCGCCCGTTAGCGAGGCTGTGGCTAGCTCCTCTATCAAGCGGCGGCCGCTGAATGGCTCGCAGGGTCTGGTTGCTGTTTTGCGGCGAGGTCTGTTTGCAGGGCTCATCAGTCCACGCTTCGTGCTGGCGAGATGGTCTCGCCGGTCACCGCGCCGTCTGGGGAGGACCTGTGCAGACGTTTGCCTTCGAGGCCCGCATGCAGACCTATCCCTCCGGGCGGAGGCGGGCCGCGTAGTGGCCAGCGGGAGTAGCGCTTCGAGCGCCGTGATGAGGTTCCAGCCCGGCCGGCCGTCCGGTGACGTGTCCGGGAAGGGATTGTGGGTTGGGAGATTCTTCGCTGGTCCGGTCGGCTGGGGCCGACGGGCTGTTCGCCGGGATTGACTGGGGTAATTCTTTTCATCAGCTGTGCCTGGCCGATCCGCAGGGCGAGATCGTGCATCAGGCGCGCTATGACCATGATGTCGCTGGCCTAGCGGAGCTTGCTTCGCAGGACTTTGACGTTTGTCTTGAGTTTTTCGGCCGGGTATCTGGGGATGAGGCGCGGGTCGGGCTGGTCAGGCGGCCGCCGGGAGCCGTGCTGCGGCGAGGCGCCGGGTGACTTCGTGGTCGATGACGCGCAGTGCATCGCGGAGCGGGGGCGGGGCCTGGGGCTGGTCGCCGGCCATGAGCGGGCGCAGGACGCGGTCGTGGACTTTGCTGTAGAAGATCGCGAAGCGCAGGCCGTCGGGGGTGAGGGCATACAGGTTGCGGTGCGGGATGCGGGTGATGATGCCGTTGCGGGACAGGCGGGTCAGGTCGTAGCTGGCCTGGTTGACGCTGTAGGCGGCGCCGAGCAGCCCGGTCATCAAGGCGCGCAGGCTCTTGTTGGTGATGCCGGTGACGGCGGTCAGCGTGCTGGCGAGGGCGCCGGCCAGGGCCATGACTCGAGGGTCGCCGAAACGTAATCCCGGGGCCCTCCGGCCATCCTGGGTGAGGGTGGGCTGCGATATCCGCGCAAAGGCTGGACTATCGAAGACGCAACCCTGGCCGACACGTTCAGTTTCCAGCAGCCGGGCGTTGATCGCACGCGCCCGGGCCTGGAGTTCGGGGAGGTTGTGCAGGCGGCGCTGGCAGCCCAGGTCGTCGGGTGAGTTGACCACGGTCTCGATCCGCAGGGCGCGGCCGTCCTTCAAATACTGCTTCACTCTGGAGTGCCGCCAGAACGCGTTGATGGTGACGCCCTGGCTGTTGCGGTCGATGGCGGTCCTGAACCTCCCGCCGGCCTGGTCTTTGGGCTTGCGGCCGCGGGGATCCCGCTTGAACAGGATCTCGACGTGCTCAGGGCGGCCCAGGTCGAGGTTGTCGGCGATCAGCGCCTCGAAGAACGCGCGGGCCTGCCGCGGGGCGTCGAACACCATGGTGCGGGAGGTCTCGACCTGCCGCATCGACAACTCCCACCAGTAGCCCGCGGCCTGGTCAGCGGCCGTCAGCGGCACCGGGAGCCGTGACAGCCACCGGTCGAAGAACGCCTGGATCTCAGCGGGCCCGAGCCGGTCGCAGATGGCCTGCAGCCCGGCCGGGTCATCGCAGGCAGCGAACCCGTTGGACAGCTCAATGAACCCCGCCCCGGCTCGGGTCAGCTGGCGCTTGGCCCACTCGTGGCCGTTGACCCAGACCTTCACCGGATACGGGAAGTACGCGCAGACCTTGATGAACCCCGGCCCCCACCGCTCGTCGAAGACATAGAAGTAATAGCAGGTCACCCGCCGCTCGGCCTTGACGAAGAAGAACTGCGGCGGCCTGGACGGGGCGCTGTCGCGCCGGCGCGCATCCCATACCAGCTGGAACTCCTCCGCCCGGCCGATCGCCGCCACGCCGGGCCGGTCAGCACGCGCGGCGGCGCGTAAGTAGCGCTGCATCACATCGAGCTTGCGGATGCCCTTCTTGAACTTGACCACCGGGATGTCATTCATCTGAGCGAACCGGTCGACCGCCTGGCGGAACCGGCCGCTGATCTGACCGAACACCGCCGGCGAGGCGACCGGCATGCCCCGGTGATCATGCAGGAACGTGAAGACCTGCCCGCCGACCTGGAGCGTCGGCACATAGCCGCTCAGGTAGACGCGGTCCAGGCACTCGATGTCGAGCACCGTATGACCATCCAGCAGCTCCGGGACCGTGACCACATGCGACATGACGACCACTCCTGCTCAGCCGGCATTACCGTCCCCAGCCTGAACCTGCCGGCACCGGTGAGCAGGCAGAACAGTCAGCCTCGGCGGTCAGAGGCGGAGCCTCGCTGGCTACTTCGACCTGAAAAACCCGGGTGGCGGGTCTTGATCGTCGTGTGTCAGGAGGGAGGATGACCTCGACCCCTTGTGCTGGAAGGGATCGAGGTCACCATGTTCCGCACGATAGGCGATCGGCCGTCTGGGTGGGAGTTGTTACTTCCGGCGGAGGTGCTGCGGCTGCCGCCGGAGCTGGCTCGGGTGGATGCGCTGCTGGATGACCCGGTGTTCTTCGCGCCGTTCGCGCCGTATTTTCATCCGGTGCTGGGGCGGCCGTCGACGCCGGCGGAGTGGTATCTGCGGCTGATGTTCTTGAAGTTCCGCTGCCGGCTGGGGTTTGAGAGCTTGTGCGCCGAAGTCAGTGACTCGATCAGCTGGCGGCGGTTTTGCCGGATCCCGCTGAATGCGACGGTGCCGCATCCGACGACGCTGATCAAGCTGACCACCCGGTGCGGCGCGGATGCGGTGGCCGGGCTGAACGAGGCGCTGTGGGCCAAGGCGGCCGGGGACAAGCTGCCGCGGGTCTCGCGGCTGCGCGCGGACACCACGGTGGTGCCGGCGAACGTGGCCTATCCGACCGATTCTGGGCTGCTGGCCAGGGCTATCCGCCAGGTCGCGGCGACCGGGCGGCGGATCCAGGCCGCGGGAGGGGCGAGGCGGACCAGGGTGCGTGACCGCAGCCGCGCGGCCGGCCGGCGGGCGCATGCGATCGCGGCGAAGTTGCGGTCACGGGCCGCGCAGGCCCGGGACGAGAAGCAGGCCGTGGTGGCCCGGGTGACCGGGGAGCTGGCCGGGCTGGCCGAACGCGCCGCCGCAGAGGCGCAGCGGCTGCTGGGTAACGCCCGCCGCGCGCTGCGCCGCGCCGAGGCGAAGGCGGCGGCCCTGGCCGCGGCCGGGCTCGCCGACCCGGCCGCGGGGCGGCGGCGCGGCCGGCTGCGCCGGGCGGTCAATGACCTGGCCGGGCTGCTGCAGGTGACCAAGACGGTCGCCGCGCAGGCCCGGCAGCGGCTGGCCGGCACGATGCCCGGCGGGGCAACCCGGCGGGTCAGCCTGCACGACGCCGACGCCCGCCCGATCGCCAAGGGCCGCCTGGGCAAGCCCGTGGAATTCGGGTACAAGGCGCAGGTCACCGACAACGACGACGGGATCATCGCCGACTACGCCCTCGAGCAGGGCAACCCCGCCGACGGCCCGCAGCTCGCCCCGGCCGTGGCCCGGGTCATCAAGCGGGCCGGGAAGACACCCGCAACCGTCACCGCCGACCGCAGCTACGGTGAGAAGGCCATCGACGACGACCTGCACGGGCTCGGGGTCCGCCACGTGGTCATCCCCCGCAAGGGCAAACCCGGCAAGGCCCGCCAGACCGCCGAACGGCGGCGCGCGTTCCGGCGGGCAGTCAAGTGGCGGACCGGCAGCGAAGGCCGGATCGCCACCCTTAAACGCCAGTACGGCTGGGACCGCACCCGCCTGGACGGCACCCAGGGAGCACGGACCTGGGCCGGCTACGGGGTCCTGGCGCACAACCTGGTCAAGATCGCTGCCCTGACCACCTGAACCAAGCCCCGCAACCAAGATCAGAAACGGCCGGCCGGGCAAGCCCGAACCCGCCCACCCCGCCCGGCGACTTTTTCAGGTCGAAGTAGCTAACCAGCCAGCGGCCCACCCACTCCGAATCGGCACAGCGTCGCACCCTGAACCGGATCTCTCTCAGTATCCGGGCCTGATTGGCGCTGACCCTCTCTGTGAGCCCCGCCTGCCGCAGGATCGACAGAGAGGGGGTGCCCCGCTTGGCCGGCCGTGCTCGGGCACCACCGCCACCTTCCCATCCGCGGTTCGCCGGTAGACGGCGTGGCTGCCCTTCAGCTGGGCAGCGACTCTATGGCGCACCCTGATCGGACTGGTCATACAGAGCGATAGGCCTATTCACCAGACCCGTTCCACGGGCGCCGGCGTGAGAGCCGTGATCATGCCTCTGACCTGGGAGCC
>JBKQSL010000163.1:0-30026 GCA_052143655.1 Streptosporangiaceae bacterium | reverse complement strand
GCCGAGCTGATCTGCTGCTCGGCCGCATCGAGGCAGGGGCGGCCCGGGACGGGCCTGGGACTGTCGGTGGTGAAGGCCATCACCGAGCTGCACGGCGGGCGGGTGGAAGCGGCATCGCAGCCCGGCGACGGCACCACGATGACCGTCTGCCTGCCGCAGAGCTGATCAGGCGTCCCGCTCGATCGGGCAGCTCATGCAGCGCGGGCCGCCACGGCCGCGGCCCAGCTCGCTGCCCCGGATGGTGATCACCTCGATGCCGTTCTCCCGCAGGTAGGTATTGGTGGTGACGTTCCGCTCGTACGCCACGACCACGCCAGGCTCGACCGCGAGCACATTGCAGCCGTCGTCCCACTGCTCGCGCTGCGCGGAGTGCACATCCTGGGTGGCGGTCAGCACGGTGATCTCGCGCAGCCCGAGCGCGGCCGCGATCGCCGCGTGCATGTCCTGCGGCGGGTGGTCGGTCACCTTCAGCTCGCGCTCGCTGGCGCCGGGCTCGACCGTGTAGCACGGCAGCATCCCCATCTCGGCGTACTTCACGAAGACGCCGTAGTCGGCCATGGTGAGCACGGTGTCCAGGTGCATGAAGGCCCGCGCCTTCGGCATGTCGATGGCGACCAGGCTGGTGGCGGCCCCGGCCGAGAACAGCCGGTGCGCGAGCATTTCCACAGCCTGCGGCTGCGTCCGCTCGCTCATCCCCACCAGCACGGCGCCGTGGCCGAGGACGAGGACGTCACCGCCCTCGATGGTGGCGGGCGCGCTCTGCGCGCCGTGCAGCCACACCTCGAAGCCGCCGCCGGCGAACATCGGATGCCAGCGGTACAGCGCCTCGCCGAGGATGGTCTCGGGCCTGCGCGCCCGGCGGCGCATGGCGTTGACGCAGACCCCTCCGTACACCCAGCACGAGGCGTCGCGCTGGTAGAGCACGTTCGGCAGGGGTGCCAGGACGAACCCGTCCGGGTCCAGGGAGTGGAAAGCGATGGACCGGGGCTCGGGCGCCAGCTCCATAATCTCCCGCTTGGTGATCCCGCCGATCAGGAACTCCGCCAGGTCCGCGGCCGGCAGGTCCTCCAGCGCTGCGCGGAGCGCGTCCACGGCCAGCGGGCCATGCAGCCGCGGGTCGAAGACCCGGTCCAGCACGTACTCGCGGGCGGCCCCGATCGCCAGCGTCTGCGACAGCAGTTCGCCGTAATAGTGCACGCGCACGCCGCGCTGGCGCAGCGCGGCGGCGAAGGCGTCGTGCTCGGCCTGTGCCTCGGCGACCCAGAGCATGTCGTCGAACAGCAGGTCGGCGGCGTTGGCGGGGGTCAGCCGCTTCAGCTCCAGGCCGGGCCGGTGCAAGATCACTTTCCGCAGCTGGCCGACCTCGGAGTTCACGCCCAGCCTTGTTCCCGCAGTCGCCGCCGGCCCGGGCGCTGCCGGTCCGGGCGCTGCCGGAATTTCCTGCGCTTCCACGTTTCCTCCGTTCCGCCGGTAACGCTGCGGCCCGCACCGGGCCAGTCCGCCTGCGCGCCGCCGAGTGCCGCCGGCTGCCTGGCTGGCCGGGCTATGCTGCCGCCGTGCAGCTTGATCTTTCCCGTGACCCTGCCGAACTTACCGCTCAGCTGGTCGACATCCCATCCGTCAGCGGCGCGGAGGCGGCGCTAGCTGACGCGATCGAGGTGGCCCTGGCGGGCCTGCCGCACCTGGCCGTGCACCGCAGTGGCAACGCGCTCGTCGCCCGGACCGGCCTGGGGCGGCCGGAGCGGGTGGCGCTGGCCGGCCACATCGACACCGTGCCGGTGGCCGGCAACCTGCCATCGCGGGTGCAGGACGGCCTGCTCTACGGCTGCGGGGGCAGTGACATGAAGGCGGGCGTGGCGGTGCAGCTGTGGCTGGCGGCCCGGCTGGCGGCGCCGGCCCGGGACGTGACGTACGTGTTCTACGACTGCGAGGAGGTGGAGGCGGCGCGCAACGGGCTGCTGCGGCTCAGCCGGGAGCGCCCCGACCTGCTGGCGGCCGACTTCGCCGTGCTGCTCGAGCCGACCGGAGGCGTGGTGGAGGGAGGCTGCCAGGGCACGATGCGGGCCGAGATCCGCACCCGCGGGGAGCGCGCGCACAGTGCCCGGTCCTGGCTCGGCCGCAACGCTATTCACCTGGCCGGCCCCATCCTGGACATCCTGCGCGGCTACCAGCCGCGCCAGCCCGAGGTGGACGGGCTGGCCTATCACGAGGGCCTGAACGCGGTGCGCATCGCGGGCGGCGTGGCCGGCAACGTCATCCCGGATGAGTGCGTGGTGACGGTGAACTACCGGTTCGCGCCCGACCGGACTGCGGAGCAGGCGGCCGAGCACGTGCGGGAGGTGTTCGGCGGCTTGGACGTCACGATCACCGATATGGCCCCGGGGGCCCGCCCGGGGCTCGCCGACCCGGCGGCGGCGTCGTTCGCCGCCGCGATCGGCGGGCAGCCGCGGGCCAAGCTCGGCTGGACCGACGTGGCGCGCTTCACCGACCTGGCCGTCCCCGCGGTCAATTACGGGCCCGGCGACCCGCAGCTGGCGCATACCGCCGGCGAGTACGTCAAGCTGGCCGCGATCGGCACGGCGGCCGAGCGGATGGCCCGCTGGCTGGCGGGCTGAGACGGCGGTCGGCCCGGCCTGGCTGGACCTGCTGCGCCAGGTCTGCTGCGCCAGTTCCGCTGCGCCGGCTTACTGCGCCGGCTTACTGCGCCGGCTTACTGTGGCGGCGCCTGCGCCAGGACCAGCGTGCGGGTATGCCGGGCGCCGGCCGGGCTGACCCAGGTCACTACGGCGCTCGCGCCTGCGCGGTAGTCCGCCATGATGGCGGTCAGCGAGCTGGGCGTGGTGATCGCGTGCCCGGCCACGGCGGTGATGACGTCCCCGGCCGAGATGCCCGCCCGGGCGGCCGGCGTGCCGCACAGCTCGCCGAGGATCAGCGCGCCGGAGCGGGCCGGCGCGACGGATGCCGGGATGCCCGCGTCCTGGTTCGTGGCCAGGCAGCCTGCCGTGGCCGGCGGTGCCGCGCCCGTCCCGTACTGCTGCAGCTGCATCCGCCGCTGCGCCCGCGGGCTCGCGACCCTGCTGGCGCCCTCAGAGGGAACTAGCACGCCGAGGAAACCGGTAGTGCCGATGTGGATTTTCGAGGTGCCCTGGCCGGCAATGATCTGGCGTGCGATGGCGAGAGCCTTGTTGATCGGGATGGCGAAGCCGACGCTCTGCTGGGTCTGGCTGACGCTCCCGGTCGCCGCGGCAGTGTCCATGCCGATGACCTTGCCCGCGGCGCTCACCAGCGACCCGCCGGAGTCGCCTGGCACGATGTTCGCGTTGGTCTGCAGCATCCCGTGTAGCGTCTCGGTCGCCGGGGTGCCATCATCGCTGGCGGTGATCGTCCGGTTCAGGCCGGTGATGGCGCCGCCGACGGCCGGCGCGCCGCCCAGGCCGTCGGCGTTGCCGAGCGCGACGACGTGGTCTCCCACCCTGACCGTCGCAGAGTTGCCCAGCGGGACCGTGCGCAGGTTGGCCGCTCCGACCAGCTGCACGACGGCGACGTCATCGGCCTTGTCGTAGCCGAGCCACCGCACCGCGAACCGGTGCTGGCTGGTCACCAGCGTGGCGCTCAGCCCGGTCGTGTCCTCGATGACGTGGTTGTTGGTCAGCACCAGGCCGCTGCGGCTGATGATCATGCCAGTGGCGGCCGCGGTGCCGCCCAGGTAGCCGAGCCGGGAACTGATGTCGACCAGGCCGGGGGTCACGGCCCGGACCACGGCGCGCTTGCGCGCGCTGCTGATCGCGCCGGCCGCGGCCGCCGGGCCGCCGGCGTGCCCCGTCCCGCCCTGGCCGGTCCCGGCGGCCGCGCCGGACCCGGGGGAGTTCCCGTTGGCCAGCCAGACCGACCCAGCCCCGGCCCCGGCGGCCAGCAGGGCCACCAGGACGTAGGTCAGCAGGCCGACGCCGCGTCGCCGGCCCGGCTGCCGCCCGCCGTCCGGCGGATCAGACCCCTGCTGCAGGTAGTCCCGCGCCGAGCCGGGCTGCCCCGCAGCCGGGTAGCCGGCCTGAGCTGGGCCGCCGGGCTGGCCGAAGCCGGAGCCCCCGGGCTGGCTGTAACCTGGGCCGCCGGGCTGGCCGAATCCTGGGCCCCCGGGCTGGCCGAATCCTGGGCCGCCGGGCTGGCCGTAGCCGCCTGGCCCTGGAGCACCGGAAACTTGCCGCCCAGGCTGCCGTGGGTCTGCCCATCCGCCGGGCTGCGGCGATGCTGCGCCGGGGGCAGGAGCCGTCGGCCAGGAGCCCGCATACCCCGGCTGCTGGCCGTCATGCCCCTGCTCTTCGCGCATGTCGCTCATCACCTCTGCCGGGCCGGCTGTCCGGATGCCGCCTTGGCCCTAACGCCCTGCCAGGGAAGACCCGGCCATGCGGCCGTGGGTCTCCCCTGGCTAGGACGTTAGCTCAATCGCCGCGGACCGCAAGCGGCCAGCTGCGGCGCCTGGCTCACTTCGGCGGGGCCTGCGCCAGGACCAAGGTGCTCGTGTGCTTCTGTCCAGAAGTGCCTACCCAGGTGACGGCGGCTGATGCTCCCGCCCGGTAACCAGTCAGCAGCGAGCTGAGCGAGGCCGGGGTGGTCACCGCGTGCCCGCCGACCGCGGTGATGACGTCGCCGGGCGAGATGCCGGCCTTGGCCGACGGAGTCCCGCAGAATTCGCCGAGGATCAGGGCGCCCGCCCGGACCGGAGCGACCCCGGCCGGCAGGCCGGCGTCCTGCGAGTTGTTGATGCAGGCCGGCCCCGCGCCTGCCGTCCCGCCCAGGCCCTCCGCGCGGAGGGCCTGGAGCTGCAGCTGGCGCTGCCTCCGGGGATTGCTGACGCTGCCTGCCTTGCCGCCGGGCACCAGCACGCCGAGGAAGCCGGTGCTGCCGATCTGGATCTTGGAACTGGCCTGGCCGGCGATGATCTCGTGCGCGATGCCCAGCGCCTTGTTGATCGGGATGGCGAAGCCGACGTTCTGCTGGCCCTGGCTGAGCCCGCCGGTGGACGCGGCGGTGTCCATTCCGATGACCTTGCCCGTGGTGCTGACCAGCGTCCCGCCGGAGTCGCCGGGGACGATGTCGGCGTTCGTCTGCAGCATGCCGTGCAGCGTCTCGCTGTTCAGCCCCGAGTCGCTGGCGGTGATCGTCCGGTCCAGGCCGGTGATGCTGCCGGTCACCGTGGTGATCCGGCCGGTGCCGTCGGCGTTGCCGAGGGCCACGACGCCGTCGCCGACCCGGACGGTTGCCGAGTTGCCCAGCGGTACCGTGCGCAGATTCCTGGCCCCCTCCAGCTGCAGCACGGCGACGTCATCCGTCTTGTCGTAGCCGAGCCACCGGGCCGTGAAGCTCTGCCCGGTCAGGAACACGGTCGCGGTCAGGCCGTTGGTGCCGCCGATGACGTGATTGTTGGTCAGCACCAGGCCGGACTTGCTGATCACCATGCCGGTGGCGAAGGCCCTACCGCCCTGGTAGTGCAGGTTGCTGGTGATCTTGACCAGGCCCGGCGCCACGGCGCTGTACGCCGCGTGCTCGGTGGCGCTGCTGACGCCCGAGCCGGTGCTGCCCGAGCCGGTGCCGCCGGGCCCGAGGCCGCCGAGACCGCCCAGATTGCCGCCGCCGGCCGCGGGCGCCCGGCCAGCGGAGGTGCTGGTACTGCGGGCTAGCAGGACGCTGCCGGCCCCGGCCGCTGCGGCCAGCACGGCCACGAGCACGTAGGCGATCAGCCCCCGGCCCCAGCGCCGGCCAGCTGGCGGCTGCCCGTAAGCGCCGGCCGGCGACCCGTAACCGCCGTATCCCCACGGACCGTAGCCGCCCCCCTGTGCCGCACCGCCCTGGCCGTAACCGCCGGGCGGCGGGAAGCTGCCTGGCGCCCCGTAACCGCCCGCCGGGTAACCGCCCGCCGGGTAACCGCCGGGCGGGTAACCGCCGGGCGGGTAGCTGCCGGGCGGGTAGCTGCCGGGGGGCCCGTATCCGGCGGCGGGCCCGTAGCCCCCGGCCGGGTAACTGCCGCTCGGCGAGTACTGGCCGGGTGCCCCGTATCCTCCGGCAGTCGCCTGCCCGCCGGGCGCGCCGGGGCCGGTGCCCGGAGCGTCGGCCGGGCCGGCCGGTGCCGCCCACGAACTGGCTGGCGCGCCGTAACCCCCGGCGGAGCCGAATGGTGCTGGACCGCCGGCCGAGCCGGGGCCGACCGCTGGCGCGGGCGGATAGCTGGCCGGCTCCCAGTGGCCAGGACGGTCGGGCGGAGCGAACTGGCCCGGCTGGCCGGCCGCACCGGGCTGAGCCCCGAAACCGGGCTGTCCCGGCCCGGCGGCCCCGGTCGCCCCCGCGCCCGGCTCGCCGCCGGGCGCGATGTCCGGAGTCCCGGAAGCGCCGAAGGCCAGGGTCGGCTCACCCTGCGCGGGCGGTTCCTGCTGGCCGGGAAAGCCCGGCTGCGGGCTGCCGTCGCTGTGGTCTTCGTGCATCTGCCTCATCACCTCTGCCCCGAGACAACAAACAATGCCGTCTGCCGATGCCCGTGCTGCCGCCGGCCGGCAGTCCTGGCCCGGTGTATCTAGTAAGCACCACCTGGCTGGACGTTAGCTGAAGGGTCTCTGAGTATCACCCCTGCGCAGCGTTCTCGCTGGTAGATGCCCTGGCTCCGGCACCGGATGGCGACGGCCTGGCGTCTCGCCTAAAAGAGATATATCTTAACTTCACGAGGTGACCCCGGCGTCCGGCCGGCACCGCCAGCGGCAGGAAGCCTGCCCAGGAATCGGGAGAAGCAACGATGTCGGCACCAACCCGCACACCGGGGCCGGGCCTGTCCCGGCGCGAGGAACTTGCCGTTTCCGGGGCGGCCTTGTCCCAGGCACCCTGGACCGCCGCCGGGGCCGCGGGCGCTGTCACGGCGGGCGGCGACATGCTCGCCCACCTGGCGCTGGCCGGCCAGCTGGCAGTCGGCGCCCCGGTGTCCCTTGGCGCGGTGGTCTTCTTCGCCGTCGCCGGCGGCGGAGCGCTGCTGCGCGGCCGGTCCGGCCGGGCCATGCGCTGGGCCCGCCGCAACCCCTGGCGATTCGCGCTGGCCCCCGGCGCGGCGTGCGCGATCGTGGTGTTCGCGCTCACCGTGGCGCTGGGCGGCGGCCTGCCGGGCGCGGTGTTCACCGGACTGTGGCACGGTGCCCTCGCATTCGGGCTGACCGGGCTGACCGGGACGGTGGCCCATACCCGCCGGCGCGCCACCTGACCCGCAGGCCGGGCCGTGCGGCGCTCTCGCCGCATGGCGGCTGGCTAGCCGCACGGCGCCGGCCGGCCGACCGTCCGGACGGCGCCGTGCTCGGCCAGCGGGCCGGTCTGCAGGCCGCGCCGGGCGCACTCGTCCAGCAGCATGGCGGTGGCGCCGAGCGCCGAGCGCGCCGACCCGGGCGGGGACGTGCAGTCGGAGTCGTGCAGCAGCACCGTGTCCCCGCCGGCCAGCGTGCGGGCCAGCGTGGCGTAGACAGATTCCGGCGTGGATCCCGGCGCCCACTCCCGGCCCCAGCTGGTCCACAGCACCGGGGTCAGGTCCAGCCGGCGCGCGGCCGCCAGGCCGGCTCCGCTGAGCACGCCGTAGGGCGGGCGGAACAGCCGCGGGGCAACGCCGGCCGCCGTGGTGATGATCTCGGTGGCCCGGCGCAGGTCCTGGAAGGTAGCCCGGGGCCCGCGCAGGACCAGGTACCGGTGCTCCCACCCGTGCACGCCGATCTCATGCCCGGCCGCAACGATCTGCGCGGCCAGCTCCGGTGCCCGCGCGACCATGGAACCGAGCAGGAAGAAGGTCGCCCGGGTCTGCCGGGCCGCGAGCAGTTCCAGGAACTGCGGGGTGAAACCGGGATCAGGCCCGTCGTCGAACGTCAGCGCGACGTGGCCGGTATCGCCGCGGCCGCTGAGCCGGGGGAAGGCGGCCAGGCGCACCGGGCGCAGCGCAGTCAGCCCGGGACCACCGTGCGCCACGGCCAGGCCGGCCGCGCCAGCGGCGAGCCAGCGCCCGGCCTGCCAGGCGGCATCCCCGGACTGCCCCATCTCGGCTGCCTCGCCTCCCCGCTCGCCGTCGCCGGCCGCGGGGTGCAGCCGCGGGGCGCAGCCGCGGGGTGCAGCCGCGGGGCACGGTCAGCCGCGCGCCCGGCGAGACATTTTCCCCCGATCATGGCATGGCTCAGAACGCGCGGGCCCAAACTGACAGAATCGACCGGCGACGATGTCGCAACGGCTGCGTTCTGCCCGGGTGGCAGCCAAGCCGGCCCGACTGAAGGCACGAGGAGAACTGTTGGGAGTACAAGCAGCGCGCGTGGTCTTCCCGGCCGCTGACCGCGAGGAGATTACGACCGCGATAGCGGGCATCCTGGCCAGTGGGATGCTGACTCTAGGGGAATACACCCGCAAGTTCGAGGCGGCGTTCGCCGCTGCCCATCCGGCCGCGGCGCATCCGGGGACCGCGCCGGAGCCGCACGCGGTCGCGACCGCAAGCGGCACCAGCGCCCTGGAGATCGCGCTGCGCGCGATCGGGGTGACGGGCCGGGAGGTGATCCTGCCCGCTAACACGTTCTACGCCACCGCGGCCGCGGTGCTGGCCGCGGGCGCGCGGCCGGTATTCGCCGACATCGACCCGCAGACGTTCGCGCTCAGCCCCGCCACCATGCTCGCGGCGCTGACCCCGGATACCGCCGCGGTCGTGCTGGTGCACGTCGGCGGCCTGATCACCCCGGACGCCGACCAGATCGCGCTGGCCTGCCTGCAGCGCGGCATCGCGCTGATCGAGGATGCGGCGCACGCGCACGGATCCACCTACGACGACAGGTTCGCCGGCTCGTTCGGCGCGGCCGCGGCTTTCTCCTTCTACCCCACGAAGGTGGTGACTTCCGGCGAGGGCGGGATGATCCTGACGAGTTCGGCGCACATCGCCGACGAGGCGCGGATCTACCGGGATCAGGGCAAGGGCAGCTTCGGCGCCAATCACCACATCCGGCACGGCTACGCCTGGCGGATGAGCGAACTGCACGCGGTGACCGGGCTGGTGCACCTGCGCCGGATGGCGCAGTCGATCGAGCGGCGCCGCGAGGTCGCCGCCCGCTACGACAAGGCACTGTCCGGGCTGGCCGGGCTGGAGCCGCTGCGCGAGCCGGCCGGCTGCCGCAGCAACATCTACAAGTACATCGTGCTGCTGCCGCCCGGCACCGACCGGTCGGCGGTCAAGGCCGAGATGGCCGCCAGGTACCAGGTCCGGCTGGCCGGCGAGGTGTATGACCTGCCGCTGCACCGCCAGCCGGTGCTCGCCGAATTCGCCGGGCCGTCGCTGCCGGCTGCCGAGGACGTCTGCGCCCGGCACATCTGCCTGCCCGTGCATTCCGACATGCGGGACGAGGAGGTCGATCAGGTCATCTCCGCGGTGACGGCCGTCTGTACGACGCTGGCGGAGAGCTGACGGCGGGCCCGCGCGCCGTGCCGTGGCCGCCGGGCCGCCCGCAGACACTGGCCGCTGAGCGCGGCCCACGGACTTCGATCAAGGGAGTGAGCATGCGAGTGGCGGTGACGGGCGGAGCCGGCTTCATCGGTTCGCACGTGGTTGATCACCTCATCCAGGCGGGCCATGAGGCGGTGGTCGTGGACCTGGCGGGCCAGTGGCGCAACCCGGCCGCGCAGTACTGTGGCGCGGATCTGTTCGACGCCGCGGCGCTGAGCGCCGCTGTCGATGGCTGCCAGGCGATCTTCCACCTGGCCGGCGCGGCCGACGTCAACCAGGTGGCGGCCGACCCGGCGGCTGCGGTCCGGCTCAACGTGGAGGGCACCGCCCGGGTACTCGACGCGGCTCGCCGCGGCGGCGTCGGCCGGGTGCTGCTGGCCAGCACCGTCTGGGTGTACGGGGCGACGATCGGAGCAGGGGAGCGGTTCGAGGACGCGCCGGTGATCCTGGCCAGTGCGGGCCACGTGTACGTCTCGACCAAGCTGGCGGCCGAGCTGCTGATGCACAGTTACCAGGAGATGTATGGCCAGCAGTTCACGATCCTGCGCTACGGCATCCCGTACGGCCCGCGCATGCGCGAGGCCCTGGTGATCGCCCGGTTCGTCCGGGCGGCGCTGGACGGGCAGCCGATCACCATCGCCGGCACCGGCGAGCAGCAGCGCAGTTACGTCTACGTCGAGGACCTGGCGGACGCGCACGTGCGGGCCCTGGCACCGGCGGCGGCCGGCCGGACGCTCGCACTGGAAGGCGGCACCCCAGTGTCCGTGCGCGAGATCGCCGACGTCGTCTGCGAGCTCGTCGGCTCGGTGCCGATCCAGCACGTGCCCGCGCGGGCAGCTGACTACCAGGGGGCGAGCATCTCCAACCAGCTGGCCAAGGAGCTGCTCGACTGGTCACCGGTCACCTCCTTCACCTCGGGAGTGCGCAGCTACCTGGACTGGCTCGCCGCCAGCGGTACCCGGTGACCCGCCAGGCCCTGCTGCTGCCGGGCTCGCTGGGCATGGGGCATGACGTCATGGCTCAGGCCTGCGCGCGCTCGCTGCAGGCGCGAGGGTGGTCCACCCGGACCGCGGACGCGATGCGGCTGCTCGGCCGGGGCGGGGGATCGGCGGGCGAGAAGGTGTTCCGGGGCATGCTCGCCGTGCCGGGCCTGTATGACGCGTTCCACTTCGCCGGGCTGCGGTCCGGCAGCCGGCTCGCCCTGCTCGCCGACGCCGCCGCCCGGCGGCAACTGCTGCCGAGACTGCGCGCCGACCTCGACGCCCGGCCTGCGGACCTGGCCGTCTCGGTGTTCGCGACCGGCGCATCGGCGATCAGCGCGCTCGCTGACCGCTACCCCGGCATGAGCCACATCGTGTTCTGCTCGGACGCCACCCCGCACCGGCTGTGGGTGCACCCCAACGTTGACCTGTACCTGGTGACCGCCGAGGTGGCGCGGGCTGCCGTGCTGCGCTACCAGCCGGAAGCCCGGGTGCTGGTGGTGCCCGCCCCGGTGCGGCCCGCGTTCTACCAGCCGCCGGCCCAGGAGGCGGCACGGGCGGCACTCGGCGTGCCCCCGGCGCAGCCGTGTGCCCTGCTGATGTCCGGGGCATGGGGGCTTGGCCCAGTCGCCGCGGCGGCGGAGCAACTGGCCGCGGCGGGCGTGCACGTGCTCGCCGTGGCAGGCCGCAATCTGCGGCTGGAGGCGGCACTGCGCCAGGCCGCGGCGCGCCAGCCACGGCTGCGCCCGTTCGGCTTCACCGACCGCATCCCCGAGCTCATGGCCGCCGCCGACCTGATCATCACCAGCTCAGGTGACACCTGCACGGAGGCCCGCACGGTCGGCCGGCCGCTGCTGCTGCTGGACGTGGTGCAGGGGCACGGCCGCGACAATCTCCAGCATGAGCTGGAACTAGGCGATGCCGCAGTCACCTCGGCCCGGCCGGCGGACGTGGTGCGCAGCGCGCTCGCCGCGCTGGCCGCGGCCAAGCCGCCGACCGACGGCCCGGTCAGGTCGCCGGACGAATGGGAGCGGGCCTTCGAGCAGGCGCTGGAACTCATCGGTCTCTAGCTGCCCGCCCTTAGGTCGCGGCCGGGAGAGCCAGTCAGGCGGGCGGGGGAGCCCGTCAGGTACCGGGTGAGTTCAGCGTGATTCCGGCGGCCGGGTTGTGAATCAGCACGGTGCCATTGCGCAGCTGCTGCCAGTTGATCACGCCGAGCACCGAGGCGATGACCTTGTGCTGGGCATCCAGGAAGTACGTGGCCGGCAGGCCGACTGTGCCGTAGGCCGAGGCGGTGCCGAGAGTGCGGTCGGCGGCCACCGGGAACCCGATCCGGTTGGCCTGCACGAAACTGAGTGCCTCGCGCCGCGGATCGCTGGAGTCGACCCCGATGATCGTCGCCTTCCCATGGTAGATGCGGTAGTAGTGCGCGATCATCCTGGCGGTGCGCTGGCAGGACGGGCACCATGAGCCGAAGAAGGTCACGATCAGCGGCTGGCCCTGGTAACCCGCCAGGGAAATCGTGCGGCCCGGATGCGACAGCGATGGCAGCGAGAAGTCCCGTGTGCCGGCCGGCTGCGAGGCCGCAGCCGAGCAGCCTGCCGACAGCAGGGCCACCGCGGCCAGGCCGACGGCGGCGATCTGGCGACCAGGAAATCTCTTCACCGAATGCTCTCCGTGTGCTGCTGGTGTGGCGGGCCGGGTGCTGCACCTGGCGGGCCGGGTGCAGACGGCGACGGGCAGCGCCCTGCGCCCCGGGATCTCCGGCCGTAGCCCGGAACTGCGGTCGATCAGGCCCGGTGCCGATCTTATCCGGCGCGGCCCGTCGTCAGGCGCGGTTAGCCCACTGATACCGGCTAGAGCCCCGGCCGAGCATCCGGTCGACGGCCGCGCTGATGCTGCCGTCCGCCACGACCAGCCGCCGGAAGACCAGGACCATGCACGGGATAGCCCAGAAGTCGCCGCAGATCCACAAGATCCCGGCGCCGATCTGCTGATCGGCGAACGGCGGCAGGGTCACGCCGGGCACATGGTCGTAGACCGGATACCACGAGGCACTGGACAAGATGCCCATCGCCATTGCCAGTACCCACATCACCACGTTCGTGATCAGCAGCGCGCTCACCTGCGCCAGCGGCGGCATCCGCATCCGGACCGGCGGCGAGCCGATGAACTGCAGCCAGAACAGTACTCCGACGACCAGGAAGCTGCCGTGCATCAGCCAGGTGCGCACGGCCGCGTTGGTCACCGATACGTCCAGCGATCCCGGCAGGTGCCAGAAGATCATAGCCAGGTTGAAGGCGGTGACGCTGACCCACGGCCGCAGCCCGAACTGCGCCGCCGCGCGCAACGGGACCAGCCACCGGGGCAGGGCCGCCGTCGGCTCCATCGCCCGGGCGCCTGGAACCTGGCCGCCGAGACCAGCCCCGCCGGGGCCCCGGCCATCGGGACCCCGGCCATCGGGACCCCGGCCAGCAGTGGCCCGCTCGCCAGCACTGTGGCCGGCGGCTGTCATCCGGCTGGCGCCTGCCTGGCCGCCGGCTGCGCCTGCCTGGCCGCCGGCTGCGCCGGGCTGGCCCGCCCCGCCGTCCGCGGCCGCCCCGGCGGCCCCGGCCGGGGCAGCCTGCACCGCCGTGCTGAGCCAGCCGGTGCCGCCGCCCCACCGGGCCGGCCACGCCGCGCGCAGCGGGGCCCAGGGCGCCCCGGCCACGATCAGCGTCGGCGCGGCGAACATCAGCAGCAGGTGCTGGATCATGTGCACGTAGAAGTACTGCTGTGCCCAGTACTCCACCGGCGACTGCACGGCGATCAGCGTCACGCCCAGCCCGGTGTCGCACAGCAGCGCACGTCGGCGCCGCAGCCGGGCCCGCTCCGGCTCGGCCGAGCGCAGCCGGGCCAGCCCGGCCTCCTGCCAGGCGGCGACGGCGACCGCGAGGATGAGGAACGGGTCAAGCGACCAGTGCGCCAGCAGCACGCTCACCGGCGCCTCAGCTCGACGATCCGTACTGGATCGGCACGTGCATGTGCTGGGCTGCCGTCCAGGCGGCGGCTCCCCGTGCCAGCAGCCAGCCGGTCATCGTGCTGCCGCTGGCGGCCAGCGCGTCGATCTGGCCGCCCGGGCCGGCGGTCAGCGCCTGAGTGTGCGCGGGCAGCGCGGGAAGCTGATGCCAGCCCGCGCCAGACCCGGTGCTCCAGTAACCGCGATTGCCCGCCAGCACCAGGCCGGCGGATCCGTCGGCCGATGCCGACGCGGACAGCACGGCGGCCGGGCCGATCCGCAGCAGCGGCGACAGCCGCCAGCTGCCCGGGCCGGCCGGTGCGCCCCGGCCGTCGGCCGAGGCCAGCAGCAGCGCGCTGTCCCGGCCCGCGCCGACCCGCAGCAGCGCAGTCGTCCTGCTGCCCGCGCTGCGCAGGCTCACGACCTCGGCCGGCTCGTGCGCGACCGAGCCGGGCAGGGCCGGACCCGTCGCCCGCCACCCGCTGCGCGCTGGCGTGAAAAGCGCCGCCGTGCCCGGCCGGGCGCACGCGCCGCCGATCAGCGGGACCCCGGCCGGGGTGAGCGCCACCGCGGTGAGCCGGGTAAGCCCGCACGCCCGGCCGGCGGTGGTGCGGGCCAGCTGCTTCTCGCTGACGACCGGCTGCCAGCTGGCCCCGGAGCGGGTGCCCCGCTCGACTTCGCCGGGCTTGGTCAGCGCCAGCATGGTGTCTCCCGGTCCGGCCGCCAGCGCGGCTGCGGTCTCAGCCAGGCCCGGGTAGACCGGCGCGGCCTGGGACCAGTGCGCCCCGTCATCGGCGGATACCGCCACCGGCGAGAAGGTGATGAGCTGGCTGCCGCCGAAGCCGACGACCAGGGTGCGGCCGTCCACCGTGGCCAGGTACAGCCCGCCGTTGTCGGCCATGCCGGGCGGGGTGACCAGCCTCCACGCGGCGGCAGCCGAGGGCCGGACGAACAGCTGCCAGAAGTTGTTATGCCGCGCGGCCGACCCGCCCATCACGACGATGGCCCCGCTGGTGCCGTTCGCCGCGGTGATCGACGTGGCCAGCGGTGGCGGGGCCGCTGCCTCGCTGCGGCTGAGCGTGGCGCCGGAGACGGTACTGCCGCAGGCGGCCAGCAGCAGCGCGGCCAGGCCGGCGGCAGCGGCCGCCGCGGGCCGGCGGCGAGCGGTCATCGGGTGGCCTCAAGCTGCCTGACCACGCTGACGAGCTCGGCCGCGAACGAGGCCTGGGTGCTCTGGGTGCCGGGACCGGGATCGAAGTTCATCTCATCGCGGGTGTGGCCGCTGGCGTCGATGGCGAAGGCTACCTCGGTGTGCCCGATCATCCCGCCGGCCGGGAGTATCTCGTCCTCGATCCCGTACGCCCGCCAGGCCTGGCGCAGCCGGGCCAGGCTGCCGGTGAGGAAGTGCCAGTTCGCCAGCCCGGCCATGCCCTCCTGCCGGTTGAATGCCCTGGTGTAGGCCGTCGTGTAGTAGACCGGGTTCGCCGCGATCGCCACCATCTCCACGTTCCGGGACTGCGCCCCGAGCTGTTCGTCTGCCTGGCGGAATTCCTGCGCGATCAGCGGGCAGTCCGACGTGCAGACCGGGTCGAGGAAGGTCAGCAGCACGATCTTGCCGTGCAGGCTCGCCAGGCTGACCTGCCGTCCGGTCGTGTCGGTCAGCGTGAAGCCGGCGGCCTTGAGATTGCCCAGCGGAGCGAAGCTGCCGTCGATCGCCTGGGCCAGGATCGTCGACGCGGTCGGGCTGGCCTGCGCGGCGGCCATCGGCGCCGCACCGACCAGGACCACGGCCGCCGCCCAGAGCGCTACCACCGCCGACAGGCTGACGGCGGCAAACGACCGCCCCAGCCGGGCGGGCTGCAGGCGGGCGGGCCAGCCTGACCCGGGCGCGATGCCGCTTCCGCCGGCCGCGGCCGGACTGGCCAGGCTCGGTCCGGCCGGTTCCGCCGCTGCGCCGACGGCGGCTGCCGGGCTCGGCTCCGGCGCGGCAGAGGCGGGCGCGGCGGGCGCGGGCGCTGGCATGCCCGCTGCCGCTGCCGCTGCCGCTGCCGCTGCCGCTGCCGCTGCCGCTGCCGCGGCGGCCGCCGCGGCCGGGGCTCGGGTCAGCGCGACGAAACCGCCCGCCACCACCAGGAACATCGGGATCATGCTGTTCGGGTCGGTGCCGAGGCCGCCGAGGAAGCCGAGGTCCTCGATCAGGATCCAGTCGGCCAGGCAGGTCACCAGCGCCGCGGCGACGGCCACCCGGGTCAGCTGTGGCTGCCGGCTCAGCAGCCCGGCGCCGATCACGACGAGCAGCACTACCGCGGTGAGGTTCACGGCGAAGCCGTGCGCGGCGATCAGCGACGCGAAGCCGCGGACCCACGAGGCCAGGAACGCCGGCTGGGGCGTACTGGCCATGGACGACACCATGGCAGTGAGCGTGCCAGGCTGGTGGTGCAGCCGGCCCTGCCAGAAGCCGCGGCCGGGCCAGGCCTGGAGCACGGCCATGCCGAGGAAGAACAGGCCCATGCCGTCGAGCACCAGCCGGCCCAGCCGGGCCGAGCGCCAGCTGGCCTCGGGCAGCGCCACGAGGGCGCCGGCCACGCAGTAGAACAGTACCGCGCCTGGGGCGCCGAACAGCCAGGTCAGGCCCGGGGCGAAGATGCCGCCGAAGGCCTCGCCGAAGGCCCAGACCAGCAGCCCCCAGCCTGCGCTGACCAGGCCAGCCAGCCGGGACGACCAGCCGCGGGGCGCGGCCAGCAGCCAGATGCCGATGCCGAGCTGGATCCACACCGCGGCGGAGGCCGCCTGGATCGGGTGGTAAGACCAGCTGGTGCCTGCCCAGTTGACCAGGTGCTGTACCCAGGCCGGGGAACTGGCGGCTGCTGGCCGCATCACGTTCGACGGCAGGCCGACCGGCATGGCCGGCTGGGCCTGCAGGATGCCGTCAAGGACCCAGATAAGCCCGAAGCCGATGCGCAGCAGCCGCCGTGCGGCCGGCTCCGGCGGCCGGGCCCTGAACTGGCCGCCGGGCCGCGGCCCGCCCGGGCCGGCCATGCCCGCCGCGAGCCACTCCCGGGCGGCGACCCAGGCGAGCGCGAGGACGAGCAGGACGGCCAGGATGGCCAGTCCCTGGTGCAGCAGGGCAGTCCGGAACGCGGCCACCAGTGCCGGGTCGCTGATATTGAGCCCGGAATTCATCCCTGGCATCGTCGGTCAGTCCCTCTTCCAGATCGCGCGGTGCTCAGCCCGGCAGCCGCGGCGCGGCCGCGCTCGGGTGCAGCGCCGCGATGGCGGAATTCAGCACAGTGTCGACCGCAGCCCGCTGGGCGTTCAGCCGGGCCCGGTCGCGCCGCAGCGCGGTAGTCGCGGCGGCCCGCGCCGCGGGCCCGTGCGCCTGCAGGATGCGGACGGCGTCCTGCTGGACCTGCCCGGCGTCCGGCGCCGCCCAGTTCACCAGGCCGGTGACGGCGGCCTGCAGGTGGTAGCTGTCCAGCGACTCCGGCACCTGGTAGTTCTCCAGGTCGTCGAGCAGCTCGTTATTGGCCGGCGAGCAGTTCGCCGCGCCGGTTCCGGCGATCGTGACGGCCGTATGGACGTCCCGGCTGGTCCCGGACTCGATGGCGTGCAGTGCTGTCATCGAGTCGCCGAGGCCGCCTGCGCACGACTGGATGTCGGCGTTCATCGTCTGCAGGAACCCCGTCAGGTCGCTGGCCCGCTGGGCCGCGGTCGGCCGGTGCGCGAGCCCGACCGCGACGGCGACCGCCACCAGCGCGGCGACGGCCAGCCACACCCAGCGCGGGGCCCGCCGGACGGGCCACCGGCTGCTGCGCAGCGGCACCCAGGGCGGCTCGGTCCTGGTCGGCGTGGACACTGGTTCAGCCTCGATCCTGGGCAGGAGCCGCGGCGCCGAGAGCGGCCGCGGGCCGCCCCCCGATGGCGGCCGCGCCCGCCGTGAGCTGGTGCATCGTCACCGCGCCGAACAGATGGCGCACGATGCGGTGAGCAGAGTTGAGAAAGAACGTCTGCGGCAGGGCGAGCACCCCGTAGGAGGTGGTCGTGCTGGCCGGGTAGGGGTCGAAGCCTACCGGGTAGCGCACGCCCGCCTGGTGCAGGAAGCGCAGCGCCGAGCCGGCGTGGTCGTTAGAGTCGATGCCGATGATCGCCACCTGGCCGTGGTGCTCGTCGTAGAAGCGGGCGATCAGCGGAGTCTCCCGCTGGCACGGAGCGCACCACGAGGCGAAGAAGTTGATGATGACCGGCCGTCCCGCCAGCGCGGCCAGCGAGACGGTGCCAGGGTGCCCCAGCTCATGCAGCGAGAAGCTGCTGGCCTTCGGCAGCGCGCGCTGCTGGCCCGCCGATCCCGTCGCGCTGATCACGGCCACGACGACAACGGCGATGACGATCACGCCGGCGGCAGCTGCGATCTTGCCGCGGGCGGACATCCGGCTCAGTCCGGTTGCCATGGCTACATCCTGCCCGACCCGCTGCTGCCGCGGGAGCGGGCGGTTGTCACCGCCGGCGGCCCGGGGATGACGCCCGCGCGCGCCGCGGCGGGCGGGTGCGCCCCGCTGTCCGCGTCGGTCAGGGCCCTGGTCAGTATCGGCAGCACGATCTCGAACCGGCTCCCGGCGCCTGGCGTGCTCCGCGCCCGGACCTCGCCGCCGTGCCCGCGGGCGATGGCCAGTACCAGCGCCAGGCCCAGCCCGGTGCCGCGGCGGCCGTCCTGGGGCGCGCCCGTGGCGAACCGGTCGAACACGCGGGCCAGCTCGGCCGGCGCTATGCCCGTGCCGGTGTCCTCGACGATCAGCCGGGCGGACCGGGCCGGGCTGTCCCGGACTACTGCCAGCCGGATGCCCTGGCTGGCCGCGGTGTGCCGGACGGCGTTCTCCAGCAGGGCGTCAACGGCGAGCCCGAGCCGCTCGCGGTCGGCGCTGACGGTCACGTAGTCCAGCTGGCCCAGCTGCCAGCGCCGCTGTGCCGTCGGCCGCCAGCGGGCCAGCACCTCGATCGCGAACTGCTCCAGTGCCACCGGCTCCTCCAGCAGGAAGTCCGGGTTTTCCGAGGCGGCGATGAGCAGCAGCCGCTCGCTCAGCCGGCGCAGCCGGTTCAGCTCGCTGACCACGACGTTGATGTCCCGCTCGCCTGCTCGCCCGGCCAGCTGCCGGGCGAGCAGCTCGGCGTGGCCGAGCGCGATCGTGATCGGGGTCCGGAGCTGATGCGAGGCGTCCTGGAGGAAGCGGCGCTGGGTGGCGAGCAGCCGGGCGTTCTCCTCGCCCACCGAGGCGCGCTCAGCGTCGGCGGTCAGGCGGCGCTGGGTGTGCCAGGCCATGGCCCAGAACATCGCCGCCATCAGCGGTACCTTGCTGAGCGCCCCGGCGGGCTCCATCGACCGGGTCACCCCGGACAGCACGGCGGCACCGGTCGTGATCGTGACCGCGGTCAGCAGCCAGACGGTGGGCGGCAGCGGCCAGACCCGGAAGCCGTACAGCACGGCGAGGCTGATCCAGATCAGGTAGAAGGGGATCGTCGCCCAGTGCGGGAACACCACCATCACGGCCAGGTTCAGCAGCCAGAACGCTGCCCACGCCAGCTCCGGGCCAACGGTGAGCGGTGCCCGCGCCGCGGGCTCGCCCGGCGCGGGAGGGGGCGTGCTGACGTCGCCGGCTATCCCGTCCGGCGGCGCGGCGGTCAGCTCGCCGGCCAGGCCGTCAGCCGGACCGGGCCCGGCGGGGGCCGGACCGCCGAGTTCAGCCGCCGGGCCGCCCAGGCCTGCCGCGTGGTCAGGACGCGAGCTTGTACCCGGCACCGCGCACCGTCTTGATCAGGTCGAATCCCAGCTTCGACCGGAGCCGGCGGACGCAGACGTCCACCACGTTCGAGCCGGGATGGAAATCCAGCCCCCAGATGGAGGCCAGCAGCTGGTCCTTGCCGACCGACTCGCCGGGGTGCTCCACCAGCTCGCGCAGCAGCAGGAACTCCAGCCGGGTCAGGGCCACCGGCCCGTGCCCGATATCGGCTTGCAGCCTGCCGACGTCCAGCACGAGGTAGCCGGCCCGGATCAGCTCGGTCCGCGGATGGCCGTCGGCGCGCAGCCGGACCCGGACCCGGACCCGGGCCAGCAGCTCGGCCAGCGAGAAGGGCTTGGTCAGGTAGTCCTGGGCGCCCAGCTCCAGGCAGGCCACTTTGGTCGTCACGTCGTCCAGGCAGGACAGCACCAGCACGGCCAGGTCCGGGCGGTAACGGCGCAGCTCGCGCAGCACGGACTGGCCGTCGGCACCCGGCATGACGAGGTCGAGGATGACCAGGTCGTAGTCGGCCCGGCGGGCGAGGCTGAGCCCCGCGGTGCCGGTGCACGCGACGTCGGCCCGGTAACCGCTGGCGGTCAGCGCCCGGCTGACGAAATCGCTGATCTCCGTCTCGTCCTCGATCACCAGGATCCGGGACCTGGCCAGGCTGGCCGTGGTCCGGGCGGGGTCAGGAGCTGTCCGGTCCGGGCCAGGAGCCGGGCCGGCCGTGCTCACTGCGGGCAACTCACTGTGCATAGCGCCACATTCAGGGTGATGCTGCTAGAAGTCCCGCCGACCAGATGCGGGTATGGGTATCAGCAGATGCCTACTCCGTAGGACCGGCGTGGTCAAGTCGCAATCCTTTGCAGGATCCGACTCTGTGCGCGAATCACCGCACTGAACTGCTTCGATTACGTTAGGTAGTAAATTACGATCACGACGTGTTCAGCGCGCTGCGTAATGGGTATGTCGCTGAACCGTACATGACATCAACCCGGGCCGGATCCGGGCGCCGCCGGGGGGTGTAGCGGATCATGACAATTTGGTCATTCATGGTCGCCGATATTGCTCTGCCCCCCTGCCGCTCGCAGGATCGGTCCGTATACACGGGATCTGGTCCTGGCAGCACTGACCGCCGCCGGGCTCATTGCTGATGCACTCACGGCCCCGATAAGCGAGGTGGTGGCTGGTGTCCCTGCCGGTCCGTATCGTGACGCTGCTGGCGGCTTTCGTGGCCGTCGTCGGGGGCGCGGTCTTCCTGCTCGTCCACTACCTGCTCGGCGGGTCGCCGACGATCGCGTTCGGCTCGGGCGTCCAGGCTGATACCGGCGCCACCGTGCACGTGGTGATGCAGGAGGCACCGCAGACCACGGTGACATCCAAGCCGGACTGGGTGACGTACTTCATCCAGAACCCGGCCACTCACCAGTGGGTGCACACGACCATCTTCCAGGTGCCGGCCGGCAGCCGGATCGACATGACGATCTACGGCTACGACGGCTGCACGCCGCTGCGCAACAACTACTGGGGCCGGGTCACCGGCACCCTGGGCGGCGTCGCGTTCTCCAACGGCCGTCCGTTCACCGCGCTGAACTCCTATTCGGGCTGCAACGTCGGGCACACGTTCTCGATCCCGGGGATTAACCTCAACGTGCCGATGGACACGCCGTCGCTGACCGCGAACCTGTGCGGCACCTCGCCGTGCACCCTGTCGTCCCCGCACAAGACCATGACGTTCAGCTTCATGACGCCCAGGGTCACCGGCAGCTACTTCTGGCAGTGCCGGATCCCGTGCGGCGGCGGCTTCTACGCCGGCTTCGGCGGTCCCATGCAGACGCTCGGTTACATGACCGGCAACATGGAGGTGGTGAACTGATGGCCGCCTCAACCGGGGCCGCCGGGGCGGCGGCTGCGGGCTCGCCCGAGCCTAACCACGGCCTGCGCATCTTCCTGATCTGGCTGCCCTTCGCGATCGCCGCCGACCTGCTCATCTACCTGGTCTGGGGGCCGCACCTGCCGCCGGGGGACATGTCCACCTCGGCAGCCGGCCAGCAGTTCGACATCAAGATCCTGAGCGTCATCGCAGCCCCGGTGATGCTGTTCGTGCTGGTCTACTTCGGCTACGCGATCATTGTCTGGCGGCGGCGTCCCGGAGACGACGAGGACGGCCCGCCGCTGCATGGCAGCACGACGGTCGCGGTTACCTGGATCTCGGTCACCGCGGCCATCGTGCTGTTCCTGTTCGCGTTCGGCACTTACGAGCTGGTCGTGCCGCAGGGCGCGGGCGCCGGCGAGGGCCCGAGCCCGATCTGGAAGCCGGCCGGCCGGCCGCTCGTCGTGCAGGTGATCGGGCAGCAGTGGAAGTTCACCTACCGCTACCCGCAGTTCGGCGGGTTCGAGACCACGGCGCTGGTGCTGCCCAGGGACCAGTGGGTGCAGTTCGACGTCACCTCGATCGACGTCATCCACAGCTTCTGGGCCTACCAGCTCGGGGTGAAGGCGGACGCGAACCCCGGCGTCAACAACGTCGCCTTCACCAAGCCGCTGCAGCTGGGCCAGGTCACCGTGCGCTGCGCGGAGCTGTGCGGGCTTTGGCATGGCGCGATGTATGACTACGGCCAGGTCGTGACGCCCGGCCAGTTCCTGGCGTGGGCGCACCACAGCGAGGTGCAGCTGGCCAGCATCACCAGGATGCTGCCGCCTTTCGCCACCACCTATGACCCGACGGTCGTGCCGCAGATGAGCAAGGCGATGGTCAAGGCGGGCCTGACCGGCGGCAACGGCTACTACTACCCGACTGAGGATCCGGTCCAGCCGTGAGCCGGGCGGCAGGACGGCAGCCAACCGTGCAACTACCCGCGGGTTCCGGGGACTGCCCCCCGGCGGCCACGTGCGATGGAGAGGTGACCTGATGGCCATCGAGGCACAGCCGGATCAGGCGCAGGGATCGGGCGGCGGGCAGCCCTCGGCCCGGCCGCCGCGGCCGTGGTGGCAGCGCCCCGCGATCCACACCGCGATCATCGGCGCGGTCATCGGGTACGTCGTCGGCCACTGGCTCGGCAACGTCCTCGGCAGCGGCTACCAGAACCTCGCGCTGTCGGACTCCAGCGACATGCCGATCGTGCTCGGCTACCTGCTGGCGATCGTCGGCTGGCTGGCCGGCCTCGGCGTGTTCAACGACATCCTCCGGCAGATGATCGGCCGGCCGGCCGTCGACCCGGTGCACGACGAGCGCGGCGGGCTGGCCCAGTACTTCCGGTACTCCCTCGACCACAAGGTGGTCGGGATCCAGTACCTGGTCGGCATGATCATCTACTTCTGCACGGCCGGGCTGTTCGCGATGGCGATCCGCACCGAGCTGCTGTCACCGGCCAGCCACGTGTTCAGCTCCAGCGCCTACATCGAGATCGTGGGCGAGCACGGCACGATGATGATGATGCTGATGACCTCGGTGGTCGTCGGCCCGTTCGGGAACTATCTGGTGCCGCTCATGATCGGCTCCAAGCGGGTGGCGTTCCCGCGGATCGAGGCGCTGTCATTCTGGCTGACCCCGTGCGCGTTCCTCATCCTGCTGTCCAGCCTGCTGCTCGGCGGCTTCCCGTTCGGCTGGACCGGTTACGCGCCGCTGTCGATCCAGTCCACCGTCGGCGCGGATTCCTACGCGATCTCGTTTGGCCTGATGGGCATCTCGATCATCATGGCCGGGTTCAACATCATCGTCACGGTGATCTGCTACCGGGCGCCGGGGATGCGCTGGAGCCGGGTGCCGATGTTCGTCTGGGCGATGGTCGCCACCTCGTTCATGATGGTCCTGGCCGGCCCGGTGCTGGTCGGCGGCATGTACATGATGATCACCGACCGGACGGTGCAGACCGCGTTCTTCATAGACCGGCTCGGCGGCAGCAGTTACCTGTACCAGAATCTGTTCTGGTTCTTTGGCCACCCCGAGGTCTACATCCTGGCCCTGCCAGGCTTCGGCATCGTCTCGGAGATCCTGCCGGTGTTCTGCCGCAAGCCGCTGTTCGGCTTCCGGGTGGCGGCCGCCGGCATGATCGGCGTCACGCTGCTGAGCTTCTTCGTCTGGCAGCACCACCTGTTCATGAGCGGCATCAACCCGGACATGCGGCCGCTGTTCATGCTCACCACTGAGCTGATCTCGGTGCCGACCGGCTTCATCTACCTGGTCGGGATGGGCACGCTGTGGAAGGCGAAGATCCGCTTCAGCGTCCCGATGCTGTTCGCGCTCGCGCTGTACTTCAACTTCCTGATCGGCGGGGTCACCGGGGTATACGTCTCCGACGTGCCGGTGAACACGACCGCGCACGGCAGTTTCTTCGTGATGGCGCACTTCCACTACACGATCATGGGCGGGCTCATTTTCGCCTTCTTCGGCGCCATCTACTACTGGCTGCCCAAGATGATGGGCATCAGGCTGAACCAGACGCTGGGCAAGATCCACTTCTGGATCATGTTCCTCGCCTTCAACTCCACGTTCCTGCCGCTGTTCGCGGCCGGCCTGGCGGGCATGCCGCGCCGGGTGTTCACCTACGCGCGCAACCTGGAGACCATCAACGACTGGGTGTCGATCTCCTCGTTCATCCTGGGCACCTCGATCCTGATATTCGTGATCAACTTCGTCTACTCGACGGTGATCGCGCGGGTCCCGGAGACCGGCAACCCGTGGAACTCCCGCGGGCTGGAGTGGCAGGTCTCCTCCCCGCCGCCGGCTGGCAACTTCGAACACGTGCCCGTGGTGCTGTCCGACCCCTATGAGTACGGCACCCCGGATGCGCCGCCGGTCGCCGACCTGCACCCGCCGGTCGGCGTGCTCACCGCGGCGTTCACCGAGTCACCGACGGCCCGAGCGGAGGCATGACGATGGCGCAGACCACTGCCGGGCAGCCGCCCGCCGGGCTGGACCGGGCCGCGGAGGAGGCCGGCTTTTACCACGAGGCGGGTCTCAACGCGACCTGGACCGGCGTCCGGCTGGGCCTCGGCGGGCTGTCGTTCGCCTTCGGCGCGTTCGTGTTCGCGTTCTTCTACCTGCGCTCGCTGAACTCCTACAACCTGTGGTACCCGAAGGGGTTCCCCGGGCCGAGCATGGCCTGGGGCACGCTGATCATGGGCCTGATCGTGGTCAGCGCGGTCATCCAGACGCTGGCGCTGCAGCGGATCAAGGCCGGCCACCGGGGCGCCTGGCTGGCCGGCGCGACGGTCGCGCTGATCCTGGGCCTGGCCGCGGTGGCGCTGCAGATCGTAGAACTGCTGGACCTGAAGTTCTGGCCCGGCTCGTCCGGCTTCGCCAGCGTGTTCACCGGGTTCTACCCGGTGTTCCTGGTGGTGGTGCTGGCGGTCATGATCTGGCTGGAGATCCTGATCGTGCGCTGCCGCGCGGTCCCGGAGATGTCGTTCGTCGAGCAGCCGCCCACGTTCGCCGAGGCGTTCGCCGTGCAGCGGTTCCAGGCCTCGCTCAGCGGCTTCACTGTGACCTGGAACTACATGGCGGTCGTCGGCGTCATTGCCTGGGTGCTGTTCTACCTGGTCCACTAGCGGGAGGCGCGGCTGGGCAGCGGCCGGGCGGCCCGCCGCGACGGACGTGGCCGGCCAGAGGAGACAACCGTATGCACGCACCGCTCGGGCACTGGCCGGCGAGCTGGCCGCTGCTGCTCGGCTATGCCGTGCTCGCTGCGGCCCACCTGGCCGGCCTGCGCCCGGTGCTGGCCGCCGCCTCCGCTGAGCCCGGCGGCCGGGCGGCCCGGCTGCGGGAGGCGGCCTGCTTCCAGGCCGGGCTGCTGTTCGCGCTGCTGGCGGTGATCTCACCGATCGGCTACTGGTCAGCGCGCCTGATGTGGGTCCGCGGGATCCAGGACCTGCTGCTGGCTATCGCGGTACCGGCCCTGATCGTCCTCGGCGCCCCGTGGCAGCCGCTGCGCGCCGCCTGGCCGGCCCGGGGCCGGACGGCCAGGTCTGCGGCGGCGGACCAGGCGGGATCGCGGGCCAGCGCCGCCGGCCGGCCAGTGCCGCGCCATCCGCTGGCGGTGCGCTGCCCGGTCGCCGCGGTCGCTGCCTTCAACCTCGGGTGGATCGGCTGGCACCTGCCCGGGCTCTACGACGCGAGCCGGTCCGGCCCGCTGGCCTGGCTGGAGTGGCTCACCTACCTGGCCGCTGGGACCCTGCTGTGGCTGCAGCTGATCGGCTCCCGGCCGCTGCGCCCGGCATTCCCGCCGGTGGCGCGGTTCGGGCTGCTGGCCGCCACCGTCGTGGTGGACTCGGTGCTCGGGATGGTCCTGGTGTTCGGGATGCACGTCCAGTACCCCGGCTACGCCCCGGTCGCCCGGCACCTGATGCCGCTGCTGGCCGACGAGCAGCTGGCCGGCGCGGTGCTGTGGATGGGCGCACTGCCGCCGCTGGTCGCCGGGGGTATAGCGCTGTTCCTGCAGCTGCTCAACGAGGAGGAGAGCGCGGACCTGGACCGGCTGCTCCGGCCGCGCAAGTCGTCCTGGCCGTCGCGGGCAGGACTGAGATGACCGGCATGCCCGGACGACACTGGAGGCTGCAGTGCGTGAAATGATAATCGCGGCAGGGGTCACGCCGTCCAACACGCCGCACGGCTACAACTTCTCATTTGCCTTCCCGATGGCCCTGTTCATCGTCATCGCGGCAGTGGTATATCTGCTGCTGTTTCGGCCGCATAAAGTGCCAGGTCACCATGACATGGCCTATGCCGGGGGCAATGCGCCGGACGTGAACTCGCCCGAGCTGGACACCGCGCGCGCGGCTGCCGTCGCCGGCGGCCTGCCCACGGCGGCAGGCGGCGGCAGTAGCGAGTCGCAGGTCGAGCCCGCGGGCGCGCACCTGGAGACCGCGGCCGGACTGGAGGAAGCGGCCGCTGAGGAGGAAGCGGCGGCCGCTGCGGACGAGCCTGCCGACCCGGCGAAGGCGGTGGCCGAACCGGCCGGGGCAGCCCGGCTGGAGGCGGCGGCGCAGGAAGAGGAAGCTGCGGCCGGCCAGGCCGATAGCCTGTCTGAGCACGACACGAGTGCTTCGGGCGGGTCCGCCGCGGCGGAAGACACGGAGGACAGTTAGTGACACAAGCGGCAGAGTCGCTGCCCACCGCGGGCTCCGCGCCGGTGCGCGCGGAGCCTTCTGATCGGCGTTCGCTGCGCCTGATCCTCACCTCGCTCGTGGCGCTGACCAAGCCCCGGATCATCGAGCTGCTGCTGATCACGACGGTGCCCACGATGCTGCTGGCGCAGCGCGGGCTGCCCTCGGCGCAGCTGCTGGCGGTCACCCTGGTCGGCGGGGCCCTCGCGGCTGGCAGCGCCAACACGATCAACTGCTTCATCGACCGGGACATCGACGCGGTGATGCGCCGTACCTCGCGGCGGCCGCTGGTCTCCGGCCAGGGCGCGATCCGGCCCGCCGAGGCGCTGGCCTTCGGCATCCTGCTCGGCGCGGCCGCCACCCTGCTGCTCGGCCTGATGGCCAACTGGCTGGCCGCGGCCCTGGCGGATGCGGCGATCCTGTTCTACGTCTTCATCTACACGATGATGCTCAAGCGCAGGACAGCCTCGAACATTGTCATCGGCGGCGCAGCCGGCTGCTTCCCGGTGGTCGTCGGCTGGGCCGCGGTCACCGGCCGGGTCAGCCTGCCGGCCGTGATCCTGTTCGCGGTGATCTTCTTCTGGACGCCGCCGCACTTCTGGGCGCTGGCGATGAAGTTCCGCGATGACTACGCCGCGGCCCGGGTGCCGATGCTGCCGGTCGTCGCCACGCCCAGGGTGGTCGCCCGCAAGATCGTGATCTATTCCTGGGTGATGGTGGCCACCACGCTGGCACTGGCGCCGTACGCAGGATGGATCTACGGTGCCTGCGCCGTCGCGCTCGGCGGCTGGTTCCTGGTGGAGGCGCACCGGCTGCGCGGCCGGGTGGCTGCGGCTGATGCGCCGGCCCCGATGCGGCTGTTCCACCTGTCCATCGCCTACCTCACCCTGCTGTTCGTCGTCATCGCGGTGACCGCGCTGCTGCCGATAGGCCGCTGGTAGGTCCTGGGCCCAGGTCCTGGGCCGCCCCGGCCCTGGCCGGCTTTCCGGTCTCGCCGGGCAGATTTTCCCTCCGCTTGACCGCGACCGGTGCCGGCGCTCCGGGCGGTGCGCCATTGTTGGGGATGTGAGCACTCCCCGCAAGCCGAGCCGGCGCGCCTTCCTCGGCACCGCGGCGGCCGGCGCCGCGGCGGCCGGCGCTGCCGTCGCGGCCGTGAAGCTCTCCGAATCCGGCGGCCCGGCACAGCCGGGCCCCGCCCGCACGCCCGGTGCCCGGACGGCGCGCCGCCGGGTGGTGGCCGAGAACTCGCTGCCCGGTGACCCGCACTGGTGGATCAGGAAGACCGGGGCGCCGGACGCGATCATCGGCTACGCGGGCCAGGCCAGCGTGCTGCCGGGCGAGCCGGTGCACCTGTACGTCTCCAGCACCTCGCGCGAGTTCCGGGTCCGGGCCTTCCGCATCGGCTGGTACGGCGGGGATCTCGCCCGCAAGGTGTGGGAATCGGGCCCGGTGCGCGCGCACCGGCAGCGGCCCGCCGCGCTGACCGCGGCGACCAGCACCGTGCACACCGACTGGGGCGTCTCGCTGACCGTGGACACCAGCGACTGGCCGGACGGCGCCTACCTGCTGCGGCTGGACGCGCACTCGGGCGCGCAGCGGTACGTGCCGCTGACCGTCCGCTCGGCGCAGACCGCGGGCAAGGTGGTGCTGAAGAACTGCGTCGCCACCTGGCAGGCCTACAACACCTGGGGCGGCTACGACCTGTACAAGGGCCCGGACGGCAGCTACGGGACGCGCGCTCTCGCGGTCAGCCTGGACCGGCCCTACGACGAGCAGGGCGCATACCTGTTCGAGGTCTACGAGCGCAAGCTGATCAACCTCGCCGAGCGGATGGGCCTGCCGCTGGCCTACCTGACCAGCATGGACATCGCCGCCGATCCGCACGGCCTGGACGGCGCATCCGCGCTGATCTCGCTCGGCCACGACGAATACTGGTCCCCGTCCGAGCGCGCGCACGTCACAGCGGCCAGGGACGCCGGCGTCAACCTGGCGTTCCTCGGCGCCAACGCCATGTTCCGCAAGACCCGGCTGGCGCCCGCCAAGCTAGGCGCCGACCGGCTGGTCATCTGCTACAAGACCAGCTACGAGCAGGACCCGATGTACGGAGTGAACAACGCGCTGGTCACCAAGGACTGGCGGGAGCCGCCGGACCCGGACCCGGAATCGTCGGTGATCGGCACGCTGTACGAGAGCTATCCCACCGTTGCCGACTACGTCGTGGCCGAACCCGGTGCCTGGATGCTCGCCGGCACCGGCGCGCACAAGGGCACCAGCTTCGCCGCGATGGTGGGCATCGAGTACGACCGCGTCAACCCCATGTACCCGGTACAGCGGCCGATCCAGATCGTCGCCCACTCGCCGCTCACCTGCAACGGCGTGAACAGCTATGCCGACACGGCCTACTACACCCACGCCAGCGGCGCCGGGGTGTTCAACACCGGCACCATGCGCTGGGTCGAGTCGTTCGGGCCGCCGACTTACGGCTGGGGCATCACCAGGGCCTGCGGCCGGTTCACCCGCCGGGTGACCGCCAACGTGCTGCGTGCCTTCGCCGACGGCCCGGCCGCGGCGAAGTACCCGGCGCGCGACAACCTGGCGGCCATGCACGAGTGGCCCGGTGACCCCATCGCCGCGGGGCATGACCTGTGGCCGCCCGTCGTGCTGTAGCCCGCCGGGCCGGACCGGCGGCCTGGGCAGAGCTGCGACCTGGGGTGGATTTGCATCCTCCCGCAGGGTGATATGCCCGGCTGCGGGAACCCGGATGCCGCCAGGGGAGTCTTATGCTGTGAAGACGTCGTCGCCGCCGATGGGGGCGCGTTCGGAGGTAGCGAGATGAATCAGCCGCGCAGGATCCCGCGGATGGCCCGCTGGGCCGTGCCGGCCGGGGCGGTCGCAGCCGTCGGCCTGGTCACCGCGGGCACCGTGCTGTCGGGCGCGCAGGCCGCTCCGCGGCTGCCGGCCAGGACCGCGGCGCAGCTGCTGGCCAGCGTGCAGAAGGCCGCCATCGGCGCGCCGCGCCCGATGACCGCCACGGTCACCGAGACCGCGAATCTCGGGCTGCCGAGCCTGCCCGACATGGGCAGCCTCTCCGCTGGCCTGTCGGCGCTGTCCGGCACGCACACGATCAAGGTCTGGTACGCCGACCCGGCGCATGTCCGGGTCGCGCTGCTTGCCTCGATGGGCGAGACGGACCTGCGGCTGGACGGTCGCCAGGCATGGCTGTGGCAGAGCAGCAGCCAGACCGCCACGCACCTGACGCTGCCCGCGCGGGCAGCCAAGGCCGAGGCACAGGGCAAGGCCGCGAGCCAGCCGACGATGCGGCTGACGCCGCAGCAGGCCGCCCGCCAGGTACTCGCCGCCGTCGGCCCGACTACCACGGTCGGCGTCCAGCAGAACGTGACGGTGGCCGGGCAGGCCGCCTACCAGCTGCGGATCGCGCCGCGCAGTGACCAGTCGCTGATCGGCCAGATCCGGATCGCGATCGACGCGGCCAACTCGATGCCGCTGCGGCTGCAGGTCTTCGCCCGCGGCGCGACCAGCCCGGCGCTGCAGATCGGCTTCAGCTCGATCACCTGGGGCAAGCCCGCCGCCTCGAACTTCGCCTTCACCCCGCCGAAGGGCGCGAAAGTCAAGCAGGCCAAGATCGGAGCAGCGGGCGGCATCGGCTTCCTGCCGGGCCTGCG
>JBKQSL010000162.1:0-2635 GCA_052143655.1 Streptosporangiaceae bacterium | reverse complement strand
CGGCCAGGTCGGCCAGCGCCTCGGGCCCGGGCAGCACGTCGTCGTGGAGCATGCCGATGGCACGCCGTGCCTCTTCCAGCCCGGTCCTGGCCAGCCGGCGGGCCCGGTCGATCGCGTCCCCTACGTGTGGGTCCGCACCGCTGGTGCCGACGAGCAGCCTGGCCCCCTCCAGGATCAACCGTCCTGCACAGCGAGAGCCCGCTCGTCCACCTCCAGATGCTGGGCAACTGGGCGCTCGGCCGCGGGTTCGACCTGCCCGACCTAGACGTCCACCGCCCCACCCTGGAAGAGGTCTACCTCTCCCTCACCGGCTCCACCAGCACAAAGGACTAGCGATGATCCGCATGGCCCTGCACCAATCCAGCTACGACCTGCGCGCCTTTCTCCGCAACCGCCAGTCCCAGTTCTTCACCCTTGCCCTGCCGGTGCTGTTCCTGGTCATCCTCGGTTCGCTATTCGGCGGCAACGGCCACACCGCCGCGGCCTCCGGCGGCAGGATCCACACATCGGTGTACTACGTGTCTGGCATCATGGCGCTCGGAGTGATCGCGGCGTGCTTCGGCAACCTGGTGGCCTCGGTGACCGCACAGCGCGAACGCGGTGTGCTGAAGCGGCGCCTCGCGACACCGGTCCCGGCGGCCGCCATCATCGCCGGCCGTGTGCTCACTGCGGTCGTCATCGCGGTCGTCATGTCTGCGGTAGTGCTGGGCATCGGCTGGGCCGCCTACGGAGTCCACATCCCTGGGCGCACCGCCTTCGCGCTCGTGATCACCGTGGTGATCGGAGCCGCCTCCTTCTGCTGCATGGGTTACGCGCTCACCTGCCTGATCCGCAACGAGGACACCGCGCAGCCCGTCACCCAGGCGCTCCTGCTGCCGCTCTACTTCATCTCCGGGGTGTTCGTCGCCGTCAGCATCCTGCCGCACTGGCTCGCCGACGTGGCAGAGATCTTCCCCGTCCGGCATCTGGCCGATGCGCTGCTCGTCGCCTACAACCCACACACCACCGGGCTGGGCTTCGCCGGCCTGGATCTGCTGATCGTGGCCGCGTGGGGAGCCGCGGGTTTTCTCATCGCTGTCCGCAAGTTCAGCTGGCTGCCGCTCGGCCGCTAGCCTGGCACCGCCCATGCGATCACAGGAGGAAGATCATGGCCACAGAGGTCCAAACCCAGACCGGACGATGCGCGACCCACGGAACAGTCCAGGCCACACGCGAAATCCCGAAGATGGGATTCCCGTTCATCGTCTACGCTTTCACGCGATCCAGGGCCAAGCGCAAGCCGTATCTCTGCCCGGAATGCGGAGAGGCGGTCGAAGCCGACTGAGCCATGCACGGCCCCGGGCGGGAACACCAATGCGCGTCTGGCCCGGCACGGCTGCCAGCCCCCAGGGACACGACCGGCGGCATTACCAGCAAAGGCCGTGAGCTGCCGCCCATAATGCTCCGATATGGCGGACGACGGCCCAGTCCGAGAAGCCCAGCAGGTGCGCCAAATCGGCGGCTCCGGTGCGCTGTACTATCGGAACCTGGTCACAGTCCGTCACAACGTTGGCCGCCGCCGAACCCCGAGTACTCACTGGCGCGCATCTGATGCACACGGTAGTCGGCGGCGTCCAGATCACGCATTAGGGCGCGAACTTCCGGCGCGGCCGCGGGTCAGGGCGTCAGCGCCGCGGCGACCTGTGCCGTGTCCTCCGAGCTTCGGACGAAGAATGCCTTCCCGTCGCGGAACTTCCAGTAGTGGTGCATGTTCATCGCAACGTCCTTGCCGGTCGCGGTGACGGTGAACGCGTAGCGGATGAGCACCATGACATCGCCGTCGTCGTTGCTGGCGAAGCTCAGTGGCGTGAACTCCGTGATCGGACCGGTCTTGCCGATGGCCTCGAAGAAGCCGCGTACGCCGTCCTTTCCGTGCCTGGGGCCGTACCACGGTGCCGACTTGATCGCGGCGTCGGTTGACCAGTCGACGTCGTCGGTCACCCGCTCAAGGATGGCCTCGATGTCTCCGCGGCCGAGTGCCTCGTACATCTCCTTGGTGGCCTGGATGTTCTGTTCAGCGCTCATGTTTTGCTCCTTTTCTGCTCGTGAGGCCGATACCACTGCCTGGTGGTCATGCCGAAGCGTTGCGATGCGATTTCTCGCTGCTCGACGAGAGGGCGCGTTAGGCCCAGAATGTGGCCACGGCGGCCGGGTCGCCGACGAATTGGTCGATGCTGCGCACGCGGTCGCGGTCGCGCGTGAACAGCACGATCTGCGGGTTGCCAAACGAGCGGCCGTCCGGGCGCGTGCCGCTGACCTGCACGAGCACCGAAACGCGGCCCTCGCGGTCGGCCCCAGGTAGGCGATGATCCCGTCGCTCCCATCGTGGCTCCCTTGCCGGTTGCTTAATAGGAACCGTAGAGAGGCGATGCCGCCCGTGCCATCGACTGTTCAGTTGATTCTGGCGCCGACGACTGGCCCGGTCCTGGCCGTGAGCCCGTGCTGCATCGCGAACATCGCCAGGCCCGCCCTCGTCGAGACGCCGCACTTGCCGTAGATGTGAACCGTGTGCGTATGAACGGTCGACTGTGAGATCACCAGCTCGGAGGCGATCTCCCGCTTCGTGCGGCCCGCAGCGAGCTGGCGGAGGACTTCG
>JBKQSL010000161.1:0-17131 GCA_052143655.1 Streptosporangiaceae bacterium | reverse complement strand
CGCCTCGTTGCCGAACCAGGCACTCAGTCCCCCGGCCGTGGTGAGCGCCGCCCATACCGTGGCCGGCGGGTGAGCGATCTCGACGGTTCGCTCGATGCGATCAGGGAAAGCCACGGCCGCCTCCATTGCGTAGCAACTGTTTAGTTGCGACTATATGGCAACCAAACAGTTGCGTCAACGAGTCGTCGGCCAGGATCCCGGCCACCGCGGCTCATGCGCGAGCGAAGGGACGTCGGCATGGACCCGTGAGACCGGCAGGGACCGCAGTTGCCCGATCGTGGCCGGTTGCCAGTGCCCGGGCGGAGCCAGATCGCGCCGCCGACGATCGCGCCGCCCTCGACGGCGACCTCAACCCCGCCGCGCTCCAGTGCCCCGGCGCGCAGGATCGTGGCGAACAAGCGGCGAGATCGCACCTGCCTGGTCCGCGGCTCCGGCAGCATGCAGGCGAACGGCGGGTCGTCGTAGAAGGCTCGCGCCATCACGTCGGCCAGCGGCCCGACGTCGGCGGGAACAGCCAGCCGGACGGTAACCGCTGCGGCATCCATCTCAGCCATCGTAGGCGCAGCGCCGCCGGCCGCGGGGCGCGTGCCGGCCGCCTAGCTCTGCGCGGCGCCGGCCTTGTCCAGCCAGTGCATGATCCCCGCCACGTTGGCGGCGGTGCCGCTGATGCGCTCGAACTTCGCGGCGGCCGCCGGGTCGCCGTCCCCCCGCAGCGCGGCATAACGCTGCCGGGTCCGCTCGGCGACCAGCGCCGCGGCGTGGTCGAGGTCCATGCACGCGCGGCGGGCGCTGCGCGTCTCCTCGACCCAGACCGAGATCTCCTTCGCCGCCCGCTCCAGCGTCTGCCCCACCTCGCGCACCGGACCGTAGTGGCTGAACAGCAGCCGGGTCGGCTGCAGGCCCTCGAACGTGCGCAGTGACGCCAGCGCCACGTCCAGGTCGAAGTCTGGCGGCGGGGTCGCCGGGCGCATGTCGCCGGTCTCTTGCAGGTAGATGCCGGCCGCGTCGCCGACGTACAGGTCGCCGGACTCGGAGTCGAGCAGGCCGACATGGTGCTTGGCGTGGCCGGGCGAGTAATGGCTTTCCAGCCGCCTGCCGCCGCCGAGGTCCACCATGCCGGTGGCCGCCACGGCCCGGATCCGCTCGGCCGGGGTCGGCGCCAGCCGCCCGAACAGGCCGTCCAGCTCGTCGCCGTAGACCATGCGCGCGCTGGCCATCAGCCGGCTCGGGTCGGCCAGGTGCCGTGCCCCGCGCTCATGCACGACGACCTGCGCCGCCGGGTACATCCGCGCGATGTCACCGGTGCCGCCGGCGTGGTCGAGATGGATGTGGGTCACCACGACGGTCGCCAGGTCCGCCGGGCCGACGCCGAGCGCCGCCAGCGCGCCGCGGACGAGCGGGGCGGACGGGCCAGTCCCGGTCTCCACCAGGCACGGCCGTTCGCTGCGGATCAGGTAGCTGGCGGTGATGCTCTCGTAGCCGGCCATCCGGGTGTCGATCTGGAACACCTCATGCCCGAGCGGCGTGATGAGGTCGGCGGCCACGGCGGGCCCGGCGTCAGCGTCGTTCATGCCACCATCGTGTCAGCCAGTCCCCGATGCCGGCACAGCGCCGGGTGTTCAGCTGTCAGCGAACGTGCGGATCACCATGCCGGTGCGCGGCTTCGGCGAGAACGACGTCGACTTGCGCGGTACCCGCTCGCCTAGCGCGGCCACCGCGTAGACGTCCGCGGCAGGCACGGGGGAGCTGATCACCGCCGTGCCGGGCGGCTCCTCGGCGGCGGCGCGGACGGCGGCGGCCGCGTCGTCGTGCACGATGCGCACTCGCCGCTCGTCGTCGGCGATGCCCCACAGTGACCGCATGAGCAGCTCCTGCAGGATCGCCGGGGCGAGGCTGCGCCAGCGCGCTGACCGGCCGGATGGCATCGCGTCCGCAGCCTGCCCCGGATCCGGGTCGGTCAGCAGGAACGCGTCGCCGGCCCCGGCGATGAGGAAGGCCGGCCCCTGCCCGGCGGCTGCCGCCTGCGCGGCCAGCGCTGAGTCCAGGCCCGCGCCGCCGCCCGCCAGCCGCCGTACCCGGAACGCCGGCTCCGCCCGGTCGGCGGCCGCCTGCGGCGCCAGCCCGGGGATGACGCGATGGATCGCCGCGATCTGCGGCGGGTACGCCGCCGAGTCCACCAGCATGGCCAGGCCCAGGTCCCACGGGCCGCCGCCGCCGGTGCCGGCGCGCCGCTGGTGCTCCTGCATCTGGCGGTAGGCGGCGTACCGGTGATGCCCGTCGGCGATGAGCGCCTGGCGCGGCGCCAGGTCTGCCTCGATCATGGCGAGCTCGCCGGGATCGGTGATCGCCCACATCCGGTGCCGCAGCCCGTCGCTGGTCATCGTGTCCGACAGCGGCTCGCGGGCGGCGACGGCGTCGACGACCTGGGTCGCCGCGCTGCGGCCCTGCCCGCACCCGGTGTCGCTCGCGCCGCGGTGCCAGGACGCGTGATGATCGGCCGAGCCGTCGTACAGCAGGAAAATCGGCTCCAGGTTGGCCTGCGTCGCCTCCATCAGCTGCCGCCGGTCGGTCACCGGCCCGGGTGCGACGTCCTCGTGCGGCAGCACCACGCCCGCCTCGGGCGGCATCAGCCGCAGGGCGCCGATGAGCCCGCGCTGGATCACCCGGGCCGGGGCCAGGCCGCCGTTGCCCGTCATCGCGCCGTCGGCGGCGATGGCCTGCTCGTAGACGTACAGCGCAGGCTCGGGGTCGCGTACCAGGATTCCGTCGCGCTGCCAGAGCGCTAGGGCGGCCGACGCGTCCTGGTACGGATCACCGGACTGGCCGGGCTGGCGCCGGGGCAGGATCAGCCGGACGATGTTATGCGGGTCGGCTGCCCGCAACTGGCCTTCGGCGTCGCGGGCGATGACGTCGTACGGTGGAGAGGTGACCTCTGCCAGACCGCTCACCCGGTCCTGCGCGTACCGGACGCCGCGGAACGGGGCCAGTGCGAGGCCGGCAGCGCGGCGCTCCGCTACAGCCTGGCCGGACGGAAGGATCTGCACATATGTCAGAAGGATCAAGCGGCGGCCGCGATTCCCGTTCGGCGGAAGAACTTATCCCGACAGACCACGCGCAAGATCCTGAAAGCTCAGCTATCCCGGCAAATGACGCAGCGGCCGTAGCGTCCGCTGGCCCAGGCGCGCCAGCTCCGCCCGACACCTACTCGCTGTACCGGCGCGGCATGGAACTGCTCGGCCGTGGCAGCGCCGCGGCGGCGGCGCAGCTGCTGGAGCGCGCCGCCGCTGCCGAGCCGCAGTCGCGCAGCGTGCTGGAGGCTCTCGCGCGGGCCCAGTTCGACACCGGCCGGTATGATGCGGCCGCGGCCAGCTTCCGGCGGATCGTGGAGGCCAGTCCGGCCGACGACTATGCCAGGTTCGGCCTGGGCCTGGCGCTGGCCCGCAGCGGCGACCACGGCGCCGCCGCCGAGCACCTGGCGCTGGCGGCCGCGATGCGGCCCGACCTGCGGCACTACAGCGATGCGCTGCGCAGCGTCCGGGCCACACTCAGCGCGCGGCGGCGGATGGCGGAAGGGACTGCGGAATGACCCGCGAGCAAGGTCCCGGCGGGCGCGAGGATGCCGCAGGCGCCGGGGAGACCGGCACCGGATCGGCGGCCGGGCAGCCGATGGGCTGCCCGCAGCCGCTCAGCCAGCGCTACGACGCCGCGCTGCTGGACCTTGACGGGGTGATCTACCTTGGCGGCTCGCCGATTCCCGGCGCTGCCAAGGCCCTGACCCAGGCCGCCGAGAACGGGATGCGGCTGGCGTTCGTGACCAACAACGCCTCCCGTTCCCCGTCCGCGATCGCCGCTCAGCTCGCCGGCCAGGGCGTACCCGCCACCACCGCGGACATCATCACCTCCGCGCAGGCGGCCGCGCACCTGCTGGCCGACCGGCTGCCGGCCGGGTCGCCGGTGCTGGTGGTCGGCGGGATCGGGCTGCGGATCGCGCTGCGCGAGCGCGGGCTGCGGCCAGTGTCCACCGCCGCTGACCGGCCGGCGGCCGTGGTCCAGGGCTACGCCCCCGGGATCAGCTACGCGCTGCTGGCAGAGGGAGCCATGGCCGTGCGCGACGGCGCGCTGTATGTGGCTTCCAACGCCGACGTCACGCTGCCGACACCGCGCGGTCCGCAGCCCGGCAACGGATCGCTGGTCCAGGTCATCGCGACCGCGACGGGCCGGCAGCCGATCGTCGCGGGCAAGCCGGAGCCGCCGCTGCACGCGGAGGCGATCGCGCGCACCGGGGCACGCCGCCCGCTGGTCGTCGGCGACCGGCTCGACACCGACATCGAGGGCGCGGTGCGCGGCGGCGCCGACAGCCTGCTCGTGCTCACCGGCGTTACCAGCCCGGCCGGCGCAGTCCTCGCGCCGCCGGGCCGCCGCCCGTCCTATCTGGCCGCGGACCTGGCCGGGCTGCTGGAGCCGCACCCGGAGGTCACCGCGGCGGACGGTGCGCTGCACTGCGGCGGCTGGAGCGCGCGCCGCGGCAGGTCCGGTGAGCTGGAGATGTCGGGCAGCGGCAGCCCGATTGACGGCCTGCGGGCGCTGTGCGCGGCCGCCTGGTCCGGCCAGGACGGCCCTGCCGGGGACGCTGACGGCGGGATCACCGCGCAGCACGCCGAGCAGGCGGTGCTCGCGCTGCACTTCCCGTCCTGACGCCCGCCCGGCGGGCCTGGCCCGCCGGGCGGGAGGGCCTGATCATCCGGGCGCGAGGGCTGAATCAGCCCGTGGGTGGAGCGAGATCAACTTGCGGGCCGACGCGCCCGCGCCTGTGCTGCGGCCAGACTGCTGTCTGCCGGCGGGGATAACCGCGCCGGCAGACACCGGAAGGACGCGACCATGATCGAGGCGAAAGGCCTCACCAAGAGATACGGCGACACGGTAGCGGTCGACAACCTGTCGTTCAGCGTTGAGCCGGGCAAGATCACCGGCTTCCTCGGCCCGAACGGGGCCGGCAAGACCACCACGATGCGGCTGATCCTCGGCCTGGACCGGCCGACCAGGGGATCCGTCACGGTGAACGGCAAGCCGTTCGGCCAGCGCGCCTGGCCGATGCGGGAAGTCGGCGCGCTGCTGGACGCCAAGGCCGTGCACGGCGGCCGCAGCGCCTACAACCACCTGCTCTGCCTCGCCCAGACCAACAACCTGCCGAAGCGGCGAGTCGACGAGGTGCTGAACCTCGTCGGGCTGCACGATGTCGCCCGGAAGCGTTCCAAGGGGTTCTCGCTCGGCATGGGCCAGCGCCTGGGCATCGCCGCGGCGCTGCTCGGGGACCCCGCAATCCTCATGTTCGACGAGCCGGTCAACGGCCTCGACCCGGAGGGCATCCTGTGGATCCGCAACCTTATGAAAGCCCTGGCGTCGGAGGGCCGGACCGTCTTCGTCTCCTCGCACCTGATGTCGGAGATGGAGAACACGGCCGACTACCTGATCGTGATCGGCCGGGGCCGCCTTATCGCGGAAAGCACCGTCGCCGAGTTCATAACGGCCAACTCTCAGCAGTCGGTCCGGGTCCGGACGCCGCAGCCCGATGAGCTGGCCAAGATCACCGCCGCGGCCGGGGGAACGGTGCGCGATGACGGCGGGGCGATGGTCGTGCTCGGCCTGACGCCCGCTCAGATCGGCGACCTGGCCTACGACAACGGGATCCGGCTGCACGAGCTGGCACCGGCCCGTGCCTCGCTGGAGGAGGCGTTCATGGAGCTGACCGCGGCCAGCGTCCAATTCCACGCCGGGATCCCCGGCACGCAGGACCGGCAGCCGGCGCATGCGGGAGAGGTGGCCTGAGATGGCGGCAATGACAGCTCACGAGGGGCTGGTCGGCGGCTCTGTCACGCAGCATCCGGCCGGCCGGGCAGGCCTGACGGGAGCTCTGCGCTCGGAGTTCACCAAGATCCGCTCGGTCCGGTCGACGTACTGGACGCTCATCGCGCTGGTTGTCGTGTGCGTCGGGATCGGCGCGCTGTTCAGCTGGGGCCAGACGGAGCGGCTGCTCCGGGTGGAGAGCGGGACCGGGCGATTCCACGGCGTGCCGCACGCGGCGGTTGCCGGCGTTGCCGCCAGCATCAAGGCCTCGGCGGCGAGCACCAGCCTGTTCGGGCTGGTGATCGGCCAGCTGATCATCATCGTGCTGGGCGCGCTCGCGATCACTTCGGAATACTCGACCGGCATGATCAGGACATCGCTGTCGACCATGCCGCGCCGCGGCACGGTGTTCGCCGCGAAAGGCATCGTGTTCGCCGCCGTCGCCCTGGTGGTCGGGCTGGTGACCAGCTTCCTGGCGTTCTTCATCGGCCAGGCGATCCTGTCCAGCCAGCACGTCGGGACCACGCTCGGCAACCCGGGCGTGCTGCGCACGGTCATCGGCGGCGGGCTGTTCCTGGCGGTGTGCGGGCTGCTGTCGTTCGGCCTCGGCGCGGTCCTGCGGCACACCGCCGGAGCGATCTCGGCCGGGATCGGGCTGATGTTCGTGCTGTGGATCCTGTCGAACTTCCTACCCAGCCCGCCGAGCGGCTGGTTTGGCCAGGCGGACATCGACAAGTGGATCCCGTTCAACGCCGGGTCGGCGATCTGGCAGAACCAGGCAGCCGGGGTGAACCCGTTCTCCCCGTGGACCGGTTTCGCCGTGTTCTGCGGGTACGCCGCGATCGCGGTCATCGCCGGCCTGATCCTGTTCCGCAAGCGCGACGCCTGAGCGGTGCCGGTCCGGCGCGGCGGGTGCGGGTCGGCGAACAGCCGCTGGCCCGCACCCGCCGTCCTCGGTTCACCTGCTCCGACTGTGGCGCTTCCCGCCAGCGCTACCCGGCCGCGGCCGGAGGCTGGCAGTACGGGCACCAGAACGTGATCCGCTCGTTCGGGTCAGCCCCCGGGCCGCTGGCCTCGTGGCGGCGGATCGGGGTACCGCAGCGGCGGCACGGCCGCCCGGCCCGGCCGTACACCCACTCTTGCTGTCCCCGCTCGGTCCGGCCGGTCGTCGACCGGCCCGGCCGGTCCTTGTTCACCTCCAGCAGCCGCCGGGCCAGGTCCACCAGCGCGTGCAGGTCCTCGATGCCGCCGGCCGGCCGCCACGGATCCAGGCCGCGCAGGAACAGCACCTCGGCCTTGTACTCGTTCCCGATGCCGGCCAGGTTTCGCTGGTCGAGCAGGGCCTCGCCGACGGGCCTGCCCGGCGCCGAGCGCAGGCGGCGCACGGCCTCGTCGGCATCCCAGTCCGGTCCGAGCAGGTCAGGGCCAAGGTGCCCGACGACCCGCTCCTCGTCCTGAGTGCGCAGCACCTCCACCACGCCCAGCAGGCGGCCGATCGCCTGCCAGCTGTCGTTGGCCAGCACCAGCCGGATCCGGTAGTCGCGCGGCGGGTAGCCGCCCGCAGGCCGGATCCGCCAGCTGCCCTCCATCTTCAGGTGCGTGTGCACGGTGATGCCGCCATCGACCCGGTTCAGCAGGTGCTTGCCGCGCGCCAGGGTGCGCAGCACGGTGCGCCCGGCCAGGTCGGCGGTCGCGTACCGGGGCACCCGGAAGTCGCTGCGAGTCAGCGCCCGGCCGTCCAGCGCCGCGCTCAGCTGGCGGGCCGCGCGCCAGACGGTATCTCCCTCCGGCATGCCCCCAGCATGACACCCGCCGCCTGCCCGGTCAGTCCCGGCGCGGCTCGCCCCGGCCCCGGCCACCCCGGCTCTGCGTCACATCAGCTTGCGAAGGCGGAGCAGATCCCAGAAGCTGCCTTCCACCCTCAGCCGGCCCGACAGCCACGAGCGCAGGAAGCTGCCGGGATCGGCCGCGATGGCCACGACGTCGTCGCTGCGCGCGGTGAACCGCACCTGGGCGGCCGGCGTCTGCTCGTCGACCTCGTGGACGCCGTCATGGCCCTGCGGGCCGAGCCGGGTCAGGTACGTCACGCCCAGGTCAGACACGTGGCAGCTGAGCGTCCTGTCCAGCAGGTGGTCCGCGCGGGCCTGGGCGTCCAGCTCCGATATCCGGGCTGTAAGGCTCTCCAGCGCCGCCCGGCACTCCTCGGCTGTCGCCATCAGCATTCCTCGCTTTCCCGATCATTGTCCGCGCCGCTCCGGCGAGTATGCCCGTGGGGGCGCGTAACGGGGCCGGTAACCGCAGCAGGATGCGCCGGCCTGACGCTATCGGGCGGTAGCGTTCCAGACGGGAGCGCGTGACCGGCACCGTTCCGGAATGGGGCACAAGGAGCGTGGTTGGCAGTGGAGCATGACACCGGCGCGCCGGATCCGGCGGATCCGGGTGCTGTCAGCCCGGCTCGCCTGGCCGCCCTGGCCAGCCTGGTCCGCCCGGCCGGTCAGCGGCCAGGCGGCGGCCAGGAGGCCGGCCCGGATTCCGCGGCGCCCGCCGCGGGCCGGCGGCCAGAGCCGGCCAGCCCGGTCAGCCCGGGGGATCCGGGTGCGGCTGGGATCGGGGAGCCGGCGGGCGATGCCCGGGTGGGCCATGCGCTGGCGGAGCTGCGCGAGCTGGCCAGCACCCCGGTGGCCGGGCACCCGGCGATCTTCGAGCGGGTGCACCAGCGGCTGCGCGACGTGCTCGGCGAGCTTGACCACCGTCCGGCGGCCGGGGCGCAGCAGGGCCGCAGGCCGAGCTGAGATCTGCGGAAACAGGGTCATGAACTTCAGGCGGCTCGACTCCGAGCTGGTGCGGCGCGGGCTGGCCCGGTCGCGGCAGCAGGCCGCCGAGCTGATCGCGTCCGGCCGGGTGGTGGTGGCGGGACAGGTCGCGGGCAAGGCGGCTACGCAGGTCGACCAGGGCGCGCCGATCACCGTGCAGGCGGCCGCGGCAGCCACCGAGTACGCCTCGCGCGGCGGCCGCAAGCTGGCCGGCGCGCTGGCCGCGCTCGGCGGCCCGCCGGTGGCCGGCCGGCGCTGCCTGGATGCCGGGGCCTCGACCGGCGGTTTCACCGACGTCCTGCTGCGCGGCGGGGCGGCGCACGTGGTCGCCGTGGACGTCGGTTACGGCCAGCTGGCCTGGCAGCTGCGCAGCGACCCGCGGGTGACCGTGCTCGACCGGGTCAACGTGCGCGCCCTGCGCCCCGAGCAGGTCGGGCCGGCCCCGGAACTGGTCACCGCGGACCTGTCGTTCATCTCGCTGACCCTCGTGCTGCCAGCCCTGGCTGCCTGCGCGACGCCTGACGCTGATTTCTTGCTGATGGTCAAGCCGCAGTTCGAGGTGGGCCGCGGCAAGGTCGGCGCGGGCGGCGTGGTGCGCGACCCGCAGCTGCGGCAGGCCGCCGTGGCGTCGGTCGCGGCTGCGGCGCTCGAGATGGGCCTGGGCACCCGGGGCGTGGCCGCGAGCCCGCTGCCCGGACCGTCGGGCAACGTGGAGTATTTCCTGTGGCTGCGGCGCGGCGCCCCGCCGCTGGACGATGCTGCTATAGCGGGCGCGATCACGGAGGGACCGCAGTGAACGCCAAGCGGACGATGCTGGTCGTCGCGCACACCGGCCGCCCTGCTGCCGTCCGCAGCGCGCGGGCTGTCATCGAGCGGCTGGCCAGTGCCGGAGTGAGCGTCCGGGTACTGGAACCGGAGGCGGCGGCGCTGGCCAGTCCCGTGGTCACCGCCTTCCCGGCCGAGCCGCAGGCCGCGGACGGCACTGAGATGGTGCTCGTCGTCGGCGGGGACGGCACGCTGCTGCGCGCCGCCGAGCTCGCCCGCCCGGCCGGGGCACCGCTGCTCGGGATCAACCTCGGCCACGTCGGCTTCCTGGCCGAGGCCGAGCCTGAGGACCTGTCGGACGCGGTGGACCGGGTCGTGGCCGGCAGCTATACCGTCGAGGACCGGATGACCATCGACGTGTCCATCCGGTCGGACAACGTCACGGCCAGCACCTGGGCGCTGAACGAGGCCACGGTGGAGAAGGCCGTCCGGGAGCGGATGCTGGACGTGGTGACCGAGGTCGACGGCCGCCCGCTGTCCCGGTGGGGCTGCGACGGCGTGGTGTTCGCCACCCCGACGGGTTCCACCGCGTACGCGTTCTCCGCCGGCGGGCCGGTTGTCTGGCCCGCGGTCGAGGCGCTGCTGCTGGTGCCGATCAGCGCGCACGCCCTGTTCGCCGGGGCGCTGATCGTCTCGCCGCACTCGGTGCTGGCCGCCGAGGTGATCGGCGGCACGGGGGATCAACGGGAGGCAGACGGCGCCGTCATGTGGTGCGATGGGCGTCGTAAGGTCGACCTGCCGCGCGGCGCGCGGGTGGAGGTGCGGCGCGGCGCCCGTCCCGTGCTGCTGGCGCGGCTGCTGCCGCCGGGGGCGGCGGCGAACGGCGCGCAGTCCAGCGCGACGTTCACCGACCGGCTGGTGGAGAAGTTCGGCTTGCCAGTGACGGGCTGGCGGGGGCGCGCCGCGGCCGCCCGGCGGGCCGTGACGCGGCCGCCCGGCGGGCCGTGACGCGCTGAGCGGGATGAGGCGCGGAGCGAGACGAGGAGCCAGGCGGCGATGCTTGAGGAAGTGCGGATCAGCGGCCTCGGCGTGATCGAGGAGGCGGTGCTGCCGCTCTCACCGGGCTTCACGGTGGTCACCGGCGAGACCGGGGCGGGCAAGACCATGGTGGTCACCGGGCTGGGACTGCTGTTCGGCGGCCGGGCCGATCCGGCCCGGGTGCGCCCGGGGGCTGACCGCGCCAGCGTCGAGGGCAGGCTGCGGGTCGACCCGGCCGGGCATGTCGCCGGGCAGGTGAGCGACGCGGGCGGCGACCTGGACGACGAGGGCAGCACGCTGATCCTCAGCCGCTCGGTGTCGGCCGAGGGGCGGTCACGGGCCTACGCTGGCGGCCGGTCGGTGCCGGTGTCGCTGCTGACTTACCTTGCCGACGATCTCATCACCGTGCACGGCCAGTCCGATCAGCAGCAGCTGCTGCGGCCGGGCCGGCAGCGGGAGGCGCTGGACCGGTTCGGCGGTGCTCCGCTGCGCGCGCTGCTCACCGACTACCGGCGCGCCTACCAGCGGCACCTGGCGGTGGCCGCGGAGCTGGCCGAGCTCACCGAGCAGGCGGCACAGCGGGCACGGGAAGCCGACGACCTGCGCCGCGGGCTGGCCGAGGTGGACCAGGCCGAGCCGCGCGACGGCGAGGACATCGAGCTGGCGGCCGAGGATGACCGGCTGGCCAACGCCGACGCGCTGCACTCGGCGGCCACCACCGCGCACCAGGCGCTGGTGGGCGACCCGTCCAGCGGCTCGTACGAGGCCGCGGACGCGGTGACGCTGCTGGGCGCGGCCCGCCAGGCACTGGAGTCGGCGGCGCACCACGACCCGGTGCTGGCCGCGCTGGCCGCCCGGGTCTCCGAGGCTGCTTACCTGGTCTCCGACGTGGCGGCCGAGCTGGCTTCCTACGCCCAGTCGATCGACGCCGACCCGCTGCGGCTGGCGGCGGTGCAGGAGCGCCGGGCCGCGCTGGCCCGGCTGGTGCGCGCCTACGGCACCGCCGAGCTGGCGCTGGCCCGCGACGCGGACGCGGCGGCCGGCGTGCCGTCGGCCGGGACGGACGGCGCGGGTACTGACGGCGCAGGCACTGCCGGCGCAGGCACTGCCGGCGCAGGCACTGCCGGGGCGGGCACTGCCGGGGCGGGCACTGCCGGGGGAGGCGCTGCCGGGGAAGGCGCTGCGCGCGCTGCCGGGGTGGCGGGCGTCCCGGACCTGGCGGCCGTGCTGCGCTGGGCCAAGCTGGGCCGCGAGCGGCTGGCCGCGCTGGAGGGCGACGACGAGAAGATCAGCGAGCTGGCCGCCGCCGAGGCTGAGCTCGCGGCCGCCGTCAGCGACCTGGCCACGCGGCTGACCGCGGCCCGGCAGGAGACCGCCGACCGGTTCGCCGCGGCGGTGACCGCCGAGCTGGCGGCCCTGGCGATGCCGCACGCGCGGCTGACCGCAGCGGTGCTGCCGCTGCGCGAGCCCGGCCCGCACGGTGCCGATGACGTCGAGATCCGGCTGGCCGCGCATCCGGGCGCTCCGCCGCTGCCGCTGCAGAAGGGCGCGTCCGGCGGCGAGCTGTCGCGGGTGATGCTGGCCATCGAGGTGGTGTTCGCGGGCGCGGATCCGGTGCCCACCTTCGTGTTCGACGAGGTGGACGCAGGAGTCGGCGGGAAGGCGGCGGTGGAGATCGGCCGCCGTCTCGCCCGGCTGGCCCGCCGCGCCCAGGTCATCGTGGTCACGCACCTGCCGCAGGTCGCGGCGTTCGCGGACGCGCACCTGGTGGTGGAGAAGGCCGGCGACGGCTCGGTGACGCGCAGCGGGCTGACGCTGCTGGATGATCCCGGCCGGGTCCGGGAGTTGTCCCGGATGCTGGCCGGCCTGGAAGACTCCGAATACGGCCAGGCGCATGCCAGCGAGCTGCTGACGGCGGCGGCGCGGGAACGGGCCGACCTGGCCGACGAGAGCTGACCGCTGGTCCGGCCGGGCTCGGTAACTGCGCGGATCTGGCAGACTGGCCAGACCGATGAATCTCGCGGCCCGCAGGCACCCCGGCTCCCGCCGGGCCAGGTCAGCTGACCTGCCCGGGATAGTCGCGCCCGCCCGGCTGGACCGCCGCACCAAGAATCTCACCAAGCGGCTGGCCGCCGGGGACATCGCCATCATCGACCACGCCGACCTGGACCGGGTCGCCGCGGAGCGGCTGGTCCAGCTGCAGGTGGCGGCGGTGGTCAACGTTGCTGCCTCGATCAGCGGCCGGTACCCGAACCAGGGCCCCCAGGTGCTCGTCGAGGCCGGGATACCGCTGCTGGACGAGGTGGGCCCGGAAGCCTTCGACAGCGTCAGGGACGGTCAGGTCGTGCGCCTGGACGGCGACACCCTGTATCTCGGCGAGGCCGTGGTGGCCAAGGGCACGGTGCAGACCGCGCAGACCGTGGCCACGGACATGGCCGCCGCCCAGGAGGGCCTGACCGAGCAGCTGAGGGGCTTCGTCGCGAACACGCTGGACTACATCAGCCGCGACTCTGACCTGCTCATCGACGGGATCCGGCTGCCGGAGCTGCGGACCAGGCTGGAGGGCCGGCATGTGCTGGTGGTCGCCCGCGGGTACCGCCACCAGGAGGACCTGAAGGCGCTGCGCGCCTACATCCGCGAGTTCAAGCCGGTGAAGGTGGGCGTGGACGGCGGCGCCAACGCGCTGCTCGAGGCCGGGTACCGCCCTGACATGATCGTCGGCGACATGGACTCGGTGTCGGACGCGGCGCTGCAGTGCGGTGCCGAGGTGGTCGTGCACGCCTACCCGAATGGCTACGCCCCCGGCCTGCCGCGGATTCAGGACCTCGGCCTGGACTGCGTCGTCTGCCCGGCACCGGGCACCAGCGAGGACGTGGCCGTGCTGCTCGCCGACGAGGCGGGCGCCGCGCTGATCGTCGAGGTGGGGATGCGGTTCTCGCTGGTGGAGTTCCTCGACAAGGGCCGGTCGGGCATGGCCAGCGCCTTCCTGACCCGGATCAAGGTCGGGGACAAGATCGTGGACGCCAAAGGGGTGAGCCGGCTGTATCAGAGCCGGATATCCTCGTGGTCGCTGGTGCTGCTGGCCCTGGCCGCGGCCGTGACCATCGGGGTCGCGATGGCCAAGCTGCCCGGCGGCCAGGACTACCTGAAGTACCTCGGCTCCGAGCTGGACTACCTGCGGTACTGGCTGACTGGGATCTTCTGATGATCGACTTCCGCTATCACCTGGTGTCGATCATCGCCGTGTTCCTCGCCCTGGCCATCGGCCTGTTCGTCGGCTCGACGGCGCTGCAGGGCACCGTCGAGGACAGCCTGCGCACCACCGCGAACCAGGTCACGGCGGAGAACCACAAGCTCATCCAGCAGAACGGCATCCTGTCCCGGCAGGTCGCCGCCGACCAGACCTTCGCCCAGGCCAGTGCCGCGCGACTGCTCGGCGGCCTGCTGGACCGGCACAGCGTGGCGCTGGTGACCGCGCCCGGCGCGGACAGCCAGACCGTCAGCGGCATCGCCGCGGCCGTGCGGCAGGCGGGCGGGACGGTGGCCGACCAGGTCAGCCTGACCACGCTGTTCTTCGACACCAGCGCCGGGACCGAGAACCTGCTCAGCGGCCTGGCGCAGCGCTATCAGCCGCTGTCCGGCGCCGCGAGCTCGGGCACGCAGACCGGCGGTCAGCAAGCCGCCGCCGCCGTGCTGGCCGCCGCGCTGGTCAGCAAGACCGAGCCGGCCACGACCACCACGGCCGTGCAGAGCCAGGCGGTTGTCTCCGCCTTCGCCCAGAACGGTTACCTACAGCTGAGCAGCGCGGCAGGCGGGAAGGTGCAGCCCGCCCAGTTCGCGGTGGTGGTCGCCCCGGCAACCGCGCCGACCAGCAACGACGCCAGCCCCGACAACCAGGTCCTGATCGCCGTGGCGCAGGCTCTGCGCGACGGGGGCGACGGCACGGTGCTGGCCGGCTCGCTGGCCGGGTCGGGGACCGGCAGCGCCATCGACGCGCTCGCGTCCGGCGCCGTCAGCGGCTCGCTGACCACTGTCGACAACGCCGACACCCAGACCGGCCAGATCATGGTCGTGCAGGCACTGGACGAGCAGCTGGCCGGGCGCAAGGCAGCTGCCTACGGCGTGAACCCCAACGCGGCGCCGAGCCCGGCGCCGACTCCCTCGGCCACCGTGACGCCGACGCCGACGGCCACCAGCGGGACCGGGAAACGGGCGGGGCACAAGTGAGCCGGCCCGCGATTACCACGGGCGCGCTGGCCGCGGCAGGTGCCCGGCTGGCGTACGCCCTGCTGCGCCGCCGGCCGCCAGGCGGACCGCAGCCCTGGGCCAGGACTAACCACCGCGGTGAGCCGGTCACCCTGCTGGAGGGGCCAGCGGTCGCCGTCGCGGCCGCTGCAGTCGCCGCCACGGCGGGCGGGCTGGCCCGGCGGCAGCGGGCTGCCCTGGCCGTCGCCGGGCTCGGCGCCGCTGCCCTCGGCTGCTACGACGACCTGGCGGGCAGCGGGGACCGCCGGGGCTTCCGCGGTCACCTCGGTGCCCTCGCGCACGGGGAACTCACCAGCGGCGCAGTCAAGATCGTCGGCATCGGCGTCACCGGGGCCGCGGCGAGCGCGCTCCTCGGCCCGGCAGCCCCGGCAGCCCCGGCAGCCCCGGCAGCCCCGGCAGCAGCTGACCTGGTTATTAACGCGGCCCTGGTGGCCGGGGGAGCGAACCTGGTCAACCTCTTCGACCTGCGGCCCGGCCGGGCGATCAAGGTGGTGCTGGCGGCCGGGCTGCCGCTCGCGGCCCGGTCCGGACCAGCCGCGGCTGCCGCTGCCGCGCCACTCGGGGCGTCGCTGGCGCTGCTGCCTGACGACCTCGGCGAGCGGGCCATGCTGGGCGACGCCGGCGCCAACGCGCTCGGCGCCCTGCTGGGAGCGGCCGCGGCCGGAACGCTGTCCCGGCCGGCCCGGCTAGCTGCCCTGGGGCTCGTCGCCGGCCTCACTGCGGCCAGCGAATTCATCAGCTTCACCAAGGTCATCGAGCGCACGCCGCCGCTGCGCCGGCTCGACATGCTCGGCAGGCGCCCGCCCGCGGCGCCGGGACAGGGAGCCGGCCCCGGGCCCGCCGCGGCCGCAGGCCCAGGCCGCGGGCACCAGCCGGCTGACGGCACCGGGTCACGCGGCGGGAACCCGCCCTCGCCGGCGGCCCAGACAGCCCGGCCGTGACCGAGCCCGCCGCGCCGGTCGCCGAGCCGGCCGTCGGCTCGCGTCCCGCAGGGCCGCCGCCGCGCGGCACCATCGGCCGGGCCGCCCTGCTGATCGCCGGCCTCACCGTGGCGGCCCGGCTGCTCGGCCTGGTGCGCCAGCTGGTCTTCGCCCACACCGTGGGCGCGTACTGCCTCGGCAGCGCCTACGTGACGGCCAACCAGGTGCCGAACATCATCTACGACATCGTGCTCGGCGGAGCCCTGGCCAGCATCATGGTGCCGGTCCTTGCCCGGCCGGCCGAGCGGGCGGCCGGTGACCCGGACGCCGCACGGCAGGTTCGGCAGACCTCGTCAGCACTGCTGACCTGGACCGTGCTGATCCTGCTGCCGGCCAGCGTGCTCGTCGCGGCGGCGGCGCAGCCGATCGCCGCGGTGCTGGTGCCAGTGAACCGGGCGGCGGGCTGCGCGCACCCCGACATGGTCGCCGTCACCAGCCGGATGCTGGCGATCTTCGCTCCGCAGATCCTGCTCTACGGCCTGGCCGTGGTGCTGTACGGCATCCTGCAGGCGCACCGGCGGTTCACCGGGCCGGCCCTGGCCCCGGTACTGTCCAGCCTGGTCGTGATCACCGCGTACCTGCTCTACGTGCCGCTCAGCCGGGGACGCGGGCTGGAACGGCTGCCGCTGCCCGCCGAGCTGGCCCTGTCCATCGGGACCACCTGCGGGGTAGCGGCGCTCGCGGCGACCGCGCTGATCCCGGCCTGGCGGCTGCGGCTGCGGGTGCGCCCCACCCTGCGGTTCCCGCCGGGCGTGGCGCGCCGGGCCAGGGGCCTGGCCGCGGTCGGCGCGGCCGCGCTGGTGGCGCAGGACGCCGCGATGCTGGTCGTGACCTGGCTGGCCAACCGGCACGGCGACCGGGGCGCGATCGTCTTGTACAACTACGGCTGGCAGGTCTTCGTATCGGCTTACGCGGTGCTGGCCATCCCGATCGCCGTCAGCGCCTTCCCGGCGCTGTCCGCGCGCGACGGCAGGGCCTTCGACGACACGGCAGCGGCCGCCGCGCGGGCGGTGCTGGTGGCCTCCTGGCTCGGGGCGGGCGCGCTGGCGGCTGTCGCCGTCCCCGCCGCCCGGGTCTTCGCCTCCTCGCCGGGCAAGATCGACCAGCTGGCACTGGGGTTCGCCCTGTTCGCTCCGGGGCTGGCCGGATATGGCCTGATGGCCTGCCTGTCGCGGGTACTGCTGGCGGACGGCCGGGCCCGAGCCGCGGCGGCAGGCATGTCCGCTGGCTGGCTGGTGGTCATCGCCGTGGACCTGGTCATGGTCAGCCTGGTCCCGGCCCGGTGGGCGGTCCCAGCGCTGAGCGTCGGGAACACCGTCGGGATGACCGTCTCGGGCGCGATGCTGGTGGCAGCGGTACTGCGGGCCCGGGGCCGGGCCGCGCTGCGCGGGACGGCGCGGGCCGCCGCCGCGGGGCTGGCCGCCG
>JBKQSL010000160.1:0-20134 GCA_052143655.1 Streptosporangiaceae bacterium | reverse complement strand
GCTAGCGCGCGCCGGCTGCGGCCAGGTCGCGGCGGGATGCGGCGGCCGGCCGGAGCCCGAGCAGGCCGAGCAGCACCTCCGCGGTGGCGCTGGCGTCGGCCAGTGCCCGGTGGCACGGCGGCACGGTGGCGGCGAAGTACCCGGCCAGCGTCGCCAGCTTGCGGTCGGGCACCTCGTCGGGGCCGAGCACCAGCCGGGCCAGCACCGCGGTGTCGATGATCGCCACGGACGGCCAGCGCAGGCCGCACTGGCGTGCCGCGGCCGTCAGGAAGCCGACGTCGAACGGCGCGTTATGCGCAGCGAGCATGCTGCCGTCGGCGAAGGCGAGGAAACCCGCCAGCGCGGTGCCGATGGCCGGTGCCGGGCGCACCATTGCATCGGTGATGCCGGTCAGCGCGGTGATGTGCGGCGGGATCGCCGCGCCGGGGTTGACCAGCGAGCAGTACTGCGCGGTGAGCCTGCCGCCGTGCAGTCGCACCGCGCCGATCTCGGTGATCGCGTCCTGGCCGGGCTGCCAGCCCGTGGTCTCCACGTCGACCACGACCACGTCGAGTCCGGCCAGCACGTCGACGCGGGCGGGCCACGGGCGCGGCGGCCCGCCCGCGGATGACGGGCCGGCGGATGACGGGCCGGGGCGGGCAGTGAAGGCCGCGGGCGCGGCCCGGGGGGTGGTCACATGATCACGGTAGACCGGGGCTCGGACAGTCGGGCCGCGGCGCGCCGCGGCCCGCGGGCCGCCGTCGTACGGGCGCCCATAGCGTCACATCAGCCTGCCTGGCGTAATGGCGCCCCGGTGGCAATGCGCGTCGTTATGGCATTGTTATCCCGCTGCCGATTTCAACACGCAGCGCGAGAGTGCCCGAAGCGGTTGAATCTGGCCGCTGCTTCTCACTAGTGTCAGCCCCGAGCCGGCTCGCTTAGCAGTCGCCACGTTGGCGGCGGCGGCCGGACACGCCGAATTTCCGGGCTGGCCAGGGTCGGCCCGGAGAGCCGGGGACCCACCGGAGCCGAAGCGGGCGCATTATGCCGGCCGGGGCTCCTGGGGTGAATCGGCACGGGCCCCCGGGTCCGCGCCGTAGGGCGCCTTCCACAGCCCGAACCCGTCAGCTCACCCGGCAGGCGGTGGTGGGAGAAGGAGTGTGTCGCGCAGTGCATACGCGGCCATCAGTTCGCTCGATCGTGACCAGGCGCAGCGCAGCGGCAGGCATCGGCCTGGTCGCATCCATCGCGATGGTGGCGGCCGGCGGCGCCGCCACCGCAGCCTCCCAGCCGACCGCGGCGCAGGTCCAGGCGCGGCTCAGCAAGCTGAACACGCAGGCCAGCAAGCTCGGCCAGCAGTTCGACCAGGCCCAGCAGGAGCTGGCCTCGGCGCGGCAGCGGCTGATGCTGGTCAACCGCGAGGAGTCCCGCTACCGGGCCCGGTTCAGCGCGATGCGCGCCGAGGTCGGCCAGATCGCGGCGACCGCCTACGAGCAGGGCAGCCTGAGCTCGTCGGCCGCCCTGCTGACCTCCGGCAACCCGCAGCAGATCCTGAACCAGTCGTCCATTCTGGTCGAGCTCTCATCGACCAACAGCGCCGAGATGCACCAGTTCATCGCTGCGGCGCGACAGCTCACCGGGGCTCAGCAGGCCGCCCGCCGGGCCGAGGAGGGCATCGCCCAGCTTAAGAGCGGGCTGGCGGGCCGCCGCCGGTCGCTGAACAGGCTCATCGGCCAGCAGCAAGCGCTGCTGGCCCAGCTCACGCCTGCCCAGCGGCAGCAGGCCGAGCCCGGCGGCGGCTCCGGCGGCGGCTCCGGCGGCACCAGCGGGCAGAAGCCGCCGCCGTACACCGGCGCGACCAGCACCCAGGCGGAGAGGGCGGTGGCGTTCGCCTACGCGCAGATCGGCAAGCCCTACGTCTACGGCGCAGCTGGCCCGAACGCCTATGACTGCTCCGGCCTGATGATGGCCTCCTGGGCCGCGGCCGGGGTGTCGATCGAGCGCACCAGCTACGAGCAGATGTCCAGCCTGCCCTCGGTTCCCACCAGTGACATGAAGCCGGGCGACATCCTCGGCTTCGCCGGGAACTCGCACGTCGGCATGTACGTCGGTAACGGCTACCTGATCGACGCGCCGGTACCCGGTGCCTACGTCGAGAAAGTCCCGCTCAGCGGCTGGTACGCGCAGGAGCTGGACGGAGTCGTCCAGCCCTGACGGGGCCGGATGCCGGTCCGGCCGGGCCAGGCTGACCCCGCTCCAGCCCGCCCGGCGCAGCGACCGCACCAGAGCCGGAGGTCACGACACCGTGTCCTCCGGCTCTGGCGTTCCCGGCACCGGGCCGGACGCGCCCGGGTCGCACCGGGCTGACGGGGCGGCTGTGACAGCTGTCAGGTCCCGTGGTTAGTCTTCCGTACATTGGGCAGTCATCGCCCGGTAACGGCCGGTCCGCTGCCGGTACGGCCACTAGGATCGGCTCGTTACGGCGAGCGCTAGCCTCAGGCGCGCCTTCCCTGACTTACGCACCGAGTCGCGCTGGACGGAGATGCCGAAGGTCCTCATCATCACCAACGATTTTCCGCCGCGCCGCGGCGGCATCCAGTCCTTCGTGCACGCGCTGGCCAGCCGGATGCCTGAGGGCACGGTCACGGTGTATGCGCCGTCCTGGCCCGGTGCGCCGGCTTTCGACGCGCGCCAGCCGTTCCCGGTAACCCGGCATCCCACGTCGCTGATGCTGCCGGTGCCGTCGGTCTCGCGCCGCGCCGCGCGCATCCTCGCCGAGCAGGGCTGCGACACCGTGCTGTTCGGCGCGGCGGCGCCGCTCGGCCTGCTGGCCCCGGCGCTGCGCCGGGTCGGCGCCCGGCGGATCGTGGGCCTGACGCACGGCCACGAGGCCGGCTGGGCAGCGCTGCCCGGCGCCCGCAGGCTGCTGCGCCGGATCGGCGACAACGTCGATGTCCTCACCTATCTGGGTGACTACTTCCGGGTGCGCGTCGGCGAGGAGCTCTCCGCTGAGGCAGCCGCGCGGATGCAGCGGCTGGCCCCCGGCGTCGACACCATGGCCTTTCATCCCGGGGCTGGCGGGGCGGCGATCCGGCAGCGGCTGGGGATCGGCCGTGACCAGCCCGTAGTGGTCTGCGTGTCCCGGCTGGTGCCCCGCAAGGGGCAGGACACGCTGATCCGGGTCTGGCCGCAGGTGCTCGTCCGCACGCCGCGCGAGCCGGTCCTGCTGCTGGTCGGAGACGGGCCGTACCGCGCGGAGCTGACCCGGCTGGCCGAGCGCAGCGGGGCGGCGCGGGCAATCCGGTTCACCGGGCCGGTGCCCGGCGAGGAACTGCCCGCGTACTACGACGCCGCCGATATCTTCGCGATGCCCTGCCGGACCCGGCGCAAGGGCCTGGACGTGGAAGGGCTGGGCATCGTCTACCTGGAGGCGTCGGCCACCGGGCTGCCGGTGATCGGCGGTGACTCCGGCGGGGCGCCCGATGCGATCGTGCCCGGCGAGACCGGGTACGTGGTGCCCGGCCGGGACAGCGCGGCGCTCGCCGACCGGCTGGTCGAGCTGCTCACCGACCCGGCCTGGGCTGCCGCCATGGGGGAGAAGGGGCTGGCCTGGGTAGACCGGGAATGGCGCTGGGACCTGGTCGCCCGCCGCTTCCTGGAGATACTGACTGGCTAGCGGAGACCTGTCAGCTGTACAGCGACTCGATGTCGGCGGAGTAATCCCGGGCCACTACGTGCCTGCGGACCTTCAGGGACGGGGTCAGGTGCGAGCTGGCCTCGGTGAAGTCCGTGTCGAGAATCTTGAACTTGCGGATGGACTCCGCCCGGGAGACCGCCTTGTTCGCCTCGTCCACTGCGGCCTGGATCTCCGCGATCAGCTCCGGATCGCTGGCCAGGTCGGCGGCGGTGGCCTGGGCCGGCCGTCCCTTCTGCTGCTTCCAGAAGTCCAGCGCCTCGGGGTCCAGCGTTATCAGGCAGCCGATGTAGGCCCGGCCGTCGCCAACCACCAGGCACTGGCTGATCAGCGGATGGGCGCGCAGCCGGTCCTCCAGCACCGCGGGCGCGATGTTCTTGCCGCCCGCGGTGACGATCAGCTCCTTCTTCCGCCCGGTGACGTGCAGGAAGCCCTCATCGTCCAGCTCGCCGAGGTCGCCGGTGCGCAGCCACCCCGCCGCGTCCAGCGCGTCGGCACTCGCAGCCTCGTTGCGCCAGTACCCGCGAAAGACGTTCACGCCCCGCACCAGGATCTCGCCGTCGTCGGCGATCCGGATCGCCGTGCCGGGCAGCGGCAGGCCGACCGTGCCGATCTTGTTCCGGCCAGGCTTGTTCACCGCCGTGGCGGCCGAGGTCTCGGTCAGGCCGTAGCCCTCCAGCACGACGATCCCGGCGCCGCGGAAGAAATGCCCGAGCCGCTCGCCGAGCGGAGCACCGCCGGACACCGCGTACTGCACCCGCCCGCCGACGGCCGCCCGCAGCCTGGCGTACACCAGCCGGTCGAACAGCGCATGCCGCAGCCGCAGTCCCGGCCCCGGCCCCGGCCCTGCGGCCCGGCCGTCGGCCGCCCGGCTCCACGCGATCGCGGTATCCGTGGCGGCGGCGAACATGGCGGCCCTGGCCCGGCTGCCTGCGGCCAGCTGCTGCGCCCGGGTGTAGACCTTCTCGAATACCCGCGGCACGGCCAGCAGGAACGTCGGGCGGAACTCCGGCAGGCCCTGGGCCACCGTGGCGGCGTCCGGCCAGTGCCCGAGGATCGCGCCAGCCTCCAGGCAGGCGATCTGGATAACCCGCGCGAACGAGTGGGCCAGCGGCAGGAACAGCAGCGTGGAGCTCTCCGGGATCTCGAAGAGTTCCGACAGCACACCCTCGACGGCGTTGCGGACCACCGCGAGCAGGTTGCCGTGGGTCAGCTCGCAGCCCTTCGGCTGCCCGGTCGTGCCTGAGGTGTAGATGATGGTCGCAAGGTCGTCAGCGCCCCGGGACTCCCGCCGCCGGGCCAGTTCCTCATCGCTGACCTGGCGGCCGTCGGGCATGGCCGCGGTATCGCCGAGCAGCCACAGCGGCCCGAGCTCGGGCGCCTGGCCGCGCACGCTGTCGATGATCGCGGCGTGCTCGCGAGTCTCGGCGAACACCGCCTGCGCGCCCGAGTCGCTGAGAATCCACTCGACCTGCCCGGCCGAGGAGGTCTCGTAGATCGGCACGGAGACGCCGCCCGCGGTCCAGATCGCGTAGTCCGCCAGCGTCCACTCATACCGCGTCCGTGACATCAGCGCGACCCGGTCGCCGGGCTCGATGCCCCCGGCAACCAGCGCCCTGGCCAGCTCCGTCACCTCGTCGCGGAACTGGCTGGCCGACACGTCCTGCCAGCTGCCGTCGGCGTCCCGGCGGCGCAGCATGACCACGCCCGGCCCCGACTGCGCCCGGCGGAACACCACGTCGGCGAGACTGGCCGTGGCGGGGATCCGCACCAGCGGCGGGATGCTGTACTCGCGCAAGGTCCCTCCTGGCTACTAGGCGTATGCGCGATCGCTGCTCTGGACCGTACAACGCCCGGGCCGCCCGCGCCCATCCGGGCCGCGCCGCCAGAGGCAGCGAGAGGCAGCCAGAGGCTGCCCGGTGCGCCGCCTGGAGGCCGCCTGGCGGCGCGGCCGGGACGCGCCCCGGCCGCGGGGCCGGCCGGGTACGCTCCGTCCATGGCCGACAGGACAAGCGCCAGCATCGCGATCTCCGCGCCCGCGCGAACCGTGATGGAGATCATCGCCGACTTTGCCGCCTACCCGCAGTGGGCAGACGGCGTGCGCGGTGCGGAGGTGCTGGAGTCCGGTGCGGACGGCCGGGCGGCCCGGGTCCGGTTCACGCTCGACGCCGGGATGGTGCGCGACAGCTACGTGCTGCGCTACGACTGGGCCGGGGACGCCCAGGTGCGCTGGGACCTGGCCGAGCCCGGGTCCATGGTCTCGGCGATGTCGGGCGCCTACCTGCTGGCCGAGCGCAGTGTCGGCACGGACGTAACCTATGAGCTGGCCGTGGGAATCCGGGTACCGATGCTCGGGATGCTGAAGCGGCGAGCGGAGAAGACGATCATCGATACTGCGCTGAGGGGACTGAAGTCCCGTGCCGAGCGGGCCGCAGCAGGCCAGCCGGGAACCGGAACCGACGGAGCCGGAAATGACTGAGCGGCAGGCGGGCGGCAGCCAGTCCGCCGACCGCACGCCGCGTGACCGCCCCGCGGCCGGCGGCGATTTGCTCACCGACCTGCAGCGGTGGCTGGTGCGGTCCGGTGCCAGGAACCTGCGCCGCGAGCTTGGCGGGCAGGTGCGCAAGACGCTCGGGGGCAAGCCGCCCGACGCCGGGGACGTGTGGTCCACCGTGACCACCGAGCCGCCGCCCGGCGTGGGGGAGTCTCCCGAGTGTGCCTGGTGCCCGATCTGCCGCGCAGCGCGCCGGATGCGGGAAAGCCGGCCCGGGCTCGGTTCCCAGCTGGCCGGGGCCGGAGACGCGGTCGCGCTGGCGGTGAGCGACGCGCTGGAGGCGCTGGACACCGCGCTGTCCCGGGTCGGCTCCGGGCCGGCTGCGACGGCTGACCAGGCCCCGTCAGCCGGCCAGGCTCCAGTGGCGGACCATGCCCCCGGCGATGCCACGGCAGCCGAGAACGTCCCGCCAGCAGGCAGCGCCCCGCCAGCAGGCAGCGCCCCGCCAGCAGGCAGCGCCCCGGCAGCAGGCAGCGCCCCGCCAGCGGAGAGTTTCCCGGCGGACGAGAGCAGGCCGGCGGAGGCGAGCGTCCCGGAGGCCGGACAGGAGGGGCCGCCGGATGCGCCTGACGATCGGGGTTGACGTCGGGGGCACGAAGGTCGCCGCCGGCGTCGTCGACCGGCACGGCGCGATAATCGAGAAGCTCAAGCGGTCCACGCCCGCCGCCAGCCCGGTGCACACGGCCGAGGTGATCAGCGCGGTGGTCACCGAATTGCTCAGCCGGCACGACGTGGCAGCGGTGGGCATCGGCGCGGCCGGATTCGTGGATGAGGATCAGTCCACGGTGCTGTTCGCGCCGAACCTCGCCTGGCGCGACGACCCGATCAAGAAGCAGGTCGAAAGCCACATCAGCGTCCCGGTGGTGGTGGAGAACGACGCCAACGCCGCCGCCTGGGCGGAGACCCGGCTGGGGGCCGCCCGCGGCGAGGATCATGTGATGCTCATCACGGTCGGCACCGGGATCGGGGCTGGCATCGTGCTGGACGGCGAGGTGTACCGGGGCCGCTGGGGCGTGGCGGGGGAGCCCGGGCACTACCGGGTCGTGCCGGACGGCCGGCTCTGCGGCTGCGGGAACCGGGGCTGCTGGGAGCAGTACGCCAGCGGCAGCGCGCTGGCCTTCGAGGCGCGTGAGTTCGCCCGCCGGTCACCGGGCGGCGCGGTCCGGCTGCTGCAGCTGGCCAGCGGGGATCCCGACCGCGTCACCGGCCCGGTAATCACCCGGGCGGCCCGCGAGGGCGACGCTGGCGCCATGCGCTGCTTCGAGATCGTGGGCGGCTGGCTCGGTGCCGGGCTCGCCGACCTCGCCGCGATACTCGATCCGGGTTGCTTCGTGATCGGGGGCGGCGTCTCAGACGCTGGCGAGCTGCTGCTGGGCCCGGCCCGGGAGGCCTTCGCGCACAACCTGGCCGGCCGGCACTACCGGCCGGTCGCGCAGATCAAGCTGGCCGAGCTCGGCAGCGACGCAGGCCTGATCGGCGCCGCCTGCCTGGCCCGGCTGCACGAGCTCAGCGGCAGCTGACCGCGCTATGCAGCCGGCCGGCATAACAGGACGGCGCCGTTGCCGCCGTCGTCACCTGGCGGCCCGTCGTTCATGCGCAGGACCACAACGGTAAAGCCGCCGATGAACGCGATCACGGCCAGCAGCGCCGCCCAGGCCGGCAGCTGCCATCCGGCGAGGGTGGCCACGAGCAGGTAGGCCGGGCCGCCGCACAGGGCCACCCAGGCGCCCTTGGCCACCGGGTCGAGCCGCGGCAGCGGCGGCGGCGGGGGCGGAACGTACCGTTCGTCGTCCGGCTGCGCGCCGCCGGGCAGGCCGCCGGGCTCGGCGGGAGCCCCGGCACCGTTCGCCGGTCGGCCCGGCGAGTCCGGCGGCGGGACGGCCGCCCGTACGATCCGCGCCCGGCCCGGCCCGGCCGGCCGCCAGGCAGCCGGTCCCTGGCTGCCCGGGTCAGAGCCGGCCGCCGGGGCTGGTCCCGGCGGCGCCGCCGGAGTGGTCGCCGGCCCGCGGTCGGCCGGGTCCGGCTCGCCCGGCCGGGGCGGCGGGCCCGTCAGGTTCTCCGCCTCCGGCCATGGCGCAGCGGCCGGGTCAGCGTCGACGGGCTGGTCGAACCGGGCGATCAGGTCCCGCCACGCCGCCTCGTCGCCGCTGACGCTGCCGTCCACGTCACCGCCTTTTTCGTCCAACTCCCGCGTCCTCCCCCGGGTGCCCCGCGCCCGCTGGCTGCAGTCTCCTGAGCTCGCTGTGGTGGCCTCAGTCGCGCGCGCGACTGTGCGCGCGGACGAAGTCCAGGCTCCCAGTGAAGATGGCCTGGGCGTCATTGTCCAGGGTTGCGACGTGATAGCTGTCGGGGCACTCGCGGATCTCCAGCTGCCCGGCGGGAAGGGCCGCCTGCAGCAGCCGCAGGCTGGCCGGCCCCACCACGTGGTCGGTCGTGCTCCGGTACACCAGCACCGGCTGGGTCACCTCGCGCAGGTGCGCCTGGGTGATCCGCCACAGTCCCGGCAGCGTCGCGGCCGCCTTCACCGGAACCCGCTTGTAGCCGAGCTCGGCGGCCTGCTCGTTCTTGATGTCGCTGACGACTCCCGGCAGCGACGGCACCACGAGCTTCAGTACCGGGGCCAGGAAAAACAGCTTGGTGTCGGCGGTCAGCGACGGGTTGACCAGCACCAGCCCGCTGACCGCCGTGCCGCGCAGCTCGGCCAGCCGCAGCGCCAGGCAGCCGCCCATCGACAGGCCCGTCAGGAAGATCTCGTCGGCGCGGGCGCGCAGGTCGTCGAAGGCCCGGTCAACCTCGGCGTACCAGTCTTCCCACCGGGTCCTGGCCATCTCCTGCCAGGTCGTGCCGTGCCCGGGCAGCCGCGGCAGCGACACGGTCAGGCCGGCAGCGGCCAGGTACTCGGCCCACGACCGCAGCGACTGCGGGCTACCGGTGAAGCCGTGGCACAGCAAGACGGCGGTGGGACCGCCGTCGTGGCGGAATGGTTCTGCCCCGGGCAGCACGGGCATGGCAGGTCCTTTCGGGCCGCCGGCGCGGCGGCGGCCGCTCGCTCGTGCCCAGAATCGTCGCATGCCGGACCCGGCCAGGTCACCTGAACCGGCCCGGGCCAGCGCCGCCTGCCAGCTGCCTACGGCTTGTGCCCGGCCCGGCCCCCGGCGGCGGGACGTACTAGCGGAACCTGGTGCATCCCGGCCGGCCACCGGGGCCGTCCGGGCCGACGGCCAGAGCGGTAGGGCCAGTTGTTCCCGCTTCGGTCGCGAGCCTGCCCATGGCACTAGTCTGTCGGGCGGGAAGCGTGCAAGCGGCCGGACCTTGTGCATGGTGGCGAGCAAAACTCGGAGGGAGACTCATGCGAGTCGGAGTTCTTACCGGCGGCGGCGACTGCCCGGGCCTGAACGCGGTGATCCGGGCGGTGGTGCGCACCGGCGTGGCCGAGTCCGGGCACGAGTTCATCGGCTTCAGGGACGGCTGGCGCGGGCCGCTGGAGGGTGACACGGTCCCGCTGGACGTGCAGGCGGTCCGCGGGATCCTGCCGCGCGGCGGCACGATACTCGGGTCGTCGCGGACCAATCCGCGGGCGGAGTCGGCTGCCGAGGGCGGCCGGTCCGGGATCGAGCGGATCGCCGACAACCTGGCCAGCCTGGGCGTGGACGCGCTGATCGCGATCGGCGGCGAGGACACCCTGGGCGTGGCGGCCACCTTGCATGAGGCGGGCGCGCACGTGGTCGGCGTGCCGAAGACCATCGACAACGACCTCGGCGCGACCGATTACACCTTCGGCTTCGACACCGCCGTCAACATCGCCATGGAGGCCATCGACCGGCTGCACACGACCGCCGAGAGTCACCACCGGGCGCTCATTGTCGAGGTCATGGGCCGGCACGCGGGCTGGATCGCGCTGCACGCGGGCATGGCCGGCGGCGCGAACGTGATCCTGATCCCGGAAAAGCCGTTCGACATCGAGAAGGTGTGCTCCTACGTGGAGCACAGGTTCCAGACCCGGTACGCGCCGATCGTGGTGGTGGCCGAAGGCGCGCACCCGGTGGCGTCCGGTGATGAGGTCACCGACCAGCGCCTGGACTCGTTCGGCCACGTACGCCTCGGCGGCGTCGGGCAGTTGCTGGCCGACGAGATCGAGCGGCGCACCGGCAAGGAGGCGCGGGTCGCGGTGTTCGGGCACATCCAGCGCGGCGGCACGCCGACGGCCTACGACCGGGTGCTCGCGACCCGCTTCGGGGTGCACGCCATCCGGGCGGTGACCGACGGTGACTTCGGCAAGATGGTCGCGCTGCGCGGGACCGGCATCGTCCTGGTGCCGCTGTCGGAGGCGACCCGCGAGCTGAAGCTCGTGCCGCAGGAGCGGTACGCCGAGGCGGAAGTCTTCTTCGGCTAACCGGGCGGTGCTGGCGGTCCCAGTCGCAGATTTCGGCTAGCGTGCTCCTAGCAGGAGCCCTGCTAGGCAGACGGCTGCGGGTGCGGGCTTGGTGACAGCACTGTTATGTCAAGCGCGCCCGCAGCCGCCGTAAACGGGCTATTGTGTGCCCGGTCCTGACGCCGCAAGTGATCGCGCCTCCGCCCGGGCAGGGCACCGCCGGGCGGCACAGACGGCCAGGATGACAAGCGGCCGGGATGATCAGAGCCGGGGCGACAGGAGAGGGACCTAATGCTGAGGGAGGCGGACCGCGCCGGCGCGGGCGAGCCTGGCACGGCGGCACCAGGCGGAAGCGGGTCACTGCCGCGGCGGATGCTCGCGGCGGTGGGCCGGCTGCCGCACGTCATCCGGCGTAACTGGCTGTTCTCGGCAGCGCTGGTACTGTCCATCATCCCGCGCGTGGTGTCGATGCTCGGCTACCAGCCGGCGGTGCTGTTCAAGCTCGACACCTTCGACTACCTGTGGAACGCGACCCACCTCCAGCCGGACCCGGTGAACACCAGCGGGTACTCGCTGTTCCTATGGATCTTGTGGCCGTTCCACTCGCTGGCCTTGGTGGTCGGCATCCAGCACCTGCTCGGCCTGGGAGTGGCTATCGCGCTGTATGCCGTGCTGCGACGGTGGAACGTCCGCCCCTGGGTGGCGACGGTCGCCGCCGTGCCCGTGCTGTTCGCGATTTCCGAGATCTTCGCCGAGCAGTTGATCATGGCGGATTTCCTCGCCCTCGGGCTGCTGGTGGTCAGCTACGCAGTCCTGCTGTGGGACCGCAATCCGTCGGCCGCGCGCTGCGCAGTCGCCGGGGTGCTGCTGGCCCTGTCAGTCATCGTCCGGCCCACCACCCTGCCGCTGCTGCTGCTGATGGTGATCTACGTGCTGGTCGTGCGGGCCGGCTGGCGCCGGGCCCTGGCGCTGCTGGCCGGCGGGGCCATCCCGGTGCTGGCCTACATGGGCTGGTTCGCGTCCTCGTCCGGCTCGTTGAACCTGACCGACAGCAACGGCCTGTTCCTGTGGTCGCGCACGATGTCGTTCGCGAACTGCTCGGTTATCAAGCCCCCCGCCGACCTGGTGGCGCTGTGCCCGAACAAGCAGCCCGGCTACCTGAACAGACCGGTGGCGGACCGGCCGCCGCCAAAGGACTACCTGTGGGACCACAAGGCCTGGATGTGGCTGGGCAAGCCGCTCACCGTGCAGGGGCTCAGGCCTGACGTCGCGGCGTTCACCACGGCCAACAACGCCCGCGCCCAGAAGTTCGCGATCAAGGCGATCGAGGCCCAGCCGCTGTCGTACCTGCATATCGTCGGCAGGCAGCTGATCCAGCCGTTCGTCTTCAACGACACGTTCTTGTTCCAGCTCGGTCAGTCGCACACAACGAGCCTCGGGCCCGCCAACGGGCGGTACGCGCTCGCCGCGGTGCGCGACTACCAGGGCAACCTGAACGGGATCGGCCCGTACCTGGGCAGCCACCTGGGCGCCCGGCTGGTCAATCCCTGGGCGCACCTGACCCGCGGCTACCAGCGGGTGGCCAACCTGCCGGCCTGGCTGTTCGGCCTGACCGTGCTGGCCGGCCTGGCCGGGATCCTGCTGCCGCGCTGGCGGAACTGGCCCGCCGCGCTGCTGTGGGTATCGGCGGCGGTCGCGCTGGTGGTGCCGATCGCCGAGCACGATTACACCTACCGGTATGCGCTGCCGACTGTCCCGCTGTTCGCCATGGCGGTCGCCCTGTGCTTCGGGATCGTGGGCAGCGGGCGCCCGGCTGCCGTGGCCGTGGCCGTGGCGGAATCTGCCCCGGGCAGCGAGCCCGCTGCGGACAGTCCTGCCGGGGATGACGAGCCTGCCGAGGTAGACAAGCCTGCCGAGGTAGACAAGCCTGCTGGCGCAGGCGAGGCGGCTCGCGGCGCAGCGCCCGCTCACGATGGCGTCCCAGCGCAGCCCGGGTCGGCCGCGGAAAGCCCGGCCGTCGGCACGCAGCCCTAGGGGCAGCGCCGTCCTGCGCGGTTCGGCGAGCAGGACCGGGAGATCCTGCGGCTGGCCATTCCGGCTTTCGGCGCGCTGGTCGCCGAGCCGCTGTTCCTGCTGGCCGACTCGGCCATCGTGGGCCGGATCGGCACCGTGCCGCTCGGCGGCCTGGGAGTGGCGAGCCAGGCGCTCACCGCCCTGGTCAGCATCTCGATCTTCCTCGCCTACGGCACCACCGCCGCGGTGGCCCGCCATCTCGGCGCCGGGCAGCACCGGGAGGCGATCCGGCAGGGCGTCGACGGGCTGTGGCTGGCCGCGCTGATCGGGGCCGGAGTGCTCGCGGTGGCGTGGCCGAGCGCCCCCCAGCTGATCTCCGTCTTCGGCGCGTCACCCGCTGTCGCTGCCGGGGCGGTCATCTACCTGCGCATCAGCCTGTTCGGCGCGCCGTTCATGCTGATCACCCTGGCGGGCACCGGGGTGCTGCGCGGCCTGCAGGACACCCGCACGCCGCTGGTGGTGTCGGTGGCCGCCAACGCCGTCAACATTGTGCTGAACGCGGTCCTGGTGCTCGGCCTGCGGCTCGGCCTGGCCGGGTCGGCCCCGGGCACGGTCATCGCGCAGACCGCCGCGGCGGCCGTCTACCTGGTCATGATCACCCGCGGGGCGCGCCGGGCCGGGTGGGCCTTCGCCCGGATGGTGCCGGGCTGCGCGCGGCGGCCGCCGCGGCCTGGGGCCTGTTCGTCCGCACGCTCGCTCTGCAGGCTGTCCTGGTGGTGACGACTGCGGTCGCCGCCCGGCTAGGCGACGTCGCGATAGCCGCCCATCAGGTCGCGTTCCGGATCTGGACGCTGCTGGCGTTCGCGCTCGATGCCATCGCGATCGCCGGACAGGCCATCACCGGGCGGTACCTGGGCGCCGGCGACGCTGGCGGAGCTTGCGCCGCGACCCGGCGCATGATCGGCTGGGGGGTGGTGTGCGGGACGGTGTTCGGCCTGCTGCTGCTCGCCGTCCGGCCGCTGGTGCCTGCCCTGTTCGGGGTGCGCCCGGCAGTGGCGGCGCTGCTGCTGCAGGTGCTCATCGTGGTGGCGCTGCAGCAGCCGGCTGCCGGGGTGGTATTCGTGCTGGACGGCGTCCTGATCGGCGCGGGGGATCAGCGCTACCTCGCGGTCGCCGGGGTGATCACGCTGGCAGTTTACCTGGCGGCGCTGGGCGTCGTGCGGGCGGCGGATGGTGGCCTGGCCGCCGTCTGGCTGGCCTACAGCGTGTGGCTGGGGGCGCGGTTCGCCACCCTGGTGCTGCGCGCCCGCAGCGATGCCTGGCTGGTCACTGGCGCGGTCCGGCCATGAACGAGACCGGCTCTATCCCGGTCAGGCACAGGCGCGGTAGGTGGCGTGATAGGACGCTGGCGGCGGCCCGATCCGGTAACTGCGCCCGCTGCGCTCCAGGAACAGCACGATCCGCCACGCCGTGCACGCCGCATGCGCCGGGCTGTCGGCCGGGCGCTGATGGCTGGTGAACGTCACGGCGGCCGCCAGCGCGCCGCCGGGCGCGGCGGACAGGCTGTGCAGCACCGCGCTGGAGTCGCGGGTGGTGGCATACCCCGCCGCGAACGCCTGCGGGGTGAGCCGGTCTCGCAGGGCCAGCGTGAGCAGGCGCCGGTAAGCCGCGTAGTCATGGTGGTTGATGGTGGCGAAGTACCGGCCCGCGAACCGGGCCACCCGGCGCGCGCCGGGCTGCCCGGCTGCCCGGCTGGTGATCTTGACCAGTACCCGCCGGGCCGCCGGGCCGCGATGCGCGATCTGGCGCCGCCCGGGCGTGGCGGCCGCCAGCTGCTGTCCGCTCGCCGCCGAGGCAGCCCGCTGCAGGCCGTGCTCGTGCAGGACGGCCGCCACGCCCGCAGCCACGGCCAGAACCAGGGCGACGGCCAGGGCCACCGGCCAGCGCAGCCGGTGCCGGGCCCGCTGGGCCGCGGCCGCAGCCCGGCCGCCGGATCCCGGCCGCGCGCGGTCCCGCCAGGGACTCTCGGGCTGCGAGGCGCTCCCGGGCTGCGGCCAGTGCTGCCACCCGGCCTCGGGCTGGCTGCCCTGCCACCCGGCCTCGGGCTGGCTGCCCTGCCACCCAGCCTCGGGCTGCGGCCAGTGCTGTTGTGCGCTCTGCGGCGCGTACAGGTAGCCGAACGGGTCAGCGTCCGCCACGGCCGCGCCGGGCACTTCACCGGCCAGCGGCAGGCCGCAATCGGTGCAGAACCGGGCCGCCGGCAGGGCCTGACGGCCGCATGAGGCGCAGGACCGCATGTCTCTCCTCAGCTGCCGGGCCATCCGCTGCACGGTAATACGCATCAGTATCTGGTGTCCCGGTGCCGCGCCGGGGGCTAAGGCGGCAATTGGCCGAACCGCCGCGGATCGGGCGGCACGGCGGGCTGGGCGGGCAGGGTGGCGGCCAGGGGCGCCGCGACGGCCGACGTGAAGCGTACTGCTAACCGTGCGGACCTGTTCATGAGCGTCACTGCCGCTGCGAAGGCCGATGAGACCGCCGGTGGCCGGCTGAGCCCGATGCTAGCGGTGCCGTCCGCGCCGCGGATCCCGGCCGTAGGCCCAGATCGCGGCGTCCCCGGCCGTCTTGCGCAGCAGCCCGCCGCTGCCCCACAGCGACCGGGTGCCGGGAATCAGTGCCAGGTCGCTGATGCTCGCGTCGGTCCCCGCGCTGACCGCGATCCGGGACCAGTGACCCGACCCGGTCACGTGCATGATCCACCGGGTGCTGGTCAGCGCCCCGGACACGGTCGGGATCCAGATGCCGCCCCGGCCGTCGGCCGCGAAGCGCTCCGGGCGGGCTCCCCACGGCGCGGTGAAGCGGGTCCACCGGCGGCCGTCCGAGCGCGCCGCTACCAGCCGGGAGCCGCTGCGGGTGGTGCCGGTCACCCAGACACCCCGCCCTGGCACCGCAAGGATGTTGGAAAGCTGCGCCTTGGCCAGCTCCGGCCCGGCAGCCACTGGCGCCCACCGGCCATCCCGGTAGCGCACGACGCGCTCGCCTCGTGCGGTGCGCGCGAGCGCCCAGATGACATGGCGGCCCAGCCCGCTCGCCCGGGACACCCGCCTGGCCCAGCCGCCCTCCTGGCGCCAGGTACGGCCGTTGAAGCGCCAGGCGGCCGACTGCGGCCCGGTGCCGAAGACCCATACATCGGACCGGCTGAGCGCGACGACGGTCGCGGCGGTGCCGCCGCCGCGCCAGCGGCGGGCCACGGCCCAGTGCCGGCCGTCCCAGTGCAGGACGTAGCTGCCCAGGTAACTGACCGCCCAGACGTTGTCAGGTCCGGATGCGCTGGCCGAGATGATGAAGCCGCGCAGCCCGGCGGGCAGCGCGGCCGGCCGCCAGCGGCCGTCGGTCCGGCGCGCGGCCGTCGGCACGCTCGGGCCGCCCGGGTTGGTACCGCCGAAGGCCCAGGCACTGCGCCTGCCGGGGGCGATGACGGCCGGGTAGCCGGACAGGCTCTCGGCCCGCCCGGAATGCAGGGCGGCGGCGAGCCGCCAGCCGGACTGCTCCCGGGGCCGCATCGGCAGGGCCGGGGAGTTGCCCGCTGACGGGACCCTGCCGCCCGCCGGCACCCAGATGAGCGCAGCCCGGGCCAGGCCAGCTGGTCCTCCCGCTGTCGTGGCTCCTGCCTGCGCCGCGGTCGCCGGCAGCGCCAGGGCCAGCGGCAGCAGCGCAGCGGCGAGTGCTCCCGCCGTGACCGCCGCCGCAGATGGCTTGCGCACCGGTGACCTCCCGCTTACTGGCGCGTCCCTGACCGTCTAATGACCATCAGATGACCCGCACACTGGCAAGGCTAGTACGTAATCCGCTCGGCTTCCGCCAGGACGCCGTCGCGCCGCGAGACTGGCCGCAGCCCGGCCGCGGCGGAAAGGCGTGTGAAATGCTCCCGGTAGCAGCGCGGGCGACAGGGCCACGGCCGCGGCCCGCGCCGACCACACCCCGCTGATGGAGGTATCGGTGCAGATCGGCTTGCAGATCCCGGATTTCAGCTCACCCGGCGGCCCGGCCCGGCTGGGCGCCGACCTCGCCGCCGTCGCGCGGACCGCCGACGACGCCGGCTTTGAGTACCTGGCCGTGATGGATCACTTCTTCCAGATCGGCGTGATCGGGCCGCCCGAGCGGGAGATGCTCGAGGCCTATGCCACCCTCGGCTACCTGGCTGCCTGCACGTCCCGAGCCCGGCTGCTCACCCTGGTCACCGGCGTGGTGTACCGGCATCCCGGCATCCTCGCGAAGATCGTCACGACGCTGGACGTGCTGTCCGGCGGCCGGGCCTGGCTGGGTGTCGGCGCCGCCTGGAACGAGGAGGAGTCGCGCGGCCTGGGCATCCCGTTCCCGCCGCTAGCCGAGCGGTTCGAGCGCCTGGAGGAAGCGCTGCAGATCTGCCTGCAGATGTGGGACGGCGACGAGTCGCCGTATCGGGGCCGGCACTACTCGCTGGACCGGCCGCTGAACTCCCCGCAGGCGCTGTCCCAGCCGCATCCGCCGATCATGATCGGCGGCTCGGGAGAGCGCAAGACGCTGCGCCTGGTAGCCCGGTACGGGCAGGCGTGCAACCTGTTCCCCGGCCCGGACCTGGCGCACAAGCTGGACGTGCTGCGCGGGCATTGCGAGGCCGAGGGCCGCGACTACGACGAGATCCGCAAGACCTGCTACTTCGTCTTCGACGTGGGGGAGCGGGGGGAGAACGCCCAGAAGGTCGTCGACGACCTGGGCCGGCTCGCCGAGATGGGGTTCTCGGCGGCGATCGGCGGCGTGCCGGGCGTCTGGAGCATCCGCCCGCTGGAGGTCATCGGCAGCGAGGTGATCCCGGCTGTCGCCAGCCTGTAGCACCCGCAAGGCGCAGGCCCGGCACGCTTGAGATATTCAGCACAGCCGTGATATTCGGCACAGCTCTGATGCAGCACAGCTCTGATTCAGCACGGCCGCGCTACGCCGATCAGCTGGCGCCGGATCAGCGCCACCGGGATCCGAGGGTCGGCGGCATCGGCGACCGTGTCGAAGGCGAACCCGGCCGCCTGGATCTCGGCCCGGGTGTCACGGTTCAGGCGGCAGCCGCCGCTGACCGCGCCCCACACCGGGCTGAGCCGGTCCTGCCACCGGGCCAGCCTCGGCTCAGCCGCCCGGACATGCTCGAGCACGAGCAGCCGGCCATCGGGCCGCAGCACCCGGCGGGCCTCGCGCAGCGCGGCTGCCGGGTCGCCGATGGTGCACAGCGACAGGGTGAACACCACCGTGTCCGCGCTGTCGCCGGCCAGCCGGAGTTGCTCGGCCGGCCCGTGCTCGGCCCGCACGCGGATGCCGAGCGCCGCGGCCCGGCGGCAGGCGCGCGCCAGCATCGGTGCCGACGGCTCGACCAGCACCAGCTCCGACACCTGGTCCCAGTGGTAATGCGGGAGGTTGGCGCCAGTGCCTGCGCCCGCGTCCACGACAACTCCGCGCGCCTGGGCGAGCAGCGCCTGCCGCTGCTCGCCCAGCAGGGCGTGCTCCCCGCTGGCCATCGCCCGGTCGTAGGCCCAGGCGTACAGCCGCCCGGCTGGGCCGATGTGCCCGCGCACCGCGGGCTCAGACCGCGCTGGCCGGGCGCGGGGCCGGGGTGAGCGTGCGGCCGACCGCCTGCGGCAGGGCCGCCATCATCTGCCCCAGCTCGCGGATGTCGGAATCGGTGAGCGCCTGGTCGCCGTCACAGAGGGCGATGTCGGGCTGCGGGTGCACGTCGATGATCAGGCCGTCCGCGCCCACGGCGATGGCGGCCCGGCTGAGCGGCAGCACCAGGTCGCGGCGGCCGCCGGAGTGCGACGGGTCCACGATGACCGGCAGGTGCGACAGCCGCTGGGCGACCGGCACGGCGCTGATGTCCAGCGTGTTGCGGGTGGCGGTCTCGAACGTGCGGATTCCGCGCTCGCACAGCACGATGTCGAGGTTGCCGCGCTGGGCGATGTACTCGGCGGCCATCAGCCATTCCTCGATGGTGGCGTTCATGCCGCGCTTGAGCAGAACCGGCTTGCCCGCCGAGCCGACCGCCTGGAGCAGCGCGAAGTTCTGCATGCTGCGGGTGCCGACCTGGAGCATGTCGGCGTAGGAGCAGACCAGGTCCACGCTGGCCGGGTCGATGACCTCGGTGACGACGGGCAGCCCGGTCTCGGCCCGGACATCGGCGAGGATCTTCAGGCCGGTCTCGCCCAGGCCCTGGAACGCGTAGGGGGAGGTCCGCGGCTTGTACGCGCCGCCGCGCAGCATCGAGGCCCCGGCGGCCTGGGCCATCCGGGCCGCCTCCAGCGTCTGCTCGGGATTCTCGACCGTGCACGGCCCGGCGATGAGCGTGACCGTGCCGGGCCCGATCGGCACCCCGCCGACCCCGATCACCGACCGGCTGCGGTGGTGCTCCCGGCTGACCAGCTTGTACGGTACCGAGATCCGGACCACGTCGCTGACCCCGCTGCGACGGCGCAGGTTGAGCATGCCGAACTGCTCGACGTCCCCGACCAGGCCGACAATCGTGCGGGACACTCCGCGGCTGACGAACGCCTCGCCGCCGGCCGACCGGACCAGCCCGATTATGGCGTCGATATCGTCCTGCGTTGCCTCCGGGGCCATCACCACCACCATGGAAACCTCCCAGTTCCCGTCATGACAAAAGCCCCGGGCCGATCGGCCCGGGGCTTGGCTGCTCTCGCCTGGCGTCAGTGCGCGCGCTGGCGGGCGACCGTCCCTGGGCCGGGTCGGTAGCCAAAAAAGAACCAGTACGTTCCGCGCACGGGCGTAGCCTAGCGCACCGCCCGGAGGCGGGAGATGTCGGCGGCATGCCCGTGCTCGCCGCCGGGCGTCTCCACGATGAACGGCACGCCCGCCGTAGCCGGGTGCACCAGCAGCCGGCCGAAGGCATCGGCGCCGATCAGGCCGCTGCCGATGTTCTCGTGCCGGTCCTTGTGCGAGCCGCACGGGTCCCTGGCGTCGTTGGCGTGCAGCAGCCGCAGACGGCCAGGCGCCGCCGCGCTCAGCGCCGCGAGCGCCGTCGCGACGCCGTCCGGTGCGGCCAGGTCGTGGCCGGCCCCGAACAGGTGGCAGGTGTCGAGGCAGATGCCCGCCCGCGGATGCCAGTCCAGCGCGTCCAGGTACGGGCGCAGCTCGCCGATCGCCGCGCAGAGCATGCTGCCCTGCCCGGCCATGGGCTCCAGCAGCAGGTCCGGATCACCGGGCCCGATCGCGTCCAGCACGGGCCGCAGGCATTCCGCGGCCCGCCGCAGCCCCGCGGCGCGATCGCCATCGACCGCCGAGCCGGTGTGGACGACGACGCCCCGGGCGCCGATCACCGCCCCGCACCGGATCGAAGCCACGATGGCCGCGGCCGACCGCTCGGCCGTCACCGGGTCCGGGGATCCGGGGTTGATCAAGTACGGCGCGTGCACGAAGACCGGCAGGCCCGCCCGGCTCGCCGCCTCGCGGAGCGCCGCCTCCTGGGCGGTGTCGCCGGGCGGCCGGG